>NZ_JBICTU010000011.1:0-241381 GCF_043197795.1 Sphaerisporangium sp. NPDC049003
CGTGACGACGAACGGAGAACTCTGATGCGCAGACCAGACAGGTCACCGCACGCTCGGGCCCTGGCGGCCCTCCCGCTCCCGATTCCCCCGTCGCCCAAAGGCGACGATCCCCTCGGGAGGAACTGATGGACGCGCGGGTCTCGGGCGCCGTGACGCCTGTCGAGTCCTCCCTGGAGTCGATATTCCGCGAGGAACACGGCCGGCTGCTCGCCTCGCTCGTCCGCCGCTTCGGTGACCTCGACCTGGCCGAGGAGGTCGCCTCCGAGGCCATCGAAGCGGCGCTGGTGCACTGGCCGGTCGACGGCGTTCCGGCCAGACCGGGGGCCTGGCTGCTGACGACGGCACGACGCCGGGCCGTCGACCGGCTGAGGCGGGACCAGGCGTACGCGGCCCGGCTCGCCATCCTGCAGGTGGAGGCGGACCGGGCCGATCCCGCCCCACCCGCGGACGCGAACAAGGATCTGCCCGACGAGCGGCTGCAGCTGTTCTTCACCTGCGCCCACCCGGCCCTTCCCGCCGACGATCGCGCGGCCCTGACCCTGCGTTGCCTCGCCGGACTCACCACGCCCGAGGTCGCGCGGGCCTTCCTCGTTCCCTCCGCGACGATGGCCCAGCGGATCGTACGGGCGAAGAAGAAGATCCGCGAGGCCCGTATCCCGTTCCGCGTGCCCGGGGCCGACGAGCTGCCGGGGCGCTTGGCGGGGGTGCTCCAGGTCATCTATTCGATCTTCACTGAGGGCTACGCTGCCAGCTCGGGCCCGGACCTGCAGCGGCTCGACCTCGCCGAGGAGGCCATCCGGCTGGTCCGGATCCTGCGCCGGTTGCTGCCCGCCGAGCGGGAGGTCGCCGGGCTGCTCGGGCTGATGCTGCTCATCCACGCGCGACGCGACGCCCGTACCGGACCGGACGGCGCGCTGGTGCTGCTCGACGACCAGGACCGTGGCCGCTGGGACCGCACGATGATCGAGGAGGGCGCTGACCTGGTGGTGGTCGCGCTGACCGGCGGCCCGCCCGGTCCGTACGGGGTGCAGGCCGCGATCGCCGCCCTGCACGACGAGGCGCCGGACGTCGCGAGCACCGACTGGCCGCAGATCGTCGCGCTCTACGACGTGCTGCTCGCTCTCGCGCCGTCCCCGGTCGTCGCGCTGAACCGGGCAGCGGCGATGGCCATGCGCGACGGGCCGGAGGCGGGCCTGGCGCTGCTCGACGCGCTGGCCGGCGAGCCCCGGCTACGCGGATACCACCCCTACCCTGCGGCCAGGGCGGAGCTCCTTCGCCGTCTCGGGCGGCTCCCCGAAGCCGCGGCGGCCTACCGTGAGGCGCTCGCCCTGGCCGGCACCGAGCCCGAACGAGCGCACCTACTGCGCAGGCTGAACGCGACAGACCCCGCCAATCCGAACGGCACGACCGGCACCTGACGCCGGAAGACCTCTGGCCGTACCCTCCTGCCCTCGGTCGGGGGACAAGCCTTTGAGGAAGGTGCTCCCGCAGCTACCGGTTGGTATCGTCACGTTGTGACAGGATCTGTCGAGTTGTTGCGGTCGGTGGGGATGTCCTGTCCCGCCGTCGCGGCGCGTGACGATGACAACCCCGAGTCGTCAGGATCCCCACGATGCTGAAAGCCGGTCGTTCCCAGGAAGAGATCCGCCGGCACAATCTCGGCACTCTGCTCCGGCACGTGCACCTGGGCGGCGCGGTCTCCCGTACGGAGCTGGCCGACCGGATGGGCCTGAACCGCAGCACCATCATGGCGCTGACCGCCGATCTCACCTCGGCCGGCCTGGTGCGCGAGGAACTCCCCAAGGACACCGGCAAGGCGGGCCGGCCGTCGCTGGTGGTCCGGCCGGAGTCCGGCCGGGTGTACGTCCTGGCCTTCGACATCCGCGTGGACCGCCTGGTCGCCGCCAGGGTCGGGCTGGGCGGGGTCATCCTGGACCGCAGGGAGGCGGTACGGCCGCGCGCCGGGGCCGACCTCGACGACGTGGTCGGGGTGCTCGCCGGGTTCGCCCGCCAGATGCACCGCGCGGCGGGGTCGGAGCCGGTGTGCGCCGGAGTCGGCGCGGCCTACTGCGGCATGATCCGGCCCGGCGACGGGATGGTGCGCTTCGGGCCGAACATGGGCTGGGTGGACCAGGCCTTCGGTACCGAGCTCGGCCTCAGGCTGGGGTTCGGGCTGCCGGTGTCGGTCGGCAACGAGGCCCACCTGGGCGCGCTGGCCGAGCACCAGCGCGGGGTGGGCATCGGTTTCCAGAACCTCGTCTACCTGCACGGTGACGTCGGCGTGGGCGGCGGGATCATCGTCGGCGGCAAGCTGCTCGACGGCGATGGCGGGTACGGGTGCGAGCTCGGGCACATGATGGTGAACCCCTACAACGGCAGGCCCTGCGGGTGCGGCTCCCGAGGTTGTCTTGAGGCGGAGGTCGGCGAGCAGGCCCTGCTCGACGCCGCCGGCCGGTCCTCCGAGCTGTCCGGCCGCGACGGCGTACGGGCCGTCGTGGAGGCCGCCGAGCGCGGCGACCTCGCGGCCCAGGACGCGCTGCGCCGCATCGGCGACTGGCTCGGCATCGGGGTGGCGAACCTGATCAACCTGTTCAACCCGGGCCTGGTGATCTTCGGTGGGATGCTCCGTGAGGTCTACCCGGGCTCGGCGGCC
This sequence comes from Sphaerisporangium sp. NPDC049003, assembly GCF_043197795.1. Classification (NCBI taxonomy): domain Bacteria; kingdom Bacillati; phylum Actinomycetota; class Actinomycetes; order Streptosporangiales; family Streptosporangiaceae; genus Sphaerisporangium; species Sphaerisporangium sp. NPDC049003. Next base: position 2,654 of record NZ_JBICTU010000011.1, read on the forward strand.
CAGGTCCACAGCCGGGTGGAGGCGAACGTGCTGGTGATCTCCCGCGAGAAGGTGCGACTCCGCACCTCGGCTCTCGGAGACGACGCCACCTTGATCGGCGCCGCCGAACTCGCCTTCTCCAAACTGCTGACCAGCCCCCTCGAAGTGCTCGCCGAAATGACGTCACACCCCTCCCTCGACACTCGATCAGAGGACGTCGGTGAGGTTCGGGCGGTGACTAGGTGACGTCGCTTTTGGGGGATGTCCAGGTGTTGCAGGCGCTGGGGCTGGCGGAGTCGTAGCCGCGTTCGAGCCATCTCAGCTGGGTGGAAAGTCGTCCGTGGTCGCGGGTCCACTTGTCCGGGAGCGTTCCCGAGTACCACGAGCGGAACTCCCACCACGCGGGCATCTCGTCGCCCATCGCCTTGAGCGCCACGCCCGCGAAGCACTCGGCCTGGAGTTCGAGCCGTCTGCTCAGGAGGTCCTTCTTGGCCTTCGACCTGGTCGCGGTGTCCTCGTCCCACGCGTAGTCGCTGATGTTCGCCATGTTCTGGAGGTGGTGGCCGTACTCGTGGGCGGTCACCTCCGCCACCCAGGCCGCGCCGCCGGGCTGGAGGTCGGCGCGCTCGACGAGGACGTAGTACATCCTGGAGTCGTCGCAGTAGGTGCCGTCCGCCTCCTTGGAGGGCATGAGCCCGCAGTCGCGGTCCTTCACGCGGTGCCGCACGAACTTGCGTTTGGGCGGGCTGAAGTAGATCCGCGTCCGCTTGAACTCGCGCGCCCAGATCCGGTCCAGGCACGAGGAGACCGCCCCCAGGTAGCGCTTCATGGACGTCCAGCTACCCGTCCTGATCGCGGGGATCGCGCAGTTCGCCTTCGCCCGCGGGGCGGTGTAAAGCCGGCTGTCCACCGCGGCCGTCCGGTCGTACGGGAGCGGCAGTGTCTCCGAGGTCGGCCGCGCCGCCGGGGAGGGGGACGGTGTGGGCGAGACCAGCGGCGTCGCCGACCACCGTGGCACCGACAGGGGGAGCGACCCGGGCTGGGGGTCCGCCGTACAGGCGGCCGTGAAGGCGCACACCAGCAGCAGCGGGAGAAGACGGCGCATGATCGTGGAGCTTGGGCACCGGCTATTACGAAACGGGCATTTATCGTGAAATAACCCATATTCGGGCTCGTCGATATTTATTCCAGGGTGCTCTTCCGGGTGAAATGCCGTTTGACGCCTGCGAATCGGGGATGTGCTGGGTAACGTGGCGTGGTCGAGAAGCGGTCCGCCCCGTGTCGTCGAGGCGCGGACGCCGGTTATAGGTGAACTTTTCCAAGGTGGGAGTTGGGATGACGGCGATCGTGGAAGCACCACAGCCGCTACCTTTCGATGCGGTCTGCCCGCTGATGGGGGTGGAGGAGGAGTACCTGGTCGTGGACCCGGTCACGCGGGAGGTGGCGCCGAGGGCGGCCTCGGTGGTGAAGCGAGCCGGGGCGGAGCTGGGCGACATGGTGAGCGCCGAGATCACCCGGTTCCAGGTGGAGGCCAAGACGGCGCCGTGCGCGTCCGTCTCCGAGCTGGAGGACCAGCTGCGCCGGATGCGGTCGGCGGTGGCCGCCGCGGCCCGCGCGGAGGGGCTCGCCCTGGTCGCCTCCGGCACGCCGGTGCTCGGCGACGTGGTCCCGCCCCCGATCACCGACGATCCCCGGTACGGGGTGGGCATCGCCAACTACCGCGCGCTGCACGACGAGCAGAGCATCTGCGCGGGCCACGTCCACGTACACCTGCCCGACCGTGAGCGGGCCGTGCTGGTGAGCAACCATCTGCGCCCGTGGCTGCCGGTGCTGATCGCGATGATGGCCAACTCGCCGTTCTGGACGGGCCGCGACACCGGGTACGCGAGCTGGCGCACGCTGAGCTGGGGCAAGTGGCCGGTGGCCGGGCCGCCGCCGTACTTCGCCTCGCTGGGCGAGTACGACGAGCTGGTCGGCGCGCTGACCGAGTCGGGGGCCCTGGTGGACCCCGGGACGATCTTCTGGGACATCAGGCCCTCGTCGCGGCTGCCCACGCTGGAGGTCCGGGTGACCGACGTGCCCGCCACCGCCGAGGAGTCCGCGCTGCTCGCGGCCGTGGTGCGCGCCCTGGTGGTGGTGTCGCTGGAGCGGGTGGATCGCGGCGATCCAGGCCCGCCCCTGTCGGCCGAGCGGCTGCGGGTGGCGTACTGGCGGGCGGCGCGCGACGGCCTCGACGGGCACGGCGTCGACCCGGTGTCCGGCGGGCTGCGACCGGCCGGAGACCTGCTCTCGGGGCTGCTGCGGCACGTTCGTCCAGCACTGGAGGAGACCGGCGACCTCGCCATGGTGACCCACCGGCTGGAGCGGCTGCGCGTCGACGGCACCGGGGCGGCGCGCCAGCGCGCCGCCCACGACCGGCGTGGGCGGGTCGCCGACGTGGTCGACCACCTGGTGGAGCACCTGGTCACTCCGAACGGCTCAGCTGGGCGGGCCTGACGCGCTCACGGACGTTCAGGCGGGCGCGTCCGACGGCGCGCCCGGCGCCTGGTCCGGCGCGTCCGACGGGTCGTCCGGCCGTTCTTCCGTGGCGCCGAGGCGGGAGGCCAGGAACGCGCGCAGCGGCCGCACGTGCCTGACCGGGTCGCGCCACTGGGCCAGCAGGTCCTCCAGCAGGTGCCGTTCGCCGACCTGTTCCCGGTGCCGCCAAGCGCGGACGACCGGGTGCAGGAAGGCGCTCTCGTGTGCCCGCTCCGGGGTCGGGTGCCGCTGGATCGCGAACACGTCGCCGTAGTCCTCGCGGCCCCACCGCAGGGTGACGGTGAAGTACAGCGGGTGGCCGGCGAACCGCTCGACCGCGTAGTCCTCGGGCAGGTCCACGTAGTGCAGGATCTGCCCGGCCGCCTCGTCCACGACGTACACGTCGCAGAGGTACTCGAACTGGGTCCACAGCGCCGAGCTGTAGTTGACCCGGTCGAGCATGGTCGCGGTCAGCTGGTCGGGGTCGACCGGCAGGACCTCCTGGCGCAGGGGCGCCTCCTCGTAGCGCTCGGCGAGGAGGGCGGCGAGGGTGCGCAGGTTGTAGCGGAACCCGTCGATGAAGGCGGAGGAGGCGCGCTTGAAGTCACGGGCCTGCATCAGGGTGCCGGCGAAGTAGAGGCCCTCGACGTTCACCGACTGGAAGTCCGGCCGGATGGCCGGCATCCGCCCGTTCGGGGCCAGTTCGGGCATGCAGGTTTCGTCGAACAGGCCGGTGTTCATCGTGAAGCCGGTGCAGCGCAGAACCGTGTCGTATTCGAGGATCGCCTGCTCGCCCTCGGCCAGGGTGTAGGTGATCGCGGCCTTGTAGCGGTCGCCCTCGCGCCAGATCCGGTCGACCTGGCATTCGAGCACGCCGTGCAGGGTCTTGAACCAGTAGCTGTCGAGCAGGGCGCCGTACTGGCCGCGCACGTGGCCGGGGTGCTTGCTCGTCCACGCGAGCCGCACCGGGCTCGGGCTGGCGAGGTGGATGATGGCGGCCTGGCCGAGGATGGCCTGGGCGGTCTCGAACGCCGAGTTGCCCTTCCCGAGGATGAGCACGCGCTTGTCGGTGAAGTCCTCCGCGGACTCCGCGACGTCCTCGTACCCCACCGCCAGCTCGATGCCGGGGATGTCGGGGATGTGCGGGCCGCCCCAGCCGGTGGCCATGATCAGGCATTCGGCGCGGAACACCTCGTCCCCGGCGTGCGCGACGAAGGTCCCGTCGATCTTCTCGATGCGATCGACGGGAGTGGAGAACCGGACGTTGAGCGCGTGTTCCCGCTGGAAGTCGGCGAGGTAGCGCAGCAGGTCGTCCGCGCAGGGGAAGTAGTCCTGCGAGTAACGGGGGAACAGCAGGTCAGGTGAGTCGTTGAGCAGGGAGTTCCAGTCCCAGCGCAGGGCGATCTCCGGGTCCTTCTCGCCGGTGTGCACCTTGTTCAGCGAGATGAGCCTGCGGTGGCGCGGGTAGCGGCGGAAGAAGCCGCCGGGGGAGTCCTCGCGTTCCAGGGTGAGGTAGTCGGCTCCGGCACGCTGCAGGAAGTAGCTGAGCTGCAGCCCGCCGGGGCCGGCACCGATGATCAGGTAACGGTGGACGTGCTCGCCGGGATTCGCCATCAGACCTCACGCTCCGCCTGAGCCGGCCTGCTCAGCGGCCGGGAGGCCGGTGTGCGGTGGCGGGGCGGAGCCGCGGTGCCGGGTGAGCCGGCGGCTGACGCGATCAGGGGCATGAGCACTCCATGGGCCATCGAGGAAGGGGACCGATCGGCGGTCAGGCCGCGGCGGGCGCGCAGCGGCAGTTCATCGACGCCCGCTCCACCGGTGTGGGCTTGCGGTGCAGCCACATGGCCACCACCATGGGCGCGAACACGATCGCGTTGTAGAACAGGTGCAGTTCGACGCGGGGGACCAGCAACTGGATCATGCTGGTCGGCACCGGCCTGCCCAGCAGGTGGTAGCCGGTCAGCGCCTGGAGGAGCAGCAGCAGGTGCTCCAGGTGGTGCCACACCTGGATGCCCAGCGAGATGTTCCACCAGGTGCGGGAGCGGCCGGTGAAGCCCTTGCGGAGCACGATCAGCCCGACGAGCATGACCAGCGCGTAGCCGTAGTGCATCCACTCGGAGGTCACCAGCCAGGGGAACGGCCGTCCGAGCACGCCGCGCGCCTCCGGGACCGGCCAGCCCAGGGCGTAGATCTGGATCGCCTGCGCCACGTGCTCGGCCCAGTGCGCCAGCACGATCACCAGGAAGACGTTCAGCCCTGCCCGGTGGTAGTCGGTGTTCAACGAGGTGAGCAGGTCTGCTCGGGGTGGTAAGGCGCTTGAATGGCTGGCCATGGGTGTGTCCTCCACGGGCGTCGGTCGGGCGTACGCGTTCTGCTCGGCGCTCTTCGGGGGGTGGGGCGGGCGTCGACTGACGTCAGTGGTGTCAGGCCTGGTGTTGTGACTCGGCGAGCAGCCCCAGGTAGCCGAGCGAGACGATCCGTTCGGCCCGCGCCGCGTAGCCGGACGGATCGTCGGGGGCGATGGTCGCCAGGCCGTCGACGTAGCGGTTGTACATGCAGAACGCCGCGGCGATCAGCACGGTGTCGTGGATCTCGGTGTCCGTCGCGCCCGCCGCGCGGGCCTCGTCGACGTCCTTGCCGGTGACGTTCTGCCCGCTCTGCTGGACCGCGCCGGCGATGGTCAGCAGGGCCCGCAGCTTGTCGGACACGGGCGCGCCGTCGAGGTCGGCGCGGACCTGCTCTACCAGCGCCATCCCCTCGGGGAGTTGCGCAGCCGCGTAGGCGGCGTGGGCGGAGAAGCAGTAGCGGCACTGGTTCAGCGCCGACACGTACGCCGCGATCAGCTCCCGCTCGCCGCGGGACAGTGTGCTCTCCTGACAGAGCAGTACCTCCACCAGCTCGTTGAGCGGGCGAGCGGTCTCCGGGCGGAACCGGAACAGACCGCGGATCCCCGGCTCGTCTGAGTTGAGGCTGATGTGGGGCATGGTCGATTCCTCACCGGCGCTGAGGGGGCACCTCATACGCAGTCATGGGCGAACAGATCCATCCGACAGACGCTCATGTTCGCTACATGACGCCCCGGCTGTCAACGGGCGGTTTCTCCGGCCTCTTCATTGGGCGTTCCTCGACTTTTCTCAGCGTCGTTACCGGCACGTGACCATACGGTAAGTCTGTCCTTACTCCCTTGTTTGCTCCCACGGCCAGGCGTAGCGTCACCGTCGCCCCCCAAAAGATCCGCACCATCTCCAGGAGGCCGTTCATGTCCGAACATCCCAACGTCAACCCAGCCCGCGAGAGTTACGACGCGATCGCCAAGGGTGACCTGGACTTCATCCGCGACAATCTGCTCACGGAAGACGTGGTATTCCACGTTCCCGGCCAAGGTTCACTCGCGGGCGACCACACCGGCAGGGCCGACGTATTAAGTTATCTCGCGAAGCTCGGAGACCAGACCGGCAGTTCGCTGCGGTACGACCCGGACGCGTTTCTCGCCGACGACGAGCACGTCGCCGTCCTCCTCCGGATCCGCGGAAACCATGATGGCAAGATCCTCGACGAGCGCGGTGTCCACGTGTTCCGCATGGTCGGCGGCAAAATCGCCGAGCGCTGGAGCTTCCCCTACGATTCTTATGTGATCGACGACTTCTTCTCGTAAACAAAACGCGGCACACGTCATTCTCGTGACAAACGCAGGGCCACCCGGCCTCCGCGGACCAAGAGGTCAAAGGTCACGCGGTGGCCGGGTGGCTCGGGCACCTACGGCCCGGTCATCCCGCCTGGCGCTGTGAATCGGCCAGCACGGCGAGGTATCCGCCGGTCATCTTCGCCCGTGCGGCGTAGACCGCGGGGTCGTCGGGGGCGAAGGTGGAAAGCCCGTCGACGTAGCGGTTGTACATGCAGAACGCCGCGGCGATCAGTACGGTGTCGTGGATCTCGGTGTCCGTCGCGCCGGCCGCGCGAGCCTGTGCCACGTGCTGCTTGGAGACCCGCTTCCCGCCCTGCTGGACGGCGCCGGCGATGGCGAGCAGGGCCCGCAGTTTGTCGGAGACGGGCGCGGTCTCAAGGTCGGCGCAGACCTCCTCCACCAAAGTCATTCCCTCGGGCGCCCTCACTGCCGCGAAGGCCGCGTGGGTGTAGAAGCAGAAACGGCACTGGTTCAGCGCGGACACGTAGGCTGCGATCAGTTCGCGTTCACCGCGGCTCAGCGTGCTCTCTCCGCACAGCAGGACTTCGGAAAGCGCGTTCAAAGGTAGGGCCGTTTCCGGGCGGAACCTGAACAGGCCGCGAATCCCCGGCTCATCGGTGTTCAGCTCGATGTGCGGCGAGGCGGCGCCCTCGTGACCCAGCGGAACGAGCGGGGCACGCTCCGGCCATTCAAGCCCGCACGAGTGGCCATCGGACTCGGCGACGGCCGGCAATTCGACGATTATGTCCCGGTGGGAGGGAAAGGCCACTGCGTTCGTCATTGTCTTGACCCCTTTTACTCGGTTGTCATTCGTTCTCGCACCACCAACTCTGCGCTTTCCTCGACCGGCGGGACAGGGTTCGGCGAGTCAGCAAGCTGCCCGGCCGCTGCCGCTTCCTGCCACGCCCAGCGCTTGACACGTCGTCACGGGGCGCGAGTTCGGAAGGCGACGAAAATCGCATTACAGGTGCGCATTTGAGAAGATGCGGCCGTCGCGGCCCGCGCGGGACCCTCATAGGAGCCTTGTAGAGGGCCGGTTCCGACGTGGAGGTACGACGTGGCGCAGAGCTTGTACCTGAAGGTGATCCGCGGCAACCCGACACCAGAGGAACTGGCGGCGCTCATCACGGTGCTGACCGCCCGTGCCGCCTCCGCCGCCCGCGCCGAAGCGGCCGCCGCCTCCGCGTGGGTCGACGGCGCCCGCTCCGCACGCCGGCCGGCCGCGCCGAGCACCAGTCCCGCCGCCTGGCGCGTCAGCGGATGGGCCGGCTAGGGAGTGTCTTCGAGTCCCGTCTGCTCGGCGCTGTGCGGTGCGCACGCTCCCTAGGGCATTCCGGGAAGGACGGGCTTCGCGGTACCGCGCCGCGCCACGAACACGAACTCTTTGCCCGGCCGGTCGGGTGCGTCGCGTACGTCCTCGACGACGAAGCCGTGCTCGTGCAAGTCCCGCTCGATCTCCGTACGTTCGCGGAAGCGAAGTGTCGATTCCGAGGTCAGTACGTCCTCGTCCGCAGTGAACACATGCGTACCCCGGAAGCTCACCAGCGGCAGGCTCACGTCCCTCAGCTCGGCCCAGGTCTCGATGTGGCCGACGCCCGGGATGTCCGTCATGCGGTACGTGGTCTCGCGCGTCCACTCCGCCCACTCCTCCCGCCCGCGCTCGGCGAGCAGCAGCGCGAACACGCCCGTACCGCACCCGATGTCCAGCACGGACCGCGCGCCGAACTCCTCCGCCATCGCGAGATACGCGTCGAGATCGCTGCGGTCCGGATCGAGTGGGTCGTAGATGGCGGCGAGGCGCGGATGCCCGAGAGTCGCGTCGACCATGGAGACGAACGTATGTGGCCCCGAGCCCGCGCGGCCACTGCCTTCTCGGGTCACGGCGCCAAGCGGGCGTGGCGAAGTGCGCCGCTGATCCCGGCGCCCCTATCGAGCACGGCCGTACCGCAGCGAACCTCGGCCAGGCCTCTCAGGATGGATCTTGCCGGTCTGGCCGCCCCGGGAGCGTCCGAGTCTCACCCGACCATGATCCACTACTTAAGATCAATTGAAGACACGCCCTAGCTAGGGGAACCCCGCCCGAGCCCCATTGAAGCCCCTGCTTACGCGGGGGCTTCTTTCATTCTTCGCAGCGGTAACAAGATTTACTACAGATCATTACATAGCACAGCAATCAGGGAGATGTGCCTCAACGATCGGCATATGACCATGAAATGGTCACGCTGGTGTGAGTAACCGTCATCGGCTGGCGGCGAAAAGACGAGGAGCATTATGCCAACCCTGTTAGGTTCACTGCGCAGGCTCGTGCTGACTCCGTCACTGGCCGACGTCACTTTCAGCGTGCGCGGTTTCCCGTCCACGCCGTCGGCCGCCACGCGCAAACTGGAGGCCATTCCCCAGGCGGTGATCTGTGGTTTCGAATGGGGAATCGACGCGCGTGACCAGTGGGAGGTGGAGCGCCGCCTGAGCATGGTCGACCAGGAGTTGCGCGGATTCGCCTATGAGGGCGCGACGATGGGTTTCACGATCGTGGACGCGATGGGCGGAGGCAGGGGGACCCGCACCCGCGATCTCCTGCTCGGCCCCGGGCAGCCGCACATCTTCCTCACCTACATCGGCATCGGCTTCGCCATGGCGCGGCTCCCCAGGCCGCTGTGGAAGAAGATCATGCCCGACCTGAGCGGCTCGGCGTACTACCCGACCATGAGCTGGCTGGCGGTCGACGGGTACGGCTTCGACCGCGCCTACTTCGACACCCGGCGCTGGGTCGACGAGCAGCGCGTCCCCGCCCCCTACGCGTGGGAAGGCTCTCCCGACTACTTCCTGCGAGCCGTCGACCAGGGCATCGGCCGCGCGCTGTGGTTCATCCACGCCGGGCAGGTCCCCGACATCGCCGCGAGGGTCAAGGGCTTCGCCGCCCACCGGCAGGCGGACCTGTGGAGCGGGGTCGGCCTGGCCGCGACGTTCGCCGGCGGCTCGGTGGCCGAGGGCCTCACCGCGCTGCGCCGCGCCGCAGGCGTCCACCACCCCGAGCTGGCCCAGGGGGTGGTCTTCGCGGCCAAGGCGCGCGACTTCGCGGGCTTCGTGCCCGCGCACACCGAGATGGCCGCCGCGATCCTCGCCGACCTGTCGATGGAGGGCGCCGTGGCGCTCGCCGACAGCACCGCGGTGGAGTCCGGCGGTACCGATTCGGTTCCCGCATATGAATTGTGGCGGCGCGCGATCCGCGCGCATTTCATTTCGTCCGGAGACCGTGTTCCGAGCTGACACGGACGACTTCCGGCGGCGCCGGCGAATTTCACAGGGGGCGGGACCGATTTGGCCGGGCGGTCTGTCTCAGGCTGCCCGGCCAACGGTTCCGGGCTTTTACTGAGCACGTTTGAAGTGGACCCGAAGTAAGCCCATATGTCTACATTTAGGCATACATTACCCCACGGTTAAAGGGATGACCCCCGCGGGGAGGGAGAGGCAATTGGCCAGCACTCTACGGTCATTGAGAAGCCGTATTCTGACACCCAACGTCTCGGAGACCAAGCTCTCGACACGTGGTTTCCACGTGAAGAGCCCGGAGGCCCGTGACCTCTTGGAGAAGGTCGGTGAGATGTTCCTCACCGGTTACGCGTACGCGGCCGAGGCACGTACGCCCGCCGAGGCCGAGGACCGTCTGGAGGAGATCCCGAAGCGGTTCCGCGGCTTCGCCTACGAGGGCGCGGGCATGGGGTTCGCCATCCTCGACGCGACGCCGCTCTCACGCGGCCCGAAGGTCGCCGGCTTCCTCGCGGGGCGGGGCGACGCCCAGATCTACCTGATCTACGTCGGCGTCGGCTGGGCGATGGCGCGGTTGCCGAAGTTCCTGTGGTCCAAGCTCTACCTGCCCGACCCGTTGCTGCGCTACCTGGCGCTCGATGGATACGGCTTCCACCAGGCCTACTTCCGCACCGAGCAGTACGTACACGGGCAGTACCAGGACCCGAGGTTCCCGTGGCCGGCCGACGCCCCGCAGGGGTACGCCAACCGCGTCATCGACCAGGGCATCGGGCGGGCCATGTGGTTCGTCGGAGGCACCGACGTCGACGTGGTCACCACGATGATCCACCGGTTCCCCGAGCACCGGCGAGGCGACCTGTACGCGGGCGCCGGCCTGGCCGCCACCTATGCCTGCGGCGCCGAAGAGGACGAGCTGCGGGAGTTCAGGGACCGGGCGGGCGTGTACCGCCCCCAGCTCGCCCAGGGCTCCGCCTTCGCGGCCGAGGCCCGGGTGAAGCCGGGACTGGTGGTGCCCGCCACAGAGATCGCGACCCAGGTGTTCTGCGGCGTGACGCCGGAGCAGGCGGCGCGGATCAGCAACGAATCGCGCCCCGACCAGCAGATCCAGGGCGATGTGCCGGCCTATGAATTGTGGCGCCGGCGGATTGCCGACCAATTTGTCTCTCTTGGAGGTGTTAGCCCGTGACTGCGACCCTTGGATGGCTGCGCAGGCAGCTCCCGGGAATCGTCGCTCTCGTGCTGGTCACGAGCGTCTTCTTGATCGCCCGTCTGCCTTCGTACTCCGCGGCCGAGACCTCGGCCATCGCGAGCAAGTTCTCGTTCAAGCCGTTGTCGATCGCGCTGCCCAGTGGATACACCGAGCGGACGATCCGCAAGGTGAACCAGGACTACAAGCACATCGACGCCTGGATCTCCTCGGTCGGTGCGGCCATCGCGATGAACGACCTCGACGGCGACGGGCTGTCCAACGACCTGTGCCTCGTCGACACACGTATCGACCAGGCAGTCGTGACGCCGACCCCGGGTGCCCGCTCTGAACGGTATGCGCCGTTTGCCCTGAACCCGGGCTCGCTGCCGATGAACGACCACATGGCTCCCATGGGCTGCGTCCCCGGTGACTACAACGAGGACGGCCGCCTTGACCTGCTGGTCTACATGTGGGGCCGCACGCCCATCGTCTACCTCGCGAAGCCGAACGCGACCAAGCTGAGCGCCGACGCCTACCTGCCGACCGAGCTGGTGCCCGGCGCGAACTCCACCAACGGCGAGTACACCGGCCCGCAGTGGAACACCAACGCCGCCACCGTCGCCGACTTCGACGGCGACGGCCACGACGACATCTTCATCGGCAACTACTTCGCCGACAGCCCGGTCCTGGACTCCACCGTGGCCGGCGGCGTCCACATGAACCACTCGATGTCCGACGGCCACAACGGCGGCGAGGACTACTTCTTCCGCTGGACCGGTTCGACCAAGGGCGACCGGCCCACGGTCACCTACGAGTGCCTGGACAACGTCCTGTCCAAGGAGGCCTCGAAGGGCTGGGAGCTCGGAGCCGCCGCGGCCGACCTGGACGGCGACCAGCTTCCCGAGCTGTACCTGGCCAACGACTTCGGCCCGGACCGGATGTTCTACAACCAGTCCACGCCGGGGCACATCAAGCTCTCGCCCATCGAGGGCGTCCGCACGGCCCTGATCCCCAAGTCCAAGACCGTCGGCCACGACTCCTTCAAGGGCATGGGCGTGGACTTCGGCGACCTCAACCACGACGGCATCTTCGACATGTTCGTCAGCAACATCACGACGTCGTGGGGCATCGAGGAGAGCAACCTCCAGTTCATGTCCACGTCGAAGAACCAGGCCGAACTGCGCGCCAAGCTGCGCGCCGGCGAGGCGCCGTGGGTGGACGAGAGCGCCCCCTCCGGCACGGCGTGGTCCGGCTGGGGCTGGGACGTCAAGATGGAGGACTTCAACAACGCCGGTGAGCTTTCGATCGCCCAGGCGACCGGGTTCGTCAAGGGCCAGATCGACCGCTGGCCGCAACTGCAGGAGCTGGCCACGGCCAACGACCAGTTGCTGCAGAACCCCTTCTGGTGGCCCAACGCGGAGGCCGGCGACGACATCGGCGGAAACCAGACGCTGCACTTCTTCGCCAAGGGCCCGACGGGCCGCTACGTCGACCTCGCCCCCCAGCTCGGCCTCGCCATCCCGGTGCCCACGCGCGGCATCGCCACCGGCGACTCCGACGGGGACGGCCTCGTGGACTTCGCCGTCGCCCGGCAGTGGGGCGAGCCGGTCTTCTACCAGAACCAGAGCTCCTCGGCCGGCTCGTACATCGGGCTGCGGCTCACCCGCGACGATGCCCCGGTCGCCGGGACGCTTCCCGCGCCGGGCTCACCGGCCACCGGAGCGCAGGTCACGGTGAAGACGGCGGACGGCCGCTCGTTCATCGGCCGCGTCGACGGCAGCAGCGGCCACTCCGGCAGGCGCTCGACCGACGTCCACATCGGACTGGGCCAGAACGTCACCGGGCCGGTGCAGGTGCACATCCGCTGGCGTGACCGCACCGGACAGGTGCATGACCAGGATCTTCAGCTGACCACGGGCTGGCACTGCCTCGTGCTCGGCCAGCAGGCCAAGGAGAAGTGATCGACATGGCTGAAACGAAGGCCCCCGCTGAAACGAAGGCCGCCGCGCCGCCGCGTCACGACCCCAAGGTGATCATCGCACTGCGCAACTTCGCGATCTCGATCTCCGTCTTCAACATCTTCGGATACACCGTCCTCGGGTTCGAGCAGCCCTGGCTGTGGCCGTTCTTCGCCCTCGCCACCGGCTACGCGACCGAGATCGGGCTTGAGTACATCGGAGCCAAGGTCGAGAAGCGCGCGCCGCGCTACACGGGCCTGGGGTTCCGCGGCCTGGTGCAGTTCCTGTATCCAGCGCACATCACCTCGCTCGCGATGAACATGCTGATCTACGTCAACGACCAGATCCTGGTGCTGCTCTTCGGAGTCGTGGTCGCGGTCGGCGCCAAGTGGGTGCTCCGAGCGCCGGTCAAGGGCCGCATGCGGCACTTCATGAACCCGTCGAACTTCGGCATCGCGGTCATCCTGCTGCTCCTGCCCTGGGCCAGCATCGCACCGCCGTACCACTTCACCGAGCACACCGACACCTGGTTCGACTGGATCATCCCCGGGATCATCATCCTCGGCGGCACGATGCTGAACGGCAAGCTCACGAACCGCATGCCGCTGATCCTCGGCTGGGTGGGCGTCTTCGCCCTCCAGGCCATCGTGCGCGGCATCTTCTTCGGAACGTCGATACCCGCGGCACTCGGGATGATGACCGGCGTCGCGTTCGTGCTCTTCAGCAACTACATGGTCACCGACCCGGGCACCAGCCCGTCCAAGCCGGCCTCCCAGGTCGCCTTCGGCGGTGGCATCGCCCTGCTGTACGGCCTGCTGACCGCGGTGCACATCTCCTACGCGCTCTTCTTCGCCACGGCCGGCGTCTGCGCCATCCGCGGCGGCTTCTTCTGGGCGCTGCACTTCGTCAACAAGGCACGCGAGCAGCGTGAGGCCGAGGCGCGCAAGGGCGCCTCCGAGGTTCCCGTAGAGAGGGTCCCGACCGCAGGGAAAGAGGTCGCGACCGTATGACCAGGATCGCGATCGTCGGCATGGCGTGCCGGTACCCGGACGCCACCTCGCCGAGAGAGCTGTGGGAAAACGCTCTCGCCGGTCGCCGCGCCTTCCGGAGACTGCCCGACGTGCGCATGCGCCTAGAGGACTACTGGAACGCCGACCCGGCGCACCCGGACACCTTCTACGCGCGCACCGCGGCGGTCATCGAGGGCTACGAGTTCGACCGCGTCGGTTACAAGATCGGCGGCTCCACGTACCGCTCCACCGACCTCACCCACTGGCTCGCGCTCGACATGGCGGGCCTCGCCCTGGCCGACGCGGGCTTCCCCGGCGCCGAGGGCCTGCCCAAGGAACGCACGGGCGTGGTCGTGGGCAACACCCTTACCGGGGAGTTCACCCGCGCGAACGTCATGCGCCTGCGCTGGCCGTACGTGCGCCGCACCGTGGCCGCGCAGCTCAAGGAGCAGGGCTGGGACGACGACCGGCTGGCCACGTTCCTCGCCGACCTGGAGGTCACCTACAAGAGCCCGTTCCCCTCGATCGACGAGGACACCCTGGCCGGTGGCCTGTCCAACACGATCGCCGGGCGCATCTGCAACTACTTCGACCTCAACGGCGGCGGCTACACCGTCGACGGCGCCTGCTCCTCGTCGCTGCTGTCGGTGACGACGGGGTGCAAGGCGCTGATCGACAACGAGATCGACGTGGCCATCGTCGGCGGCGTCGACCTCTCGATCGACCCGTTCGAGATCGTGGGCTTCGCCAAGACCGGAGCCCTGGCCAAGAACGAGATGCGCCTGTACGACCGGCACTCCAACGGCTTCTGGCCGGGTGAGGGCTGCGGCATGATCGTGCTGATGCGCGAGGAGGAGGCCGTCAAGGCCCGTCACCGCATCTACGCGACCATCGCCGGGTGGGGCATCTCCTCCGACGGCAAGGGCGGGATCACCCGGCCCGAGGTCAGCGGCTACAAGCTCGCGATGCGGCGGGCCTACGAGCGCGCCGGCTTCGGCGTCGAGACCGTGGAGCTGTTCGAGGGCCACGGCACCGGCACCCCCGTCGGGGACGCCACCGAGCTCACCGCGCTGTCCGAGGCACGGGCCGAGGCCGACCCGGGCGCCACGCGCGCGGCGGTCTCCTCCATCAAGGGGATGATCGGGCACGCCAAGGCCGCGGCCGGCGTCGCCGGCCTGATCAAGGCCGCCATGGCGGTGCACGAGCAGGTGCTCCCGCCGGCCATCGGCTGCGTCGACCCGCACGACGTCCTGACCGGCGAGTCGGCGAAGCTCCGCGTCCTTCGCAAGGCCGAGCCCTGGCCGGCCGGGGCGCCCGTGCGCGCCGGCATCACCGCCATGGGCTTCGGCGGCATCAACACCCACGTCGTGCTGGAGAACTCCGGGCCCCGCAAGCGCGCGCCGCTCTCGACGCGCACCAAGAGCCTGGCCTCCTCCTTGCAGGACGCGGAACTGCTCCTCGCCGACGCGGCCTCGCCGCAGGCGCTTCGCGAGCGGGTCGCCGAGCTGGCGGACTTCGTGATCAAGGTGTCCTACGGCCAGCTCGCCGACCTCGCGGCCACACTTCAGCGCGACCTGCGCGAACTGCCGTACCGGGCCGCCGTCGTGGTGTCCTCGCCCGAGGACGCCGAGCGGCAGCTCCAGCGGGTGCTGACCGCGCTCGACGCGGGCGAGACCAGCCTGTTCGCCCCCGACGGCCGGGCCTTCTTCGGCCAGGCCGACGGGCCGGGCCGGGTCGGCTTCCTGTTCCCCGGGCAGGGCTCGGGCCGCGGCACCAGCGGCGGCGCGTTGCGCCGGCGCTTCGCCGAGGCCGAGGAGATCTACCTCAAGGCGAACCTGCCCACCACCGGCGACATGGTCGCCACGGCGGTCGCCCAGCCGCGCATCGTGACCGGCTCCATGGCCGGCCTGCGCGCGCTGGCCGCGATCGGCGTGGAGGCGGACGTCGCGGTCGGGCACAGCCTGGGCGAGATCTCCGCCCTGCACTGGGCCGGCGCGATGGACGAGGAGACCCTGCTGAGGGTCGCGGCCGTCCGCGGAAAGGCCATGACCGAGCACAGCGCCTCGGGCACCATGGCCAGCGTCCGCGCCACACCCGACACGGTGACCGAGCTGGCGGGCGAGCTGCCCGTCGTCATCGCCGGGTACAACGGGCCGGAGCAGACCGTCGTCGCCGGACCGGTCGACGCGATCGAGGAGTTCGGCCGCAAGGCCGCCGGCGCGGGCCTGAAATGGACCAAGCTGCCGGTGTCGCACGCCTTCCACTCCCCGCTCGTCGCACCGGCGGCCGAGGAGTTCGGCGAGCACCTGGCCGGGGAGGACTTCGGGCCGGTCGACCGGCCGATCGTCTCCACCGTGAGCGGGGTGACGCTCACTCCGGACACCGACATCCCGGCGCTGCTGCGCAGGCAGATCACCGATCCGGTCCTGTTCACCCAGGCCGTGGAGGCCGCCGCCAAGGACATGGACCTCCTCGTCGAGGTCGGTCCCGGTCGCGTGCTCAGCGGGCTGGCGGCGTCCGTCACCGACGTCCCGGCCGTCGCGCTGGACACCGACGACGAGTCGCTGACCGGACTGCTCCGGGTGGCCGGCGCGGCCTACGTCGCCGGCGTCCCGATCGTCCACGAGGAGCTCTTCCACGGCCGGCTGGTCAGGCCCCTCGCGGTCGGCACCGAGTTCACCTATTTCCAGAGCCCCGTCGAGAAGGCGCCGCAGATCCAGATCAGCGGCACCGTCCGCCGGGCCGAGGAGCCCCTGAAGGCCGCCCCCGCCGTCGCCTCCGGCGCGGCGCCGGCCGAGGGGGACGCCGCGGAGTCGAGCATCGACCTGCTGCGCCGCCTCGCGGCCGAGCGGGCCGAGCTGCCGCTGGAGATGGTCAGCGAGGACAGCAGGCCGCTGGACGAGCTGCACCTCAGCTCGGTCACGGTGATGCACATCATCGACCAGGCCACCCAGAAGCTGGGCGTGCCCGCCTCCCAGGCGCCGACCAACCTCGCGACGGCGAGCCTTCGCGAACTGTCCGAGGCGCTCGACGCGCTGGCGGCCAACGCCGGTTCCGCCACGGCCGCCCCGGCGACGCTGGTGGCCGGGGCCGCGTCCTGGGCACGGCCCTTCTCCGTCGACCTGGACGAACTGCGCCTCCCCGCGCGGACCTCGCCCCAGGAGAACGGCCAGTGGCAGCTCTACGCGGCCGGGGACTCCCCGCTCGCCGGGCCGCTGCGGCAGGCGCTCGAAAGCGGCAAGGTCGGTTCCGGTGTCCTGGTCGTCCTCCCGCGGGACTGCGCCGAGGAGCACCTGGAGCAGGCGCTGCTGGGCGCGAAGGCGGCCATCGCCGGCCCGTCCGGCACGCGGTTCGTCGTGGTGCAGCACGACCGCGGCGCCGCGGGTCTGGCCAAGACGCTCCAGCTTGAGGCCCCTCACCTGCGCACCACCATCGTCCACGTGCCCGCGGCCCCCGAGGCCGTCTCCTGGGTCGTGGCCGAGGTGGCGTCGACCACCAGGTTCGCCGAGGCGTTCTACGACGCCGATGGCGTGCGCCGGGTGCCGACGATGCGCGCCATGCCGGTGAGGTCCGCCCGTACGGAGCAGCCGCTGGACGGCGGCGACGTGCTGCTGGTCACCGGTGGCGGCAAGGGCATCACCGCCGAGTGCGCTCTGGCGGTGGCGACCGACACCGGCGCCAAGCTGGCGGTGCTGGGCCGTTCCGACCCGGCCGCCGACCAGGAGCTGGCCGACAACCTCCGCAGGATGGCCGAGTCCGGCGTGACGGTCCGCTACGCCCGGGCCGACGTCACCGACGCGGGCGCGGTCCGGCGCGGCATCGCCGAACTGGAGGCGGAGCTCGGATCCGTCACCGCCGTGCTGCACGGCGCGGGGCGCAACGAGCCCGGAGGCCTGTCGACCCTCGACATGGCCGCCTTCCGGCGCACCTTCGCCCCGAAGGTCGACGGCCTGCGCAACGTGCTCGACGCCGTCGACCCGGCACGGCTCCGCCTGCTGGTGTCCTTCGGCAGCATCATCGGCCGCGCCGGCCTGCATGGCGAGGCCCACTACTCCACGGCCAACGACTGGCTGGCGGAGCTCACCCGCGAGGTGGGCGAGCGGCACCCGCGGTGCCGCGCGATCTGCATGGAGTGGTCGGTCTGGTCCGACGTCGGCATGGGCGAGCGGCTCTCGGTCGTCGAGGGCCTCGCCGCCAAGGGCATCGCGCCGATCTCCCCCGAGCAGGGGGTGCAGATCATGCGGCGGCTGGTCGCCGACCCCGACGTCCCCACCGTCGTGGTGATCAGCGGGCGCACCGAGGGCATCGACACCGTCCGCTACGACCTGCCGTCGCTTCCGCTGCTGCGCTTCGTCGACAAGCCGCTGATCCGCTACCACGGGGTCGAGCTCGTCACCGAGGCCGAGATGAACGCCGGCACCGACCTCTACCTGGCCGACCACCTCCTGGACGGCAACCTGCTGTTCCCGGCCGTGTTCGGCATGGAGGCCATGACGCAGGTGGCCTCGGCCACCATCGGGCGCGAAGCGGTCCCGGTGATCGAGAACGCCGAGTTCCTGCGGCCGATCATCGTGCCGCCGGAGGGCAGCACCACGATCCGGATCGCCGCCACCGTCACGGAGGACGACGACACGGTCGAGGTCGCCATCCGCAGCGCGGAGACCGGCTTCGAGGTGGACCACTTCCGCGCGCGGCTGCGGTTCACCGGCGAGGCGGCGCCGGAGGGCCCGCCGAGCCAGATCGGCGAGGGCCTGCCGGTCGTCCCGCTGGACCCGGCCACCGAGCTGTACGGCGACGTGCTGTTCCAGGGCGGGCGGTTCCACCGCCTGCGCCGCTACCACAGGGCCGCCGCGCGGCACGTGGACGCCGACGTGGCCGCGATCTCGGCCAGGGACTGGTTCGCCGGCTTCCTGTCCGGGGAGCTGCTCCTCGGCGACCCGGGCATGCGCGACGCGCTGATGCACGGCAACCAGGTCTGCGTGCCGGACGCCACGTTGCTGCCGGTCGGGATCGACCGGATCCACCCCGGTGGCGCCGCGCTGGCGGCGGCGGGCGAGCTGCGCTACTGCGCCACCGAGCGGGAACGCGTCGGTGACACCTACATCTACGACATCGCGGTGCGCACACCGGCCGGCGAGGTCGTCGAAAGGTGGGAAGGCCTGCGCCTGCAGGCGGTGCGCAAGAAGGACGGGCGCGGCCCGTGGGTGACCCCGCTCCTCGGGTCCTACCTTGAGCGCACGCTGGAGGACCTGGTCGGCGCGCGGGTCGCGGTCGCGGTCGAGCCGCACACTCCGGACGGCCCGGACGGCGACGCCGAGCGTCAGGCCCGTACGGCCGTGGTGGCCGGGCGCGCGCTCGGCCGGCGGGTCGAGGTCCGGCACCTTCCCGGCGGAGGGCTGGAGATCGACGGCGGCACGACGGTCTCGGCGTCCCACGGGGCGGGCGTGACCCTGTGCGTCGCCGCCGAGGGCACGCTGGGCTCCGGCGTCGCGCCGGTGACCGAGCGGCCCGAGGCCGAGTGGCTGGAGCTGCTCGGAGCGCACGCGCCGCTGGCCGGGCTGGTCTCCGCGGAGACCGGTGAGGGGCTCGGCACCGCGGCGACGCGCGTGCTGACCGCCGTCGAGTGCCTGCGCGGCGCCGGCCTCCCGCTGGACGCGCCCCTGACCCTCGCCCCGGCGGGACGGGACGCGTGGGCGGTCTTCGCGTCGGGCGGTGCGCGCGTCTCGACGCTCGCCACGACGCTCCGGGACGCCCAGTCCCCAGTCGTGTTCGCAGTCCTCACGGAAGGGCGGTCGTAGGCCATGGGCAAGTACTACGAATACCAGCACACGGTCGGCTTCGAAGAGACCAACATCGTCGGCAACGTCTACTACGTCAACTACCTGCGGTGGCAGGGACGATGCAGGGAGATGTTCCTGAAGCAGCGGGCGCCCGAGGTGCTCGCCGACCTCCAGGACGACCTGAAGCTCTTCACGCTGAAGGTGGACTGCGAGTTCTTCGCCGAGATCACGGCCTTCGACGAGCTGTCGATCAGGATGCGGCTGCAGGAGCTGGCGCAGACCCAGGTCGAGTTCAGCTTCGACTACGTCCGCCTCGACCCGGGAGAGGGCGAGACCCTCGTCGCCCGCGGCCGGCAGCGAGTGGCGTGCATGCGCGGGCCGAACACCCGAACGGTCCCCGCCAGGGTTCCCGACGCCTTGGCCCGGGCGCTCGAACCGTACGCCCAGTAGGCGCGGATGCGACAGCTAGCAAGGAGGACAGCGTGAACGTCGAGAACTCCACGACAACCCGTCCGATGCCGGACGCGAGGTCGCTGCGGCGGGCATTCGGGACGTTCGCCACCGGTGTCACGGTCGTGACGACGGGTGGCCCCACCCCGCACGCCATGACCGCCAACTCCTTCACCTCGGTGTCGCTTGAGCCGCCACTGGTGCTGATCTGCGTCGATCGCGGCGCGGTGATGCACCAGTGCCTCACCGACACGGGCTTCTTCGGGGTGTCGGTGCTGGCCGCCCACCAGGAGGCGGCGGCGCTGCACTTCGCCGACCGCTGGCGCACCTTGGGCGCGGCCCAGTTCGACCACGTCGACTGGACGCCCGGGGAGGTGAGCGGCGTGCCGATGCTCGATGGCACGCTCGCCAGCTTCGAGTGCGAGCTGTGGCGCACCTACGACGGTGGTGACCACACCATCTTCATCGGAAAGGTGATCTCGCTCCACCAGCAGACCGACCGGGACGCCCTGCTGGTCTTCAAGGGAAAGTTCCGGCAGATCAGTCCTGATTGGAGCGAGGTGCCGGCGTGACTGTCACCGGACCACAGCCCCAGGAGGCACCCGAGCGGCCGGCCGGATCCCCGGCCCGCCGCCGGGTGCCCCCCGGCCCGCCTCCCTGGGCGGCGCCGAGCCTGTTCAAGAAGCTGGCGACGGACCGGATCGCGCTGATGTCGCTCGCCGCGACCTACGGCGACGCGGCCCGGCTGTCGATCGGCCCGAAGACCCTCTACTTCTTCAACCACCCCGACCACGCCAAGCACGTGCTGGCCGACAACAGCGGCAACTACCACAAGGGCGTCGGCCTCGTGCAGGCACGGCGCGCCATCGGTGACGGGCTGCTGACCAGCGAGGGCGACCTGTGGCGCAAGCAGCGCAGGATGATCCAGCCCGTGTTCCAGAACAAGCGGATCTCCCAGCAAGACGGGATCATCGCCAAGGAGGCGGAGAACCTGGTCGAGCGGCTGCGGTCCCACGCGGGCGGCGAGCCGGTCGACGTCGTCCAGGAGATGACCTCGCTGAGCCTCGGCGTGCTCGGGCGCACGCTGCTCGACGCCGACCTCGGCGCCTTCAGCTCGATCGGGCACTCCTTCGAGGCCGTGCAGGACCAGGCGATGTTCGAGCTGGTGACGCTGAGCAAGGTGCCGCTGTGGGCGCCGCTGCCCAAGCAGATCCGGTTCCGCCGCGCCCGCAAGGAACTCCAGCGGATCGTCGACCACCTCGTCGCCGACCGCCTGGAGCGGACCGGCGAGGGCGGCGACGACGTCGTGTCCCGCCTGATCGGCTCGACCCGGCAGGAGACCGACCCGCGCGTCGGCCGGCAGCGCATGCGTGACGAGCTCGTCACCCTGCTGCTCGCGGGGCACGAGACGACGGCGAGCACGCTGTCGTGGACGTTCCACCTCATCGACGGGCATCCGGAGGTCCGCGAGCGGCTGCGCGCCGAGGCGGTCGAGGTGCTCGGCGACCGGCTGCCGGTCTACGAGGACCTGCACCGGCTGCGCTACACCGCGATGGTCGTGGAGGAGGTCATGCGCCTCTACCCGCCCGTCTGGATGCTCCCCCGGGAGGCCCAGGGGGACGACGAGGTCGGCGGCTACCACGTGCCGGCCGGTTCCGACGTGCTGATCAGCCCGTACACGCTGCACCGGCACCCGGCGTTCTGGGACGCGCCCGACACGTTCGACCCCGAGAGGTTCGACCCGGACCGTCCCGCGAACCGGCCGAGGTACGCCTACATCCCGTTCGGCGCGGGACCGAGGTTCTGCGTCGGCAACCACCTCGGGATGATGGAGGCCACGTTCGTGATCGCCATGGTGGCCCGTGACCTGCGGCTCACCAAGGTTCCCGGCCACGAGGTGGTCGCCGAGCCGATGCTGTCCCTGCGGGTACGCGGCGGGCTGCCGATGACCGTGCACTCCGTGTGACATCCGCGGTGCCGCGGGCCTGAGACGGCTCGCGGCGCCGCGGCCACGACGGACCACAACCGGACGACAGAAGCACCACGACGGATATGGCGGGCGCCCGGCTCACGGGTCGCCCGCCATCTGTGGTGGCGGAGAAGCCGTGGTGGCGCGGGGTCGCTCGCAGGCTGTGGCGATGGGTGCGCGGGTTCGCTCGCGGGCTGTGAATGCCCTTCTCAGAGCGAGGGAAGCGGATCCGGCCCGAGCCCGGGGTCGGGACGACCGGACGGGGCTCGCTTAGGGGGCCAGGATCGGGAGGAAGGGGATGCGCCCGGCTCGGCAAGGGGGCCGGAAGGGCCGGTCGCGCATCGGCCGCGGCCGCCCGCCGCTCGTGTGGGGCGGGGTTCGGCGCGCCGGCGGCGGTGGCTCAGTGGGTGAGCTGGGGGACGTTCACGGACAGCAGGTCGCGCAGGGCGAGCAAAACCGGAGGGTCGAGGGGGCGCATGGGCCGCAGGTGGAGGTCGGCGACCTTCGTGTGTGTGCCAGGCCGTACCGTGATCGGCCCGTGGCGCCCGATGCAGAGCGCCTCGTCGCCTCCTGGCGCGTGGTCGACGGCGTCCTCGCGGCCCGGGGCCACGGACTGCGCCATCAGGTGCCACTCGCCCTGGGGGACGTCCTCCAGGACGTACGGGCCGGGCTTGGGGAGGATCACGTACCTGACGGGCTGGCCTTCGAGGATCCTGTCGGGGAAGAGCCCGGCGAAGATGGGCTGGTCCTTCAGCGGGGACGAGATGTCCCCCCTGACCGTCGTCACGGGCTCGTTCCCCGTCGTGTCCTCCCAGCCGGCGGCGGACATCTGCGGTGTGATGCTCTTGAGCTGCCGGTACTTGGTGGGGGAGAGCCCCACACTGCTGGTGAACCTTGAGCTGAAGGTGCCGACGCTGGAATACCCGACCCTGTGGCTGATGTCGGTGACGGTCAGCGAGGTGGAGGCGAGGAGCCGCTTGGCCTCCTGGAGCCGCACCGCCGAAAGGAAACGGCCGGGAGAAAGCCCGGTCACCCGCTGGAATACGCGGGAGAAGTGAAACTTGCTGAACATCGCCGTGCGAGCCATGTCATTGATTGTGAGTTGCTCACCGAGGTTCTCGTGCATACTCTTCACGACACGCATCACGGCTTGTTCGATTGCGTTTTCCATTGCTCCCCCCGTGCGTTGGAGGTGTGGTTGCAATTGACCCCGGATTAACACGGGAGAGCTCGTCATCCCGAGCCTCCGTCATCTGGTCTCACCCCATGGCAGCGAATTCTTCCCACCTACATACGGTGCGAAATCCGGAAAAGGCGACGCTCGACGACGCCACATCGACGGCACTTCGCCATGCCATCAGAATTGGCCGCCCCACCTCCTGCGACAACCCCTACCAGCCCCCAGCCTGCTGATATCCCGTTCCGGCGGGGGTGGGAAATGGCGCCGCGTGCGGATGTGAAAGCAACGCAGAAGATGCATCGGAGGCGGCCGTGGGCGAACGATGAACTGGTCAGCAGTCGACCTAGACGGACGAGGACACGCCTATGCGGCCGCCAACTTCAGACGAAGAGCAGACCAGGACGATGACGATCGAGGCGTACGCCGACACGATCGTCCCTGGCGAGAAGCGGTCATCCGACGACAGGGCCATCGCGGGAGCCACCACGGGCGGCGGGGCGGTGGCCGCGGGCGCCATCGAGCTGCTGGAGTGGGACGCGACGGGGCTGAGCGGCGCGCTCGGCGACCTCGCCGGCGCGCTGAACGAGCACACGCTGGCGTACGCCGCCGAGCTCGGGCTGGCGCTCGACGAGTCGGTGCCCCCGTTCGTGGCGCTGTCGTTCGAGCACAGGACCGCCATGGTGAACCGGCTCACCACGCCCGGCCACCCGGAGAAGCCGCTCTGGGTCAGCCTCGCGCTGTTCTGCAACATGGCCTTCGACTCGGCGGCCCACCTCCACACCGCCGACGCCATCGCCGCCGGGCACCCCGGGCTGATCGCGATGGGCATCGAGAAGCCCGATCCCGACGGGCGGTGGCGGTTCCCGAGCTACTCCTACGGCCGGCCGCTGGCCCGCCTGCACCCGGACACGACCCCTTCAGGGAGCCCCGCATGACGAGCACCGAGAGCACCGACGTCCTGGTGATCGGAAGTGGCTTCGGCGGCGCGATCGCGGCGTACCACCTCGCGGCCGGCGGCGCGCGGGTCGTGGTGCTCGAACGCGGCCCATGGCTGACGGGCCAGGACTTCGACCACGACTTCAAGCTCGGATCCTCGTACACGCGGGCCTTCGACTTCGTCGTGGGCGACGGCATGAGCATCCTCGGCGGCAACTGCGTGGGCGGCGGCAGCGTCGTCTACTTCGCCGCGATGCCCCGCGCGCCGCGCTACGTCTTCGAGCGCCACGGGAGCATCGGCAGGCGGATGTGGCCGGCCGCCGTCAGCCGTGACACCCTCGACCCCTGGTACGACCGGGTGGCCGAGTCGATCAAGATCACCAAGCAGGACTGGAACGACGTCTCCTACGCCGGGGGGCTGTGGGCCGCGGCCTGCAACCACGCCGGCCGTACGGCCAACCCCGTGCCGGTCGCCATCGACACCGCCCAGTGCACCAACTGCAACTGGATGATGGCCGGGTGCCACTTCGACGCCAAGCAGTCCCTGCTGTTCAACTACCTGCCCGCGGCCATCGCGCACGGTGCGGAGATCCGGCCGCTGCACGAGGTGCAGAAGATCTCGCGCACCGACGACGGCGGCTACCGGGTGCACTACGACCACATCGACGAGGAGGACTACCGGATCCGCCACGAGAGCGGCACGATCGACGCCAAGGTCATCGTGCTCGCGGCGGGCGCCGGCGCCACCCCCGTCATCCTCCAGCGCAGCGAGGAGACGCTCGGCACCATGCCGCGCGCCGTCGGCCGCTACTTCTCCGGCAACGGCGAGCGGCTGAACACCGCGATCCTCAACGAGGACCGCGTGCGCGACGTGCTCGGGCTGGAGCGCGGCGACGGCCTGGCGTACGAGGCCAACCAGATCGGCAAGGGCCCGGTCGTCGCGAGCTGGGACCGCCTGGACGGCTCGCTGCCGGAGTACTCGCGGTTCTCGCTGGAGCAGCTGTACTTCCCGCCCGGCCTCGGCACCATCCTCGCGCAGGTCCCCGGCGCCACGGGACCGAGCTGGTTCGGCGTGGACAAGAAGGAGATCCTCAAGCGCTGGCGGTCCTGGCTGATCATCTTCCAGATGACCGAGGACGACAACGAGGGGGTCTTCGGCCCGCCTCCCGCCCACGGCAACGCCGACCGGCTGTCGCAGCAGATGCTCGGCGTCGGCCGCCTCAAGTACGACCCGACGCCCAACACGCTGCGCGGCTGGGCCGAGGCGGACGCCGAGGTCAAGGACATCCTGGAGCGTGACGGGCTCGCCGAGGTGGCGGCGTGGACCAACGACGTCGTGGGCGCCTACACCGTCCACCCGCTGGCCTCCTGCCGTATCGGCGACGACCCGGCGACCTCGGCGCTCGACGACCGAAACGAGCTGCGCGGCCACCCGGGCATCTTCGTCACCGACGGCTCGGCCGTCCCCGCAGCGCTGAACGTCAACCCCGCGATGACCATCGCCGCGCTCGCCGAGCGCGCGATCCCCGGCATCGTCCAGGCGGCCCAGAGCCGGGGCGTCGACGTCACGTACGGCGCGCCCGCCCCCGACGGCTCCATCGCCGGCCGGCGCGGAGCCCTGCCCCTGGTGTCCAGCCTGCTGCGCCGGTAGGAGAGGAAGAGACCATGGGCAAGATGCTCAGCCGGGTGACGCTTCCGGGAACGCTGTCCCAGGTCCGCCATGTCTCCCCGGTGCGGCCGCGCGAGGCGACCGCACCGGTCACCCGGGTCTACGCGCAGGCCGAGCGGGACTTCGGGATGCTCGCGCCCCCCCTGCTCCTGCACTCGCCGGCCCCCGAGACCCTGGCGGCCTCGTGGACGATCCTGCGGGAGTCGCTCCTCGCCGGCGGGCTCGTCAGCAGGCCGGTCAGGGAGGCGGTCGCCACCGCGGTGTCGGCCGGCAACGCGTGCCCGTACTGCGTCGACGTGCACCGCGCCACGATGGACGGCCTGGTGCCTGGACGTCACGCCGCCGAGATCGCGGACGGCCGCGTCGAGGCGGTCACCGACCCCGTGATCCGCCAGGTGGCCGCCTGGGCGCGGGCGAGCGGCACGAGCGCGGCCGCCGCCCGCCACGAGGCCCCGCTCCCGGAGGAGCAGACCAGGGAGCTGGCCGGGGTGGCGGTCACCTTCCAGTACCTGAACCGCATGGTCAACATCTTCCTCGGCGACTCCCCGCTCCCACCGGAGGTGCCGGACAGGGCTCGCGGTGGCTTCATGCGGGTGTTCGGCCTCGTCATGCGCCCGGCGGCGCGCAGGGCCGCGGAGCCCGGCGACTCGCTCGACCTGCTGCCGGACGCTCCGCTGCCCGGGGAGCTTTCCTGGGCGGACGGCACGCCGCACCTCGCCGGGGCCTTCGCCCGCGCCGCCGCCGCCTTCGAGGGCGCCGGCCGCCGCTCGGTGCCGGCCCCGGTGCGCGAGATGGTCACCGCCGAGCTGGCCGCGTGGAACGGGGAGCCGGCGGGTCTCGGCCGCGCCTGGGTGACCGGACCGGTGTCGGGCCTGCCGCCCGCCCAGCGCCCGGCGGGCCGCCTGGCGCTGCTCACGGCCATGGCCTCCTACCAGGTCGACCAGGCGGTCATCGACGAGTTCCGCTCCGGGACGCCCGGCGACCGGGCGCTCGTCGAGCTCACCTCGTGGGCGAGCATGGCCGCGGCGCGCCGTATCGCGAGCTGGCTCGTGACCGCCCCGCTCGCCCGTACGGCCGAGGGCGGCGACGGCGGCCCGTCGCTCACCTGAGCGCCACCCCGGCGGCCCGTGGAATACGGGCCGCCGGCGGATCGGGCCGCGAATCGGCGAAAAGCACACACGGAGAAGACACCGGTATTTCAATTGATGCATGCTTGTTTCAGGAACATGAATTGAATTACCTGGATTTATTCATGAATATGAGTGGCCGCCTTTCGGCCGGCGCACCGCGCCAATCGACCAGGCATCCGATTCCAGTGAGAGGAGAGAGGCGTGACCGAGCTGGACAACGTGCTTGAGGCCCTGACCGCGGAGGGCGAGGAGCTCGACCGCCTAGTGGCCGGTCTCGACGCTTCGCAGTGGGAGCTGCCCACCCCCGCCCCCGGATGGACGATCGCGGACCAGATCGCCCACCTCGCCTTCATCTTCCGGCTCGCCGGGACCGCCGCGTCCGACGCCGAGGCGTTCAAGGCCATGATCGCGGGAGCCGAGCACGACTTCAACGGCGCGGTCAACGCCGCCCTCTCGCTCTACGCCGGCGACACCCCCGAGGTGCTGCTCGACCGGTGGCGGGCCGAGCGCGAGACCGTGACCGCGGCGCTCGCCGCCGTGCCGCCCGGCCAGGTCGTGCCGTGGCTGGTCAACCCGCTGCCGCCCATCATCCTCGCCTGCGCCGGGATCATGGAGCAGTTCGCGCACGGCCAGGACATCTTCGACGCGCTCGGGGCGCGGCGCGAGCTGACCGACCGCATCGAGCACCTGGTCGTCTTCGCGGTGCTGACCCGGGACTTCGGCTACCTGTCGCGGGGCGAGACCCCGCCGGCGACCGAGTTCCGCTTCGAGCTCACCGCCCCCTCGGGCAAGCTGTGGGCGTTCGGCCCGGAGGACTCGCCGCAGAAGGTGACCGGGCCCGCCTCCGACTTCTGCCTCCTGGTGACCAGGCGGCGCCACCGCGACGACCTGCGGGTCGTCGCCACCGGCAGCGAGGCCGACCACTGGCTGGACATCGCGCAGTGCTACCGGGGGCCCGCCGGGGCCGGCCGTACGCCCGGCCAGTTCGCGACCGCCCAGGTGTGACGACGCGCCTTCCGGTATCGCTTCCCCTGCTGTGCGCCACCGAGAACGGCGTCACGAAGACGGCCTGGTATCGGAGTGAAAACGAAGAAAGGCCGCAAATACATGGTAATCGTGATGACCGCGGACGCCACCCCGTCGGACATTCAGGCCGTCGTCTCGCTGGTGCAATCGGCGGGAGGCGAAGCGTTCGTCAGCCGTGGGGTCAGCCGGATAATCATCGGCCTGGTCGGTGACGTCGACCAGTTCGCCACGCTGAACCTGCGGGGGATGCGGGGGGTCGGCCAGGTCACGCGGATCTCGGCGAAGTACAAGCTGGTCAGCCGCGAGCACCATCCCGACCGCTCGGTCGTGCAGGTCGGGGGAGTGTCGATCGGCCCCCGCACCATGACGCTGATCGCGGGGCCTTGCGCCGTCGAGACGCCGGACCAGACGCTCGCCTCGGCCCGCATGGCGCAGGCGGCCGGCGCGACGCTGCTGCGCGGCGGGGCGTTCAAGCCGCGCACCTCCCCCTACGCCTTCCAGGGGCTGGGGGAGCGCGGGCTGCGGATCCTCGCCGACGTGCGCGAGGAGACCGGCCTGCCCATCGTCACCGAGGTCGTCGGCGCCCACGACGTCGACATGGTCGCCTCCTACGCCGACATGCTCCAGGTCGGCACCCGCAACATGCAGAACTTCCCGCTGCTGCAGGCCGTCGGGGCGGTCGGCAAGCCCGTCATGCTCAAGCGCGGCATGAACGCCACCATCGAGGAGTGGCTCATGGCGGCCGAGTACATCGCCCAGCGCGGCAACCTCGACATCGTGCTGTGCGAGCGCGGCATCCGCACGTTCGAGACCGCCACCCGCAACACCCTCGACATCTCGGCGGTGCCGGTGGCCCAGCGGCTGTCACATCTGCCGGTCGTCGTCGACCCCTCCCACTCCGGCGGTCGCCGCGACCTCGTCCTGCCGCTCAGCAGGGCGGCCATCGTGGCGGGCGCCGACGGCCTCATCGTCGACGTACACCCCGACCCCGACATCGCGCTGTGCGACGGGCCGCAGGCCCTGGTCGCGGAGGACCTGGAGGTGCTGGCGGACACGATGAGGGACCTGAGCGCCTTCATGGGCCGTCAGCCGTCCACACAGCGGGAGCTTCTGGCCGGCTGAGAGCTCGGCCAGGGCACTTGGGGAGGGCTGATGTATCCGTCCACACTTCGCCGCGTCTCGATCCTCGGCAGCGGCGTGATCGGCACCTCGATCGCACTCGCGCTGCGGCGCTCCGGCGTCCGCGTCGCGCTGTCCGACCGGGACGGCGACGTGGTCGCGAAGGCGGAGCTGATGGGAGCAGGGGTCGCGCTGACGCCCGGCGATCCCCCCGCCGACGTGGTGGTCATCGCCACGCCGCCGTCCACCGTCGTGGACGTGCTCCTCGACGCCCAGGCCCGGGGTCTCGGCGCCGTGTACACCGACGTCGCGAGCACCAAGGCCCGCATCGTCGCCGACGCCGAGCGCGCGGGCTGCGATCTGACCACCTACGTACCCGGGCATCCCATGGGAGGCCGCGAGCTGTCCGGCCCGTTCGCCGCCCGCGCCGACCTGTTCACCGGCCGGCCGTGGGCGCTGTGCCCGCACGCGGCGACGCCGCCGGAGCGCCTCCACATGGTGGCCGAGCTGGTGTCGGTGTGCGGGGCCGAGCCCGAGGTGCTCGCCCCGAGCACCCACGATCGGGTCGTCGCCGCGGTGTCGCACGCGCCGCACCTGGTGGCGGCGGCGCTCGCCGCCGGGTTCGCGGGCGCGGACGAGACCATGCTGTCGCTGGTGGGCAAGGGGTTGCAGGACGCGACCCGCATCGCCACCGGTGACCCGGCCCTGTGGTGCGACATCCTCCAGCACAACGCCGACGCGGTGGCCGTGGTGCTGGAGACGGTGGTGCGGGAGTTGTCACAGGCGGCGCACGTGCTGCGGAGCCTGGACCCCGCCGATTCCGGCGCCCTCGCCGACCTGCTGGTGCGGGGCAACCAGGGCCGCGACCGCATCGTCGAGACGTGGCCGGCCCGCCGGGCGGAGAAGGCGGGCACGCGGGCCTGACACGGCGGGCCCCGGCGAAGGCCCCGGGAAATGTCACGGAACGGTCACCTGAGAATGCGTCAATTACCTAAAAAATAGGAACAATCATCATCTTCCGCCCACGTGAAAGAGCACTTTGAAAGAAGTCTCCACCGAGTGGGCGACGAGATAATGCTGTGGAGAGCATCGGCGGGCGGTCGTCGCCCGGGTTCCGCCGGAAGGAAGGAGCGTGCCGGCCGGCATGACAGGTGGATGGCTTGGCTTCACATCACCAGGAGGTTCGCCCGTGCGCGGGATCGGTGGTGGAGCCGGGAGTATCTCGGGTCGGCTGGTGTCGGCGTGTTCCCTCATGGCTTGCTCTGACCGGTTTCTGACCTCGTCGGTGCGACTTACGAACGTCCCCGCTTTCCTGCCTTTCGTGGCGCGGGGTGTACGGGATTACTGCTCTGTCTCTCGCCGGATCCTTTCGCGGCGGTCCTTGGGCGCGCCTTTCGTCCACGCACAACACGCGCGGCAGGCGCCGTCTGAGTGACCGACCGCATCCGGGATCCCGACGAAAGGGGGCGCCGCTGTCAGCACTCACTGGCCGGTTCGCCCCCTCTCGCGTGTTCCGGAGAATCCGGCATAAAACGAGCAAATCCATGTAAATCGCACCATCTCACTCGGTACCAGCCTTTTTCGCTGATCGCGGCCGACGAAGAGAGGAACGGGAACGTGACAGACGCTGTGCAACCCAAAGCGGGGAAACGCGAGTGGATAGGTCTGGCGGTGATCGCCCTTCCCGCCATGCTCGTCTCCCTCGACATGTTCGTGGTGCTCCTGGCGCTGCCCCACCTGACCACGGCGATCCACACCAACAGCATCGAGCAGCTGTGGGTCGTCGACATCTACGGCTTCATGGTGGCGGGCTTCCTGGTCACGATGGGCAACCTCGGCGACCGGATCGGCCGCCGCAAGCTGCTCCTGATAGGCGCGGCGGCGTTCAGCGCCGCCTCCGTGCTCGCCGCCTACGCGACCAGCCCGCTCATGCTGATCATCGCCAGGGCTCTGCTCGGCACCGCCGGGGCAACGCTCGGCCCGTCCACGCTCTCGCTGATCACCAACATGTTCCACGACGCCAAGCAGCGCGCCTCCGCCATCGGCATCTGGGCGGGCGCCTTCTCGGTCGGCGCCATCATCGGCCCGCTCGTCGGAGGCATCCTGCTCGACCACTTCTGGTGGGGCTCGGTGTTCCTGGTGGGCGTGCCGCCCATGGTGCTGCTTCTGGTGGCGGGCCCGAGCCTGCTGCCCGAGTACCGCAATCCGCAGGCCGGCAAGACCGACCTCGTCAGCGTGGTCCTGTCCCTGGTGGCGCTGCTGCCGATGATCTACGGGGTCAAGGAGCTGGCCCGTGACGGCTGGGCCGTGGTGCCGGTCGTGGCCCTGGTGCTGGGCGCGATCTTCGCGGTGGCGTTCGTACGGCGGCAGCGCGCGCTGACCGACCCCCTGCTCGACCTGCGCCTGTTCAACAACCGCATCTTCAACACCGAGCTGGCGAGCATGCTGTTCTACAGCGCGCTCACCGGCACGACGATGCTGTTCGTCGCGCAGTTCTTCCAGACGGTGGCGGGCCTGACGCCGCTCCAGGCGGGCCTCGGCCTGCTGCCCGGACTGCTCCTCGGCATCGTCAGCCTGACGGTGGGCCCGCAGCTCGCCGGCCGGATCCGCCCGAGCGTCCTGATCGCGGGCGGCCTGCTGTTCGTCGTCGCCGGCATGGTGGTGATCACGCTGTCCGGCTCGGACGGCAGCGCCACGGGCCTGATCGTGGGCTACGCCATCTGGTGTCTCGGCGGCGGCCCCCTGCTGACCCTGGGCGTCGGCCTGGTCGTCGGGACCGTCCCGCCGGAGAAGGCCGGGTCGGCGTCGTCGCTGACGCAGATCGCCAACGAGTTCGGCTACGCGGGCGGCATCGCCACCGTCGGCACGATCGGCACCCTCGTGTACCGGAGCCAGATCGCCGACGCCATACCCGCCGGTCTTCCCGCGGCGGCGAGCGACGCGGCTCGCGACAGCATCGCCGGCGCCGCCTCCGCCGCCGCCGCGCTTCCCGAGCAGATCGCCTCGGCGGTCCTCGTCCCCGCGCGCGAGGCGTTCACCAACGGCCTGCACATCGTGGCCGGCGTGAGCGCCCTCATAGTCCTGGGAGTCGCCATCCTCAACGCGGTCGTGCTCAAGGACCTGCCCCCCTTCGGGCAGGCTCCCAGCGGCCCGGGGGAGGGCCCGGCCGAGGCCGAGCCCGCACCCGCGGAGGTGCCGGCCGCCCAGAAGGTCTAGGTGCCGAGGGCGGGCCTCTCCGGGGGGCCCGCCCAAGGCGCCGGGCCGAATGCGTCGACCACAGGACGCAGGACGACACGAGCCGTACCATCGTCTCCCGGCGGACGCCGGCGCGATGGTGGCCGGTTCGTTGTAGGTAACAAAGTGACGACAACGGAAGGAGAGCCTCATGGCTCAGTTCGCGATTCTGCTTTACGCTCCCGCCCCCGCCGACTGGTCGGAGACCCCCCAGGACGAGCTGGAGGCCCACGGCACCTTCGCCGAGAAGATCGGCGAGCTCGGCGGCAGCATCGTCACCGGCTACGCCCTCCAGCCCAGCTCGGGCGCCAAGGCCGTGCGCAGCGACGGTGTGACCGACGGCCCGCTCATCGACGCCAAGGAGGTGCTCGGCGGCATCACCGTGATCGAGGCGCGTGACCTCGACCACGCCGTCGAGATCGCCAAGGAGAGCCCGGGCACCTGGCGCGGCGGCGTCGAGGTGCGAGAGCTGCTCGGCTGATCCCGCGGCCCGTCCCCACGGGCCGCATGTGTACGCGGCATCGCCGCAGTGAGCCTTCAGGGGCTCGCCGCGGCGATGCTTTTTTGTTCTGGAATGCGCGGTTCACCGGGGTCCCGCCACCGCGCATTCCAGAAGGTGCGGCGCCTGACCTCGCGAGACGACGATGTGATGCGGGGTCACTCATCGCGCGACGTATCTAGGAGACGCAAGTGCCTCAGCCGGACAGATGGGATCTGGTGTTCAAGCTCGACGACCTGACGGTCAGCGAGGTTCGCGACGCGCCGCTCCCCACCCTCAAGCCAGGCGAGGTGAGCCTCGCCGTCGAGAGGTTCGGCCTCACGACGAACAACGTCACCTACGCGCGGTTCTCCGAGCCGGGCTTCTCCTACTGGGACGCCTTCCCCGGCCCCGAGGGCTACGGGCGGGTGCCGGTCTGGGGGTTCGCGCGCGTCGAGGAGTCCCGCCACCCGGACGTCGCCGTGGGGAGCCGATACTACGGCTTCATGCCGATGGCGAGCCACCACGTGGTGGCGCCGGAGCCCACGCCCCAGGGGTTCGCCGACACCACGCCGCAGCTCCACTACCTGCCGCCGTGGTACTGGAACTTCTCGCTCGCGGGCGAGCCGGACGCCCGCGACGACCGCCGGGCCGTCCTTCGCGCCGTCTACCCCGCGGTCTTCAACCTCGCCGGCATGCTGGAGCGGCAGGCCGCGGAGGGCGTGCGGTCCGTCGTCGTCACCAGCGCCTCCAGCAAGGTGGCCGCCGGGCTCGCGCAGCGGCTGTCGGCCCGGTCCACCGGCCTTTCGGTCATCGGCGTCACCTCCGCGGGCAACGCCGCCTTCACCGAGGGTCTCGGCCTGTACGACACGGTCGTCACCTACGACGCGCTGTCGTCGGTTCCCGCCACAGGGCCTGTGGTGCTCGTCGACCTGACCGGCGACGCCGGCCGGCAGTCCGCCGCCTGCGAGCGGCTGGCCGCCGACCTGCGCCACACCGCGCTGGTCGGTTTCACCCACCCCGGATCGAGCATCGAGCCGCCCCCGCTGCCCGGGCCCGAGCCGGAGTTCTTCTTCACCCCGCTGGTCGAGGCGGAGGCCATCGAGAACGAGGGCGCGGAGCAGTACCACGCCCGTTACACCAAGGCCGAGGACGGGTTCGTCGACAGTACCGAGTCGTGGCTCACCATCCGGCACGCACAGGGCCCCGGCGCCGTCGCCGACGTCTTCGGCGCCCTGCTCGCCGGAAAGCAGCCCCCGGACGTGAGCTACGTATTCCGCCCCTGACGGATCCCGTCGAGCAGGAGGAACCAACCGTGACCCTTGACACCCACAACGCCGGCGCGCCCGCGCTCCCGGCCGGCGAACCGGAGGGGCGCCCCCGCCCACCGGCCGCCGCATCCCCCACCCGGCCGACGTGGTGGCGGCGCCCCTGGATCATCCCGCTGCTCCTGGTCGTCGTGGCGTTCCTGTTCTACCAGGTCAGCCCGTACGTGCCCGAGCGCACCGCCCCGACGCCGCCGCACGACGGCTTCCCGATGTACTACCCCTTGCTGGTCGTCCACATGGTGGCCGGCACGCTGGCCATCGTGACCGCCGTCTTCCAGGTGTGGCCGTGGCTGCGCAAGCGCCACCCGGCCTTCCACCGGGTCGCCGGCCGGGTGTACGTGGTCTCGGCCGTGGTCGGCGGCGTGGTCGGCCTGATCATCGTGCGGTTCGCGCCGCAGGTCGGCCAGATCGGCGTCGCCATGGCGACGATCCTGTGGATCGGCACCACCGTGGCCGCGTACGTCTTCGCCCGCAAGAGGCGCTACGACCTGCACCGCCGTTTCATGCTCTACAGCTTCGCGCTGGTCATGAACAACATCTGGGGCGTCCTGATCGTCAACGTCGGGATGTCACTCGCGCTCGACATCGGCTTCACCTACTACCTTGAGGCGGCCCGCTGGATCGGCTGGACCGTCAACCTCATGCTCGTGCAGTGGTGGCTCTACCACACGGCGGGACGTCCCCTCGACGTCCCCTCACCCAAGAAGTTGGTCGCCTCCTGAGCGGCGCCGACAAGAAGAACGGCCGGCGGGGATCCCCCGCCGGCCGTTCTCGTTGTGACAGGACCCGGTCTAGCTGTCGATGAGAAGGCAGTGGGAGGCGCGCGGGCCCGTGCCGCGGCAGTTGGCGCCGTAGTCGTCGAGCAGCAGGGTGGCCTGGCCGGCGGCCTGGGTGAACCGCTCGATCGGGTCGGCGCCCCGCCCCATGACGTCCTCCATGGCGTCCATCATGGCGTGCTGGATCTGGGCGAAGTGCCCGAGCATCGCCCCGCTCGCGCCGGGTGTGCCGCTGGTCGAGGCGAGCTGGTCGATGGTCACCCGGTGGTAGGAGTGCTCGCCGAGCCAGCCGTCCCGCTCCAGCAGGTCGATCGCGCCGTACGTCACCGGGGAGGAGCCGTACACCTTGTGCCACTCGGCGGCGTTGCGCGGGCTGTTGAGGTACTGCATGAAGGCCAGCGCGCCGTCCTCGGTCTCCTTGTCGAGCCCGTCGGCCAGCCAGATGGCGTCGCCGCCGATCCAGTTGCCCCCGAGCGGGATGTCGCCGTTGTGGGGGGTCGGGCTCACCTCGATGTCGAACCCGCCCGCCTTGGCGGCCTTCACCATGTACGGGGCGTCGAAGGAGGAGCTGAACCGGAAGACCACCTGCTGGTCGGCGAAGGCCTTGAACGAGCCCTCCCAGTCCTCGGTCTTGCCGGTGTAGAGGTAGTGGCCGTCCCGGTGCAGGCGGTGCCACCACGTGACGTACGCCAGCATCTCGGGGGAGGCCAGGTCGATGGTCGTCGCGCGGCCGGTCCTGCCGTTGTCGCCGTCGGTGAGCGGGGCGCCGAGCTGGGCCATCGCCTGCTGGAAGAACTTGCCGTCGTTCGCCCAGCTGATGCCGTGGGAGGGGCCGCCGTCGAGCTTGGCGACCGCCTCGCACGCGGCCTCGATGCCCTGCCACGTACGCGGCACCTCCCGCACGCCGGCCGCGCGCAGCAGCGTCGTGTTGGTGTAGAGGTGCATGGTCGACAGGGTCAGCGGCATGGCGCAGAACGTGCCGTCGATCGTGTAGAAGTCTCGTCCCGCCCTGACCACGTCGCCGAGCACGACCGGCTGCCCGAGGATCTCCTCGCGCCCGCCGATGGCCTTCTCCACCGAAGTGAACAGCGGCCTGCCGTCCTGCGTCAGCGTGTCACGGGCCAGCTCGCTCGCGCCGCTGTAGTACGACGCGATCGTGGGCGGGCGGCCGGCGAGGGCGGCCTTGGAGACCTCCTCACCGAGGTTCTGGAAGTAATGGCTGCCGATGTCGATGCGGTACCTCGGGTACAGCTCCTCGAATTCCCTCGCCCGCTTCTTGATGGGGTCGAGGAAGTTCGGAAACGTGTATTCGGAGAACAAGGCGTCGATGACGATTTTGCCGGAGCGGTTCGCCTCATCCACGTGCGCGTCCTTTCATCAGAGGCAGGAAGGCCGGGCCCGCGCAGCACGATCGGCCTGGCCGCCTTTCCGGGGCCAGGCTCGCCGGACGCGAAACTGCCTGGATTTCTGAGCCCAATGCTGGTCACCGTCAGGGGGCGCCGCATCTTTGCGGTTGCTTTGTTTTCACGCCGCCACGCCGTCAGATGCGGGAACAGCGGAGCGATATCCCGCGCCCTGTGTGAAGAGCACACCCGGAGATGACACCCATATCGCCGTGACCGCACGCTGGAAACAGCCGAACTGACCATGACCGGTCGGGCGGTGATCGACGCCGCCGGCCGCCACGGGAGGAACGAACATGACCGACCTACAGAGCCGCGGCTACCCGAACGGCCTTCATGGCGAGGAGGCCGGCGAGAGGCGTCCCGCGGCGTTCGGGGCCTCGACCATCACCCCCGACGACCCCCGCTACCAGAGCATGCTGCGAGGCACCAACCACCGGTTCGTCGGCAGTCCCGACTTCGTGCGCGTGGTCACCTCGACCCAGCAGGTCGTCGACACGGTCAGCGAGGCGGTGGCCACCGGGCGGCGGCTCGCGGTGCGGAGCGGCGGGCACGGCCTGGAGGACTTCATCACCAACCCCGAGGTCAAGATCCTTCTCGACATCTCGGAGATGCAGGACGTCTACTACGACAGCGCGATGCGGGCCTTCGCCATCGAGTCCGGCGCGATGCTGAGCCACGTCTTCCGTGTGCTGTTCAAGGGGTGGGGAGTGACCATCCCCGCCGGCATGTGCCCCGACGTCGGCGTGGGCGGGCACTTCGCGGGCGGTGGGTTCGGCCCGCTGTCGCGCAGCCTAGGCGCGGTCGTCGACTACCTGTACGCGGTGGAGGTCGTGGTCGTCGGCGAGGACGGGGAGGCACGCGCGATCGTGGCCACCCGCGAGCCGGGCGACCCGCACCGCGACCTGTGGTGGGCGCACACCGGCGGCGGTGGCGGCAACTTCGGCGTCGTGACCCGCTACTGGATGCGCAGCCCCGGCGTGGACTCCTCCGACCCTGCCGACCTGCTCCCGAAGGCTCCGTCCGCGACGCGCAGCGGCATCGCCATGTGGTCGTGGGACGCCATGGACAAGGCGGCCTTCACCAAGCTGATGCGCAACTTCTTCACCTGGTGCGAGAACAACAGCGCGGCCGGGACGCCGCAGGCCCGCCTGTTCCCCTACTTCCACGCCACCCACTCCGCCACCCCGCCCGGGATGATGGTCGGCGCCCTGATCGACGAGGGGACGCCCGGGGCGGAGGATCTCATGTCCGCCTTCCTCGACGAGTGCGCCGAGGGGATCGGCGTGGAGCCGTCGTTCCGGTTCCAGGAGGTCCAGCCGTGGCTGTACGCGGCGGCCTACCCCGGCTACGGCGACCCGGGCAACCCGGGTGTGCGCCGGTTCAAGATCAAGGCGGCGTACCTGCGCAAGGGGTACACCGACGGCCAGATCGCCGAGATCCACAGGCACTTCACCGCCGAGGTGTACAACCCGACCCAGCTCCTGCTCGTCGGCTACGGCGGCCAGGTGAACACCGTCCCCGCGGACGCCACGGCGACCGCGCAGCGCGACTCCATCCTCAAGGCCGCCTTCCTCGGCGCCTGGGCGAGCCCGGCCGAGGACGACACCAACCTCGCGCTGATGAGGCGGTTGTTCGCCGACGTGTACGCCGGGAGCGGCGGCGTCCCCGGCCCTGACGAGTACAGCGACGGCGCGTACATCAACTATCCCGACGCGGACCTCGCCGACCCCGTGCTGAACACCTCGGGGGTGCCCTGGCACACCCTGTACTACAAGGACAACTACCCGCGCCTCCAGCAGGTCAAGAAGAAGTACGACCCCCGCAACCAGTTCCGGCACTCGCTGTCGATCCGGCTGCCCGAATAACCCGCGTCCGGGTCTCCCGGCGTTTCGGGGGAGGCCCGGTCCGATCGTCCGCCTGTTCCCGCTGGCGTGCGGGCCAGCGCCAGATCTTGGAGACACTCATGGAACAACGCTGTCCCGCCCTCGACATCACCGGCAAGGACATCCACGGCGAGGCCGACAGGCTGCGGCCCCAGGGTCCCGCCACGCAGGTCGAGCTCCCGGGTGGTGTCCTCGCCTGGTACGTCAGCCGTCACGACGTCATCCGGCAGCTGCTGACCGACCCCCGGGTCACCAAGAGCGCCCGCGCCCACTGGACGGCGTTCCTCACCGGCCAGATCCCGCCGGACTGGGAGCTGATCAGCTGGGTCGCGATGAACAACATCTCCACCTCCTACGGCAAGGACCACATGCGCCTGCGGAGGCTGATCGGCAAGGCGTTCACCCCGCGCCGGGTCGAGGCCATCCGGCCGCGCATCGTGGAGCTGACCAACCAGCTCCTCGACGGGCTCGCGGCCACCGAGCCCGGCCAGGTGGTGGACCTGCGTGAGCGGTTCTGCTTCCCGCTTCCCGCCCGGCTGGTGGCCGACCTGATCGGCATGGACGAGACCGCCCTCGCCAAGACGGCCGTGGTCATCGACATGATGGTCGACACCACCGTCAGCCCCGAGCAGGCCGGATCGATCCTCGCCGGCTGGCGGGACGCGATGGCCGGGTTCATCGCCAGCAAGCGCGCCAACCCCGGTGAGGACATCACCACCGACCTGATCGCCGCTCGCGACGAGGACGGCTCACGGCTCAGCGAGGACGAGCTCACCGACACGATCTTCGCGATCCTCGGCGCCGGCTCGGAGACCACCATCAACTTCCTGGACAACGCCACCACGGGCCTGCTCACCCACCCCGAGCAGCGCGACCTCGTCCTCAGCGGCGAGATCTCCTGGGAGAACGTCATGGAGGAGACGCTGCGCTGCCAGGCCCCGCTGGCCAGCCTGCCGCTGCGGTTCGCCGCCGCCGACATCGAGCTCGACGGCGTCACGATCCCCAAGGGCGACCCGATCCTCGTCAACTACAGCGCGGTCGGCCGTGACCCCGCGCTCCACGGGCAGGACGCCGGCAGCTTCGACATCACCCGCCCCGACAAGGAGCACCTGTCCTTCGGCTACGGCCCCCACTACTGCCTGGGCGCCGGCATCGCCCGCCTGATCGGCGCGATCGGCCTGTCCACGCTGTTCGAGCGCTTCCCCGAGCTGACCCTCGCCGTCCCGGCCGACGCGCTGGAACCGCTGCCGACCTTCATCATGAACGGCCACCGCAGCCTGCCCGTCCTGCTCGACGCCCGGGTGCCCGCGGACGTGCACTGACGGCCGCTCCACCGTCTGGAGGCTCCATGAGGAAAGTCATACTCGCGCAGTTCGTGACGCTCGACGGCTTCGTCGAGGGTCCCGGCGGGGAGCTGGACTGGAACATCGGCGTCTTCGACAGCGGCATGGAGGGGTACGCCGACGAGCAGATCACCGGGGTCGACACCCTGCTGCTCGGACGCAGGACCTACGAGGTGTTCATCGGGTACTGGCCGGAGCAGACCGGTGCGTTCGCCGACAAGATGAACGGCGTCGAGAAGGTCGTCTTCTCCCGCACGCTGAAGAAGACCGCCTGGGCCAACTCCAGGATCGCCGTGGACCCCGCCGAGGAGATCGCGAAGCTGAAGGAGCGGCCCGGCGGCAACATGCTGATCTACGGCAGCGCCGGGTTCGCGCAGAGCCTGATCCGGCAGGGCCTGATCGACGAGTACCGGATCTGGGTGCATCCCGTCGTGCTCGGCGAGGGCAGGCCGCTGTTCGCCGGACTCAAGGAGCGCGTCGACCTCAAGCTCGTGGAGACCCGGACGTTCGACTCCGGGGTCTGCGTGCTGCGCTACCAGGCGGTGTAGAGGCCGCCCCGGCCTTCCGGAGGAAGGCCGCCGAGGTTCGCGACGGCTCGCCCGCCGCGGTGACGAACCCCGGAGCGTACGGCTCCGGGGGTGACAGGCAGTGATCATCGAAAGCCGATGGGAGGCCGGCGTGAAAGTTGGCTTGGTAATCGGGGACTTCGCCTGGGAGGGCGGAACCACCCGGATAGCGGACACGCTTGTAGAGATCGCACAGACCGCCGACGACACCGGCTTCTCGCTGATCGGCGTCGGCGACCACGTCTGGCAGGGCCCGCACGCGGGCGGCCCGGAGGCGCCGCAACTGGAGTGCTTCACGACGCTCACCCTGCTCGCCGCCCACACGCGGCGCTGCCTGCTCGCGCCGGTGATGGCGGGCGTCCACTTCCGGGAGCCCGGCGTGCTCGCCAAGACGGTGACGTCCCTGGACGTCCTGTCCGGCGGGCGGGCCATGCTGGGCCTCGGCGTCGGCTGGTACGAGGACGAGGCCCGCGGGCTCGGCATCCCGTACCCCTCCCTCGCCGAGCGCTTCGAGAGGCTTGAGGAGACCGTCCAGATCTGCCATCGCATGTGGGACGGCGAGCAGGGCGACGAGCGGCCGTTCACCGGGGCGCACTACCAGCTCGAACGGCCGCTGAACCTGCCGCAGAGCATCACCCGCCCCCACCCGCCCATCATGATCGGCGGTGGCGGCGAGCAGAAGACCCTGCGCCTGGTGGCGCGCTACGCCGACGCCTGCAACCTCTACCCCGGTCCCGAGCTGCCCGCCAAGCTGGACGTCCTGCGCGGGCACTGCGAGGCAGAGGGCCGCGACTACGACGCGATCGAGAAGACCTGCATCTTCCCGTTCGACATGGGCGCCGGCGTCGACCCGGCCGGCCTGATCGAGATGCTGCGCGCGCTCGGCGAGCTCGGGGTGCGGACGGCGATGGGCATCGTCGCCGGCCCGGACCCGGTCCGGCAGGTGGAGCTCATCGGCAAGCGGGTCATCCCCGCCGTCGCCGGCTTCTAGAAGAGAAAGCCCTTCGTTCATCGATGACGGTAAAACAACACGCGCGACGCGCGAGGTCCGGGGCATGGACGGCCTACATGCGGGCGGCCAAGGGAGAGCCCGAGGGCCGCATCGTCCTCTTCCCCCACGGCGGCGCGGGACCGAACGCCCTGTCACCGCTGCTGGCCGTCCTGCCCCAGGAGTACGACATTCTCGGCGTCACCCTGCCGGGCAGGGAACGCCGCTTCAGCGAGGGCTTCGCCGAGACGCCCGGCGATCCCGGGGCTGTGGTGAACGGGATCGTGGAGGAGCTGGCGCGGCTGCCGGTCCGTCCAACGGTCTTCTTCGCCCACAGCATGGGCGTGGCGGTCGCGGTCGCCGTCGCCCTCGCCGACCCCGGGCTGCGCGCCAGGCTCGTCCTGAGCGCGCACCCGCCGGGCGGGACCAAGGTCCAGCAGGCCGCGGAGTACGACGAGGAGACCCTGCTCGCCGTCATCAGGCTGGGCGGGGGAACCCCCGACGAGATCCTGGAGAATCCGTTCTGGCGTGACTACGTGCTCGGCCTGCTGCGCTCCGACCTCGCCCTGGCGGCCCGGCTGGCGCGGCAGAACCTCACCGGACGGCTCTCGGTCCCGCTGACCGTGCTGGGCGGCGACCGCGACGAGCTCGTGCCGGTGGAGGAACTGCTGCCGTGGGAGGCGAGGACGGACGCCGGAGCTCGCATGCGGGTGTTCCCCGGCGGCCACTTCTACCTCCTCGACGAGGCCAACCGCGACGCCGTCGCCAACGAGATCATCCTCGCCGCGAAACGCTGAACACGAATGCGATCACCGACCTGCGCGGGCTCGCCGTGCGCAGCCGTCAGGCGATACGCGCTCACCCCTGGCTCGCGCCGCTGGCCGCCGCCAGGCAGGCGGCCGGCCCCAACCAGATCCGGCTGATGGAGACGGCCCTCGGCATGGTCGACGGGCTCGGCCTCGGCATCGACGGCATGCTGACCATGGTGGGAACGGTCGCCGCCTACGTCAACGGGTTCGTCGCCTCCGAGCTGGCGGAGGCCGAGGCGCTGCGGCGCACCGGGCTCGATCTCGGCCAGTGGATGGCCATGCAGGTGCCCTACATCCAGTCGGTCATCCAGAGCGGCGACTACCCCCTGTTCACGCGGATGACGGTCGAGGGCGGCCGGACGTACACCGACCCGGAGGAGCGGTTCGCGTACGGCCTTGACCGCCTCCTCGACGGCATCGCCGCGAGCCTCTGAAGTCCGTCACCCACCTTCCGGCCACGGATGCCGGATGGACAGGTCCTCACGCACGCTCTGGGCGAGCTACGCCGGTATGCCCGGCGCCGGAACTCACGGTCGCGATCTCGAACCACACCGCGCGTCCCGCTGGGGCTTCTCGCACCCCCCACGACGAGGCGATCTGGTCGACCAGCCACAGTCCCCGCCCGCCCTCTCCGTCGGCGTTCGCCTGCTGGACGCGCGGCGTGTGATCGGAGGACCCCTCATCGATCACCTCGACCCGCAACGCGTGACCGGTGTGGGTCACCACCACCCTCACCACCCCGGACTCCCGGCGTCCGGAGTCCGAATGCCGCGCGGCGTTGGCGAACAACTCGCTCACCAGTAGCTCCGCCTCGTCCACCTCCCGCCACCCCGCCGCGCCCAGCAGCTCCCGGACGTACGCGCGTGCCGACGAGGCCGAGGCCGGCGTACCCGGGAGGTCGATGGAGCCGAGCAGTCCCGCCGTCCTCACCGCGCCACCTCCCACACCCGCTCGGCCGCCTCGCCCGCGAGTGCGCGTACCCGCTGATCGCGACCCCGGCCCCAGGTGAAGAACCACGTGCCGTTCAGCACCAGGGCCATGACCCTGAGCGGACCTGATGGCCGGGTGACCAGCAGGATCGGCTCCTTCCCTCTCTGCAGATCGACCGCGGCGCTCAGGCCCCGCTTATGCAGATCCCACGCCAATCGGACAAGATGAATGAACTGCTCTTCCTGCCGATTGTGCGCTTTCATTGGAAATCCTCCTGAATCCTCGCCTATTCGCGATATCCGGGGCGCCGAATCTTGTTCGGTGGTGATCGGCATCGCGATACCCCTCACTTGTCGGGAAATTGCCCTTCCAAGCGTGCAGGTGAGGCGGTAGTTTAAAAAGAGAAATAGCCTCACGGTCTCACCACAATGCGGGTGAGATCTTGGCCAGATTAGTGAGACGGTGTGAGACCATAGGAGAAGAAGGACATGCCTAACCCGATCCAGATCAACCCGGACGAATCCCCTCAGGCCCGCTTCGCCTATGAGCTACGCGAGCGGCGGCTTCAATCCGGCTGGACCCAGCTGAAACTGGCACGCATGCTCACCGTGTCGGTCAGCACGGTAGGCATGCTGGAGACGCTCCGTCGCCGGCCCGACCGAAGGTTCGCCGACGCCTGCGACAAAGCGTTCAAACTGGACGGCGTCTTCCGCGAGCTCTGGAAGGAGACAAGATGGGAGTCGGCTCCCGAGCATTTCCGTGATTTCCTGGCGCTGGAGACGCAAGCCTCCGCGCTGCAAATCTGGGATCCCCTCCTGGTTCCCGGACTGTTCCAGACCAAGGCATATGCCACGCGCATCTTCGAGGACGAGCCGGGGATCACGCCCGAGTTGGTAGAACAGCGCGTGGCCAACCGCATCCAGCGTCAGGCCGTCCTGACACGCGAGAAGGCGCCCATTATCTGGAGCCTCATAGACGAAGGCGTCCTTCATCGGCCTATGGGCGAAGCGGACATGATGCGGGAGCAGCTAGGGCGACTCCTGGAGGTGGCCGGCCATCCACGAGTGACGATCCAAATCGTCCCCTACGCCGCGTGGTCCGCGGTCGGCCTCCAGGCGTCTTTCACTATTGCCGAGCTACGTGGGGCACCGTATAGCGTGTATGTCGAGAGCGCACCGCGCGGCCTCACCGTGGGAGACCGTGAGACCATAACGGCCCTGGTAGGGCGCTATGACGCTCTACGGGCTGCGGCCTTCCCACAGAATCTATCGCTCGGCATCATCAAGGAAGTGATGGCGCAATGGACCTGAGTAAGGCGGAATGGCGTAAGTCCTCCTGGTCTAGCGGGGACGGCGGAACGTGCGTAGAGGTGGCCTCCAACCTGCCCGGCATCGTCGCGGTCCGTGACAGCAAGAACCCCAGCGACCCCTCCCTCGTCTTCACCCCCACGCAATGGCGCGCGTTCCTCCAGGGCACGAGGACCGGAGAGCTCGCCTGACTCGATCACCTTCGACTGGCCGCCAGGTG
The DNA here is from genome assembly GCF_043197795.1 of Sphaerisporangium sp. NPDC049003. Classification (NCBI taxonomy): domain Bacteria; kingdom Bacillati; phylum Actinomycetota; class Actinomycetes; order Streptosporangiales; family Streptosporangiaceae; genus Sphaerisporangium; species Sphaerisporangium sp. NPDC049003. Next base: position 46,786 of record NZ_JBICTU010000011.1, read on the forward strand.
GCGAACAGAGATGCCCGATCGCTTCGGCGGTCGGGCATCGTCATCTCCACGGAACACCTCCATTGGGAGTGGAGCCATGCGAGCGGCGCGCACCTCTCCTGGTCGATGCGTTGAGCTCGGACCAGGCCGACCACAGCATGGCCTAGTCGCGGCTTGTGTGTGACAGTCTGTAGCACGTCTGCTGACGAGTGGAGGGGAACATGTCGGCCCACCGGATTGTGCTTTGGGACATCGACCACACACTCGTCGATACGCGGGGAGTAGGTCGTGATTTGTCTGCCCAGGCATTCGAGAAAGTCACCGGACTGCCGATGCGGCAGCAGGCGAAAATCGACGGTATCACCGAGGCGGTGATCTTCCGAGAGACAGCGAGATTGCACGGTCTGACGACCAACCGACACGACTTCGAGCGGTTCGCTGATGCGCTTGCTGAGGCGCACATCGAACGGGAGGATGAGCTGCGGCAACGCGGACAAGCGCTTCCAGGAGCGGGCGATGCTCTCAATGCCCTCGCCGCAGTGCCCGGTGTTGTCCAAACGGTTCTGACTGGCAATGTCCGTCGCGTCGCTGAGATCAGGCTCAAGACATTCGACCTGGACCGCCATATTCGTTGGGATATCGGCGCGTTTGGCGAGGATAACGACCAGCGCGCCGGGCTGGTTCGGATTGCGTTGACACGCGCGACATCGGCGTTCGATGAACCGGTCTCTGCGACAGATGCTGTGCTGATCGGCGACAGCCCAGCCGATGTCGAGGCCGCGCTGGAGATGGGTGTGCCGGCTATTGCGGTGGCGTCGGGCCGCAGCTCCGCAGAAGACCTCCGCAAAGCTGGTGCCCTTCGCGTCTTGCCCAGCCTTGAAGGGACAGATGCTTTCATGGCTCTGATATCTGAGTCAGCATGCGGTCGGCGGGAACTGCATGACGAACCACATCTCCGACTCGGTCATGCCGAAGCCGGACCCCGCTACATCGGCCGGATCCGTCCCGAGCGGCTCTGAGCGTGGGCGGGCATCATCGGGGTTCACCCCCAACCAATGGCGCGCGTTCCTCCAGGGCACGAGGACCGGAGAGCTCGCCTGACTCGATCACCATCGACTGGCCCGCCAGGTGGCGAGCGGTGCTGCCCGATCACTTCGGCGGTCGGGCGTCGTCATCCTCACGGGAACACTTCCATCGGGAGTGGGGCTATGGGAGCGGCGGGTTGCCGCTAGTGTGCGGCTCCTGTGTGTACAAGGCTTCTATTCAATTCTGATGGTTGTCGGGAGTCTGTGCCCGAATTCGTATGGATGAATATGGAACAAATTTCGCATGCCCTTGTCGTATTCGGCTGGCCGAATTACGATCAGCCTGCGAGTTAACCCGAAGAGAAGAGCGCAGGCGGAAGGCGATCAACCAATGGGCAAGCATGACGGCGATAAGCCATCAGACAAGCCGGTGGAGAAGCCGAAACCGAACTCGGACGGATCCCGTCCCGACCAGCCCGGCCAGCACGAGAAGCCGACGAAGAAGTGAGCGTTGATCAACGCGTCACTGCCCTGATTGATCGACTGACAGACCTGGATGAGAGCTGGCGGGGCGTGTTTCACGCTGTGCCGCGTCACATGTTCGTCCCCGACAGAGCATGGTGCGATGCTGTCGACGGCCCCGGCCATCTCATCGACCGGGGAGCCGATCCCGAGGCGTGGATGGACGCCGTGTATTCCGATGCGGCGATCATCACGCAGCTCGACGACGGCGCGACCGAGATAGCGGAAGGGAAAGGCGACTACACCTCTTCGTCGTCCTCGCCGGTCGTCGTGGCGGCGGCCTTGGGATTGCTCGATCCCTTCGACGGCGATGAAGTCCTGGAGATCGGCACGGGCACGGGCTGGACGGCGGGATTACTGGCGCATCGTCTAGGAGACGGGAATGTGACCAGCATCGAAATCGATCGGGCTGTGATCACCACGGCGGCCGAGAACCTGAGAAGGGCGGGACACGCGCCTCGGCTGGTTCAAGGGGACGGCGCTGTGGGATGGGCCGAGGGTGCGCCATACGACCGGATACACGTCACCTGTGGCGTGTGTGAGGTGCCGTACGCCTGGGTGGAACAGACCCGTCCCGGCGGGGTGATCGTGATCCCGTGGACGCCTCGGTGGGAGGGCGGCTACCTGACCGTGCTCACCGCGGCCGGAGACGGCACGGCCGTAGGGAGGTTCTACGACGGCGTCGGGTTCATGCTGCTGCGGTCACAGCGATGGGATCTCCCGCGGCTTGAGGGAAGCTACCGGAAGTCCTCGACCTACCTCGATCCGCGTCGGGTGGTGCGTACCTCGACCGGGGCCGATATCGCCGTGGCCGGACTGCTGCCGGATGTGTACGGCGCACATGCGTACCAGGAGGGCGGCGAATTCCACCTGTCACTGTGGTCGGGGGAGTCCGACGCCCAAGTGCACTACGCGCCCGACTACAAGGCCGTGGCGGTCCTGCAGCGGGGACCGCGCGATCTGTGGGACGAGGTGGAGGCCGCCTATCTGCGGTGGGTCTCCTGGGGCACGCCATCCAAAGCCCGGTTCGGGATGACGGTCGCCCCCGAAGGCCAACACGTCTGGCTGGACTCTCCAGACAACACGATCGCGTAGCGAACCGCGCGCGACGTCAGCCCATCCTCGCCCGCGAGAAGTCCCCCTGATCTGGAGCGCCTAGCTCGATCACCGTCGACTGCCCCCTCAGAGAGATGCCCGATCGCTTCAGCGATCGGGCATCGTCGTTCTCTCTGGCACGCCGCCGCGCCGGCGCCGGTTGAAGCGCGCCGTCGTGGCCTGGGCCGCGCGTGACGGGAGGTGGCTAGGGCGCGGGGGTCGGCGCCGTGGAGGTGACAGGAGAGGCCGGCTCGGCGGTGGCGGCTTGGGTGCCGGCGGGGGGGCCCTCGATGGGGGGTGGGGGGAGGGCGCCGGGGCGGGGGCGGCGCTTTGAGGAGGCGAAGCGCTTCATGATCGGGTCTTCGACCATGGTGAACAGCATCCACGCCAGGGCCAGCGTGATCGCGAACAGCACGCCGAGCATGAGGAACCCGACCGGGGTGCTCCAGCCCTTGGGCGAGCCGAACCACTGGCGGGCGTAGATCAGGATCAGGTAGTGCCACATGTAGAAGGCGTACGACCACTCGCCGAGCTTCACCATGGGGCGGCTGCCGATCCAGTTCGTCTCGCCCTTGGCGTCCGCGACGGCCCCGGCGGCGATGATCAGGCCGAGCGGGATGATCGAGGTGGCGACGACGTTGTAGCTCAGCGGGAAGAACGGCGACAGCGCGTACAGCGCGATGCCGAGCGCCAGCGAGCCGCCGAGGCCCATCGGGAGCTTCCTGCCGGTCATCACGATCCGGGCCAGGACCATGCCGAAGACGAACTCCAGCATGCGGGTCGGCGGGAACTGCATGACGAACCACATCTCCGACTCGGTCATGCCGAAGCCGGGGATGGGCGGCTGGCTGGGCAGCAGCATGGACAGCAGCGGGACCGCGAAGATCGCCGCCACGACGATGCCCGCCCACGCCCAGAGCCGCTCGGGACGGATCCGGCCGATGTAGCGGGCCAGCAGCGGGAAGCACAGGTAGAACAGCGCCTCACACGACAGCGACCAGGCCGGGGAGTTGAAGGCGATCCTGATGTCCATCGTGGGGAAGTACGACTGGAGCAGCAGGAAGTGCAGCAGCGCCACCTTGCCGTCGATGGCCGTCTTGGCCACCACGGCGACCAGGATCAGGGCGGCGATGAGGGTGATGGCGTAGTTCGGGTAGATCTTGAGGAAGCGGCGCCGCAGGAACGTCTTGGCCGTGTCGGTCGAGCGCTGCGCGTAGGTGAGGACGAAACCGCTGAGGATGAAGAAGTAGCAGACCGCCGCCCAGCCGCCCTGGATGACCAGCATCCCGTACGTGCTGGTGAACTCGGCGGAGGCGAACAGGTTGGCGCCCAGGGCGTGGGTCAGGAACACCATCGCCGCGGAGATGAACCGCATTCCGGTCAGTGACGGAAGCCGGGACGGCAGGACTACGGGACTGGGCCCGACAGGTTTCGACAACTCGACCAATTCGACGCACCTTCTCATGTTCTGGCCGGCTCAGGCCGATCGAGGGGCGGTCCCTGATGTCGTCGCGTGGTCAGGGAGCCGCCCGGCATCGATCGGCAGGTCTTGACCTTTGCATCCCGGTGGGCCCCGCGCATTTCCCAAAATGCGCTCTTTCCCAGGCCGTGCACGGGAAACGGCACAGCGCACTCCGGGAGATGCCCCGCCCGGCCGGCGCGGGTGAGGCTTGGTCGTATGGCCGGATGCGAAAGAAGGCCGTGCGACCGGATGACCGCCCATTCGAGATAAGGACCTGCGCAGCGATGGCAGTAGCCACGAATGTCTCCGAGTACGGAGTCGTCTTCCCGCCCGAGCCCGGACTCACGCCTGCGGAGATCATCGCGCGGGCCGAGGCCATCGCACCGACGCTGGTCGCCCGCCAGGCGGAGACCGAGGAACGGACGTTCTACGCGCCGGACACCCACGAGCAGTTCCTCAAGGCCGGTTTCTACCGGATCCTCACCCCGCGGCGTTACGGCGGCTACGAGTTCGGCGTCGACACCTTCATGCGGGTGACGATGGCCCTCACCCGGGGGTGCCCCTCCACCGGCTGGATGTACTGCCTCGGACACGCCCACGCCCTGATGGCCGCCTCGTTGTTCGGCGAGGGGGCCCAAGCCGAGCTCTTCGAGGGCGGCGACTTCATCTGCCCCGCCACGGTGATGCCGAGCGGCACCGTCGAGCGCACGCCCGACGGCGACTGGCTGCTCAACGGCACCTGGAACTACTGCTCGGGCTCGCCGTACGCCACCCACTTCATCGGCCACACGCTGGTGTCCCCCGCCGAGGGGGAGCCGCCGGCGCCGATGCTGTTCGTGGCCCCGCGCAGCCAGTGGCGGCGCCTGAGCGACTGGGGCGGGCAGCTCGGACTCAAGGGCAGCGGCTCGCACAGCATCGTCATGGAGAACGGGCTGGTCCCGGCCCGCTACACCCTTCCCACGCACGTCAGCCAGGTCACCGTCACCGACGGCACCCCCGGGCGCGACCTGCACGGCAACCCCCTGTACGGCGGCGGCCAGCTCAGCTTCATGGTCATCGAGGACGCCATCCTCGCGGTCGGCATGGCGCTCGGCGCGCTCGACGCGTACGAGGAGCTGATGCGCACGCGGACCACCGCGTTCCCCCCGACCATGACCCGTGCCGAGGCCCCCGACTACCAGTTCTGGTACGGCGAGGCCGCCGGGATGATCGCCACCGGCCAGGCGGCCGTCTTCAACGCCGTCCAGCAGTGGGACGAGGCCACGGCCAAGGGCGCGGCGTCGGTCACCAAGGAGCAGGAGCTGCGGATCGCCGCCATCTGCCACGAGGTGGTGAAGCTCTGCTGGCACGCGGTCGAGAACTTCCTGTTCCCCACCGCCGGCTCCAGCGCCGTCCGCCAGGGGGAGCGCATCGAGCGCGTCTGGCGTGACATGTCCATGTTCCACAGCCACGCCGGGTTCGCGGTCTTCCTGTCCACCATCGCCAAGCGTGAACTCGCCAAGGCGCACTTCGGCATCGCCGACGAGCACTGAAGGCCCCCATCCCCTGCCGACCGTGCCCACCGACGAAGCTGGGCACGGCCGGCAGAGCATTCGGGTCAGGCGGGTCTGCGCGCGACGGCTACGAGGTAGCCCATCTGCGGGAGCAGGCCGACCGGGTTGCGGAAGACCTCCAGCACGCCGGCGACCTCCGGGCCGTACCGCTCGATCATCTCGTCGTGACGCTCGTTCACCGCGTCGTACACCCGCCAGGCCGTCTTCTTGGTGTTCTCGCTGATGTCGGTCAGCTCGTCCACCTCCAGGCCGGACTCGGCGACCAGGGCGCGGTAGGTCTCCTCGTCCAGCAGCGGGCTGGCATGCATCTCCCGCATGTGATCTTCCACGGTCCGCACGTCGTCCTCGCTCATGGGACCGTGCTGGAGGAGGTCGGTGACGATGACACGGCCACCCGGGCGCAGCACGCGGCGGATCTCGCGCAGGGTCGGGAGGCGCTCCATGTGCATCAGGGCCTCGAAGACCCACACGACGTCGAAGGACTCGTCGGCGTAGGGCAGCGCCAGCACGTCGGCGTTCTCGAAGCTCACCCGGTGGTCCAGGTCCTTGGCCCGCGCACGGCGGTTCGCCTCGTCGATCTGCGCCTGGTTGTTGGAGATGCCGACGATCTCCGCCGGCGACGACTCCGCCAGCCGGAAGACCGAGGTGCCGATTCCGCAGCCCACGTCAAGCAGCCGCCCGCCCCGCCCGAGATCCGACTTCTCGATGAGCAGGTCGGTCAGGCGGTCGGTGGCGATCTGGTTGGAGCTCTCGTCGTCGTCCGAGAGCCAGTATCCGTGGTGGAAGTTCTCGCTCCACAACTCGATGAGGATCAGGTTGGAGACGTCGTAGAACTCCGAGGTGCGCTCAGGCTCGTGTAAAGCAGGCTCTGTGGTCATGTCAGCTCCGCTGGTTCGGCTCGATGGGGGTCGGACCGCGGGCGTCGACGACCGGCGGATCCATGGCTCCCCGGCTGTGAACGGTGCGGACCCGCCGGTCCCTGTGCGAATGCGCCTCGGGAGGTGCCGGCAGTCGAAGGCCGGCGTCGTCGCTTGTGGCGGAAGCTCGGGAGGCGTGGAACGTGACGCGCATCACCATCATGCATCCACCGTGGGCCACCGTCACCCCCGCGTGCCGGGCGTAGGGGTACGGGAGTTCCCGCGCGCGAGCGCTAGGGGGACGGGTTCAGCGGAGCGGCTTGCGGGCGGACAGGATCACGTAGCCGATCTGGTCCTTCCTCGGGGCGAAGAAGCCCAGGTGCCTGCGTGAGAACTCCGCCAGGGCCTCCTCGCCGAACTTCGAGGCGATCGAGTCTCTCTGGTCCATCGCGGACTTGATGTACTTCGACTTCTTGCCGAACACCCTCGGGCCGCACTGGGTGTACTCCTCGACCTCGAACCCCGCACCGCGCGCGTGCTCGATCCACTCCGCCAGCGTGGGCAGCTCGCGCAGCTTGAGTGTCTCCATGAACTTCGCCACTCGCGCGGGCTCGGCCGCCGACTCCAGGCTGAAGTCCGAGAACGAGATCCTCCCGCCCGGACGGAGCACGCGGTAGAGCTCCCCGAGCACCCGGCCGAGGTCCTGGGCGTTCTGGAGCGATTCGAGCGCCAGGACGGCGTCGAAGGAGCCGTCCGGGTAGGACAGGTCCATGTAGTCGCCGTACTCGAAGTGCGCGCGGTCGCCGACGCCGGTGGCGGCGGCCCGCTCCTTGGCCTTGTCGATCTCGAAGGCGCTCACCGTGATGCCGGTGACGTGTACGCCGAAGTTCTTCGCCAGGTAGACGGCCGTCTCGCCCGGCCCGCATCCGGCGTCCAGCACGCGCTCTCCGGGGCGCAGGCCGAGGGTGTCGGTCACCTTGCGGCTGATCCGGTGGACGGCGTCCTTGAGCGGGGTGTCGTCGTCGTTGTCGTACCAGTACCACATGTGCAGCTGGCCGTTGCGGAACTCGTCCCCGATGGGAGAGCGCTCGTCGTAGTGCGTGCCGATGTCGGCTGGGTCGATCAAATCCCTGGTCATTAATCCGACACTCCAATCGAGTGGCCTCATACGCCGTACCGAAACCGAGGAACGCCCACGATGATCCTTATGGTGTTTCGCCACCAGGCCCGGCCGCATCTTTATGGTTGCTGTGCTCCTGGTGAGGAGTCCTGACGAGGCCAGGCGAAATGCCGGTAAGCAAGCTCGGAGAAGACGCGGACGGACGCCGGTGCGAGGATTTTGTAAAACGGATATCTCGCCGGACGAGCGCGGAGTGAGCTGGGCCCGGAAGCGGCCGGCTGGCATTGCACCTTGGGCGCGGTAGTCGCACACCGCTTATCGAGTGCGGACTCAAAGCCCCGTCTTACCTTTCGTGAAAGGACGCGCACATGAGTGTTTCCACCACGCAGCTGACCGTCGCCGATCTGCTGGAAGATTTCACCAACGCCGGCCCCGACGACCTCCACACGGAGTATCAGCGACTGGTCGGCGCGCTGTGGAACGACGGCGAGCTGACGGAACAGGCGCTGGCGGCGACGCCCGCTCTCGTGGCGTACCTGGACGAGGCCGGCGACGACCGCAAGGGCTACGTGATCATCCTGCTCGCCCTTCTCGCCGAGGCGGAGTACCCCGCCGTCGACGGTGAGGTCGCCACGGCGGTCCGGCAGGGCCTCGACCGGTACCTCGACCTGGTGGGCGGCGCGGTGAAGGGACGTCCGCTGACGCTCGCCCTGCTCTACCTCCTGTCGCACTTCCCCGGCGACCGCGACCGCATCCTGGCCGCCGTCGAGCACCTCGACCTGGACCCGGGCGACCAGAGCAGGCTCGACCGCGCCCTGCGCACGCTGGACCTCGACGCCCCCGACCTCGGCGCCCTGTGGCCCTCGCCTTCGGTGTGGCAGCTGACCGATGACGAGCGCGCGTTCAACCAGGAGTGGGTCCGGACCCTCACCCCGGCGCAGGTCACGACGAACTGGGAGAACGACACCCGGACCCTGCTCGGCTACACGGGCGCGAAGGCGTACTTCGCGGTGCGGTACGGAGCCCCCGTGGTGGCCGGCGGAGCGGTCTCGCCCGGTGACGCCACCGTGCCCGAGGTTCCCGCGGATTCCGGGACCGAGCTCTTCGCCCGCCACGCGGACGCCTTCCACTGCCCCTCCTGCGGCGGCCCGCTCGACTTCACGCCCGACGTCGTCCGGTGCGACGCCTGCGCGACCCGGTACCCGCTCGCGCGCGGCATCCTCGACCTGTCGGAGGGTGTGAGCGAGTCGGCGGCGGACGTCGAGGACGACGCGACCGCGAACCTGCTGTCGAAGCTGGCGGAGATGCCGACCATGGGCATCTACTACGAGTCCGTGCTCCGGCCGGCGTTCCTGCGGATCGCCGGCGGGAACTGGGGCGGCGCGGTCACCCTCGCCGACGAGGACGCCTACGTCGCACAGCACATCCGTCCGGTGGACGGCCCGGTGCTCGACGTCGCGGCGGGCGCCGGCCGGTGGACGACCGTGGTGGCCGAGACGGTCGGCCAGGACCGGCTGATCGCCCTCGACATGGGCCTTCCGATGCTGACGGTGCTGCGCGGCAAGCTGCCCGAGGTGCCCGCGGTCCGCGCCAGCGCGCTCGACATCCCGTTCGGTGACTCCACCATGGGTGCGGTGAACTGCTGGAACGCCCTGCACGCCTTCCCCGACGACGCTGCCAGGGCCATCGCCGAGGTGGGCCGGGTCCTGCGGCCTGGCGGCACCTTCACGCTGATGACGTTCCTGTTCGACTCCGACCCGATCGCCCGGTACTTCCAGGCCTCCCACTACTTCCCGAGCCGGGTCGAGGGGATGCTGCTCTTCGAGCTGGACGAGCTCAAGCGGTGGCTGTCCGCCGCCGGGATGACCGTGCGGGACGTCTCCGGTCCCGGCAGCTTCGCCTTCATCACGGCCGTACGGGACTGATCCCGCGGGCCGGTCGCCGTGGACGGCGGCCACCCATCGCTGGTAGGACACGCTCCGGGGCGCTCGGCGTACGCCCCGGAGCGTGGTCGTTGTCAGCTCCTGATCAGGTCGAACGACTCCCAGGGGCCGATGGCGGTGCGGTTGGCGATGAGCGGCTGGGCTCCGGCGCCGTCCGCGCAGACGTACTTGCCGTTGACCTGGGCCTTGAGGCTGACCGTCCCGTCGGGGTTGCCGACCAGTTGGAAGGTCTCCCAGGATCCGGCGGAGGGCCGGTTGGCGATGAGCGGCTCCGCGCCGGCGTTCTCCGCGCTGACGAACTGGCCGTTGCTCTTCGCCTTGAGGGCGATGGTGCCGTTGCCGAGGTCGACGCGCTCGAACTGCTCCGCGGTCCCGGCGGTGGACTTGTTCGCGATCAGCGGCGAGCCGCTGGGAGCGGTGACGTACAGGTTGTTCGCCCTGGACCGCAGGCTGATCGTCGGGGTCCCGGACGTCCCGGTGAGGACCCGCAGGGCGTCGACCATGCCGACCGCGGTGGCCTTGTTCACGATCTTGATCGTGTGCTGCCCACTTGACAGGCCGGTCTTGCTGAAGACGACCTGCTGGGCCTGCCTGGCTCCTGAGACGTACAGGTTCACGTTGGTCTGCAGGACGTTGTCGAGGTAGACGTCCACGTTGCCCATGTCACCGTTGCGCTCCGAGAGGTACTCGATGCCGGTACCGGTGAAGGTGTACTGGGCCGTCGCCCCCACCGTGTTGGTGTGGTGGGTGTCGTCGTTGTAGTCGCCGTAGCCCCTGGCGGTCGTGTGGTACCAGTTGGCGTCGTAGGTGAGCTCGGTGTCGTTCACCAGCGCGTTCCCCGTCGCCCCGATGCCGAGGGCCGAGGCGGTGCCGCTGAGCGTCTTGGCGCTCTGGTTGGCGGTGCCGGTGAGCCGGGCCGAGGAGTACGAGCTGAGCGGCTTGGCCGTGCGCTCCACGACGTAGACCGTGTTCGCCGCGGTGGCGAAGGAGACCTCGGCGCTGGAGGAGGTGGCCAGGATGGCGTTGTCCGAGGCCCGGCGCACGCGCACCTGCTGGGTGCCCCAGGGATTGACCACCGTGGCCTGCTTGCCGTACAGGCTCTTGAGCCCGACGTACTTGACCTCGCCCGCCTCGCGCTCGGAGCTGACGAGGAAGCCGTCCTTGGCCAGGAGGGTGAACTTCCCGACGAAGGAGGAGTCGGCCGGTACGGCGGGGAACACCCGGATCTTGTCGTTGTAGCTCTGCATGAGCGACTCGTTGAGCGCCGACAGGTGTACGCCGAGGTACTCGAAGACGCCGTTGGTGTTGTTGGTCATGCCGTTGGGGTAGTTCTGGTACTTCTGCAGCATCGTCTTCATGCCCTGGTACGCCTGGTCGCCGAGGCCGAGGCGGGCCGCCTGGACCGCGTCGTTGGACCACACGTTGCCGTAGGGGAAGGGCCGCTGGTTCCAGGTGTTGACCGCGGTCTGGTAGTCGGGGTACCCGATGCCGGTGATGTTGTAGGGCCAGATCAGCTCGGCCGAGACGTTCTCGTTGTTCCTGGTCTGCGAGATCGGCGGCTGGTGCGGCTGGTAGGCGCCGCCCGCGACCTGGTACGGCACGAGGTGGTCGAGCACGTTCTGCCATCCGGCGCGCAGGCCGGTGTCGACGCCGAGCTGCTGGCTGACCTGGATGGTCAGCGGGAAGATGCTCCGCACGGCGGCGAGGTCGGTGATCGCGTTGCGGACGTTCCAGTACGTCTCGTGGGAGTTGGAGTTGGCCATGTAGTACGTGTTGGTGGCGGTGTCGAGCGACAGCATGGCCGAGTAGAACTTCGCCGTCTCACGCATGTACGGGTAGGCGACGTCGCGCAGGTAGGTGGCGTCGTTGGTGTACCGGTAGCGCAGGTACATGTTGTACGCGGCCTCGTAGCCGGTCGACAGGATGTTCTTGGTGTAGTCGCTGCCGACCGTGCCGCGCGCGTTGCCGTCCCAGCCCATCGTCTCCGGCACCCACAGCCCGTCCACGCCGTACCTGGTCTGCGTGTACGACTTCAGCGCGTTGTAGTTGCGGCTGTAGAGCTTGTTGAAGCCGTCCATGAGGTCGGTGTGGTTGGACGCCAGGAAGGAGTTGTAGACGTCCCGCTGGTTCCAGTACCAGTAGGCGTTGCTCCACTTGGTGGCGTCCTGGGTGGCGCGGAACACCCCGTTGATGAAGTGCAGCGGGTAGTTGCCGTAGCCCCCTGCCGCGATCATGTAGGTGCTCAGGTAGTAGACGTTCTCCATGTAGTCCGCGTCACGGGAGCCGTTGGAGTACTGGACGAACGACTTGTTCCAGAACGAGTGCCACCAGTTGCGGTAGTTGGTGTACGTGGTGGCGTACCCGGTGCTCTTGACCGAGGAGAGCTGGTTGCGGGCCTGGGTCACCGAGTCGCGGTTGGGCGCGTTGATCCGGCTGGAGGCGGTGATCCAGATCGTGTAGCTGGAGGTGGGCGTGATGTTCAGCCGCACCTTCCTGCCGTCGACGACCTGGGTGGTGAAGCCGGCGCCCTCCACGGTGGCGGCCAGGGTGTAGCCGAACCCGTTGGCGTCGGTCTGCCCTCGGCTGAGCCCGGCGCTCGCCGAGTCGGCGTAGGTGGAGATCGTCTTCCACGTGTTCAGGTCGGGCACGTCGCCGCTGTTGGTGACGGTCGCGGGATCCCACATGCTCAGGTCCATGGCCACGCTCGACACTCCGCCGCGGGTGTCGTCCACGTGGATGCCCATGACCTCGGAGTTGGGCGACCCGAGGATGGTGACGGTCCGGTTGGAGTCGTACTTGGTGGTCAGGGTCCCGTCGTACAGCGACAGCCGCTGCTGGTAGTTCGTGTACCCGGTGTCCATCCCCGGGTTGGAGTACAGGTTCACGAGGCCGGCCGCGAAGGCGGACTGCTGCGACAGGTCGACGCCCGACACCTGCATCGTCAGCCCGTTCTGGTTCCACACCATGGCGCCCGTGCGGCCGTTGCCGACGGTGAGGCCGTAGTTGGGATTGGTGTTGGGCCGGTTGTACACGATGTCGTGCTTGGACAGGTACCCCTGGTAGTCGACGTTGAGCGCCCCGGCGGCCTGGTCGAACGCGGCGTCGGTGGTCGAGGCCAGGGTCGGCGGGGCCGCGCCGACGGCCAGCAGGCCTACGGCGAGCGTCAACGGCGGCAGGCTACGTAACAGCCTCTTCAGCATGGTCTTCCTCTCCCGCGGCGGGCCGCCCTCGCCTTCACTGCGGCCGTCGCCGCACGGAGCAGTGCCGAGGGGGTTTGGATGGCGCAGACCCGATACGGAACGGCGGTGCCTCCCGCCGGGACGCCGCACAGTTCCGTTTTCAGACTGTCAGGCGCAGTTAACATTGGATGTCTTCCAACGTCAATACCTAGCAGACAGGCTGATGGATCAACAAAATCCCCCATAAGGGCCTGAAATCATGTAACTGGGAGGGAAAATCGCCTGCTACCAGCCACAATCGCCATGCGAGCCGTCGCGATACCTCCGATGTATCGGGGCTCGGGTGGGGAGGAAGACGCCATGCTGAAGGCGTGAGGGCCGCGGCGCGCGTGAAGCGGGCCGGGCGGAGTTCAGGAGAGGCCGAGCGGGCGCCTGCCCGCACACACAGCGGGGAGCCACCGCTCTTCTAGCTCAGCGGTCGGCTCCCCGTACGTGGCGCTCGCCAGAGGCGTTGTCCGAAGCGGCGTCCTAAGTGGTGTCCTAAGCGCTTTCCGAAGCGTTTCCCGAAGCGGGTCAGAGGGCGACGGAGGTGGTCAGGCCGCCGTCGACGGCGATCTCCTGGCCGGTGATGTAGGACGAGCGGGAGGAGAGCAGGAAGACCGCGGCGTCGGCCACGTCGTCGGCGCTGCCCAGCCGGCCCAGCGCGACCTGGCTGCGGCACTGCTCCTGCGCCTCGTCCGTGCTGGAGATGGCGGTGAACATGTCGGTGACGATGTAGCCGGGGCTGACGGCGTTGACCCGGATGCCCCGGGTGCCGAGGTCCGGCGCGAGGGTGCGGGTCAGGTTGATCACGGCGGCCTTGGTGGCGGCGTAGATCGAGGTGAAGGCCAGGCCGCGGTGGGCGAGCCAGGACCCGTTGATCACGATGGAGGCGCCCTCCTCCAGCAGCGGCAGTGCCTTCTGGATGGTGAAGTACACACCCTTGAAGTTGATGCCGGTGATGTGGTCGAAGTCGGCCTCGGTGGCCTGCGCGCTCAGCCCGAACAGGGCGATGCCCGCGTTGGCGAAGACACCGTGCAGGCGCCCGAAGCGCTGCTCGATCTCGCCCACGAGCCGGTCGAGGTCCTCGGTGACGGAGACGTCGGCGGCCACGGTCAGCACGCGGTCCCCGGCGTCGAGGTCCTTGGCGGCCGCGTCGAGGCGGTCCTTGTCCCGTCCGGCGAGGATGACGTTCGCGCCTTCGGCGAGGAGTCGTCGTGCGGTGGCCAGGCCCATGCCGCTGCCGCCACCGGTGATCAGTACGTTCTTACCCTCAAACTCGGTCATGCGGTCAGCGTCACATTCACGCCCGCGACGTCACATCTCCTGAATTGCGCTCTTGTTTCAGGCCCGCACGATATCTCTTCCCGCGCCCGTGAAGGCGTCCAGCACAGCATTCCGAAAGATGCGGCACGGCGCGACAGGACGTGACGATGTAGCGGTGCTGATCGGCGGATCGACTGTTTCTCGCTGAACAGGTGAAGGAAGGAGCACCCCGTGTCTCTTAACCGTGGACGGCGTCGTCGCCGGTGAACCGTCACGGGCCGGACGGGTACGACGTGGGCCGTCATCACCCCGCCCGACCTGCGGATCGTCCCGAATGCCTCGCGACCACGGCGAGATGTGAAGTCCATGCGGACCCCCGTGAATATTCCGGCCGGCACGCTCCGCCGCCAGATCAGATACCGACCAGGGCCGGCGTGAAATCCATACGACGCTGGTGGTCATCAGGAAAAGAACCGGCACCGGTTAACGACCACCGCAAAGACGATGCCTGAAGAATACGGAATTTCGAGGAGATGACACGATGGGCAACGACGCCAATACCCGCGCGGTGGTGCTCGGTGGAAGCCTTGCCGGACTGTTCGCGGCCAGAGTGCTCGCCGATGCCTACGACGAAGTGGTCATCGTCGACCGCGACGAGCTGATCGACGTGGAGGGGCCGCGACGCGGCTGTCCCCAGGGAAAGCACATCAACGGCCTGATGACCCGCGGCCAGATGGCCATGGAGGAGATGTACCCGGGGATCACCACCGAGATCTTCGAGGACGGCACGCCCCAGGGCGACCTGGCCGGCACCGTCCGCTGGTACGCCCTCGGCAAGCACCTTCGGCAGCAGCCCGCCGGCATGATCTGCGTCGCCGCCAGCCGGCCGATGCTGGAGAAGCACGTCCGCCAGAGGACGGCGGCCCTCGGCAACGTGGTCTTCCTGGAGCGGCACGACATCCTCGGCCTGGTCGCCACGCCGGAACGCAGCAAGATCACTGGTGTCCGCGTGCAGAACCTCGACGGTGAGGGCGTCGAGGAGGTCCTCGACGCCGACCTCGTCGTCGACGCCACAGGCCGCGGCTCCCGCACCCCCATCTGGCTGGAGGACCTCGGCTACCAGCGGGTCGTGGAGGACCGTAAGAAGATCGGCCTCGGCTACGGCACCCAGCACTACCGGCTGCGCACCGACCCCTACGACGGCGACCTGTCGATCAACACCATCGCCCACCCCAAGCTGCCGCGTGGCGCGATCTTCACCAAGACGGACGGCGGCCGCGTCGAGCTCACCGTCTACGGCATCCTCGGTGACCACCCGCCGACCGACCAGCAGGGCTACTACGACTTCGTCAAGTCGCTCGGCATCCCCGAGATCTACGAGGCCGTCATCGCCGCCGAGCCGCTGGACGAGCCGACCGCGTTCCGCTTCCCGACCACCCTGCGGCGCCGGTACGAGGACATGGACCGCTTCCCCGACGGCCTCCTGGTGGTCGGCGACGCCGTGACCTGCTTCAACCCGATCTACGCCGGGGGGATGACGGTGGCGGCGATGTCGGCCCTCGTCATGCGCGGCCACCTGCACAGTGGCGCGGCCCCGCAGCCGCTCCAGTACTTCCGCGACCTCGCGCGCGACGTCATCGACCCGCCGTGGGAGGTCACCCACGCCGTCGACCTCGGCTTCCCCGGCGTCGAGGGCGAGCGCACCTTCGCGGTCCGCATGCGGCAGGTGATGACCAACCTCATCTACCGGGCGGGCACCCGCGACAGCAGGGTCACCGCGGCCTACTTCCGCGTCGCCGGCCAGGTGGACCGGCCCGAGACGCTGATGAAGCCGAAGTTCCTCCTGCGCGTGCTGCTGGCGGCGGCGGGCCTGTCCAAGGTCCGGGAGGCGAAGGGGCACTGGACCTGGACCGGGGAGAAGGCGAAGGTCCCCTCCCTCTGAAGGTCGTCTCAGGCCGCCGAACCTCGAAGGGAACATGAGTGACTGAGGCATCTCGTACCCGTGGGTCCCACGCTCGGCGGGCCGTGACATCGCGCGCGCAGGACCGCGCGTGGTTCCTGGACAGGCTGGTCCCCGGTTCGCCGGCGCACAACCTGTCCAGGGCCTACCTGGTGACCGGCGAGCTGGACCTCTCGGCCCTTTCCGCCGCGTGGCGCGAGGTGACCCGCCGTCACGAGATCCTCAGGACCACTCTGGCCGAGGCGGGCGGGCGGCCCGCGCAGGAGATCGCCGCCGTGGGCGGGGCCGCCGTCTCGTTCACCGATCTCGGCACGCTCGCCCCGCCCGCCGAGCGGTGGTGCGCCGAGCAGGCGGCCACGCCGTTCGACCTGGCGAGGGGGCCGCTCGCCCGGCTGGCCGTCGCGCGCCAGGCCCGCCTGGAGCGGCGACAGGCACCTTCGGAGCATTCGCAGTCCCTCCCGGAGCATCCGCAGGCCCCTTCGGAGCGGCGGCGGGGCGAGCCGGTTCACGCGGTGGTGCTCGTGTGCCACCAGGCGGTGGCCGACGAGCGGTCGATGGCGATCCTGGTGGACGAGATCTCCGCCTGCTACGCCGCGCTCGTGGCCGGCAGGCCGGCCGGGGACGCGCTGCCTGACCCGCGGCGCCAGTACGCCGACCACGCCGTCCGCGAGCGCGACCGGCTGTCCACGCCGGAGTTCCGACGCCTGCTGGACGGGTGGGCGGAAACGCTGTCGCCGCCCCCGGCACCGCCCGCGCTCCCGGTGGACCGGGCGCGGCCCCCGGGCCCGTCGTCCCACGGCGGCGTCGTGCGCTTCGAGTGGGACGGGGAACTGGGCGGTGCCCTCGCCGAGCTGTGCCGGGCGGAGGGGACCACGCCGATGGTCGCCCTGCTCGCGGCGTTCCAGTGCCTGCTGGGCAGGTACGGCCGCGAGGAGCGTCCGGTGGTCGCGGTGCCCGCGCAGGCGCGCCCCGGGCCCGAGTTCGGCGACGTCGTCGGACCCTTCGACAACCTGCTGATCATGCGCGCCGACCTGTCGGGACGCCCGGCGTTCCGCGAGCTGCTCGGCAGGACGGCGCGGGTGGCGAGGGAGGCCTTCGAGCACCGGGAGCTGCCCTTCGACGAGCTGGTACGGGCGCTCAACGTGGACCGTGACCCCTACCGGATCCCCATGGGCGACGTCATGTTCGTGTTCGAGGAGTCACCCGAGCCCGGACTGAGGCTGCCCGGGGCGGCGGCCCGCCGCCTGCGCGACGGCGGCGGCTCGGCCAGGACCGACCTCACCCTCACCATCGAGCGGGCCGGTCCCTCGGTGACCGGTTCCCTGGAGTACCGCGACAGCCTGTTCGACGCGGAGTCCGCGCGGCACGTCGCCGAACAGCTCCACACCCTGCTGACCGCCGCGCTGCGGGACCCCGGGCTGCCGGTCGACGCCCTTCCGCTGGAGGGAGCGGACCGCATCCAGGCCGCGGTGGCCGAGGCGGACCTGATCGAGGCCGCCGCCCCCGTGGACCGGCCGGTCCACGAGCTGGTGCACCTGCGCGCCCGTACGGACCCGGACGCCCTCGCGGTGGTGTGGGACGGGACCGGCCTGTCCTACCGGGAGCTGGAGGAGCGGGCGGCGGCCGTCACCGGCGCGCTGGCGGCGCTCGGCGGTGTCGAAGGCCAGCCGGTGGCGGTGCGGATGGCACAGGGACCGCGCCAGGTCGCGACGCTGCTCGGAGTGCTCGACGCCGGGGCACACCTGGTCTGCCTCGGCACCGGGGACGCGGGGGAGCGGGGCAAGGCCGTGCTCGACGACATCCGGCCGGCCGTGCTGGTGCTCGACGAGGAGCCCGCCGGCGACGAGCTGGCCCGGTGGTACCGCGACGAGCTGGACGGCCGGATCCTGGACCTCGCCCTTCTCGGCACCGGCCGCCCGGCGAACGCCGGCCCTGTGCCGCCTTCCGGTGGCATGACCGGGCGGGCGTACGTCGCCTACACCTCCGGCTCGACCGGCAGGCCCAAGGGCATCGCGCAGTCCCACGGCAGTTTCGCGCAGTTCGTCACCTGGTTCGCCGGGGAGTTCGGCCTCCGCCCCGGGTCCCGCATGGCCCAGTGGGCGGCGCCGGCGTACGACGCGAGCCTGGTGGAGATATTCTCCGCCCTCGTCGCGGGCGCGACGCTGTACCCGGTGCCCGAGCGGACCCGTGCGAATCCGGAGAAGATGGCCGGATGGCTCGCGGACGAGCGGATCACGGTCTTCCAGACGGTCCCGAGCTTCGCGCGCCAGCTTCTCGGCGTGATCGCCGCCGACGGTCCGGCGCGGGGGCTCCCGGCGCTCGGCCATCTCCTGCTGGCGGGTGAGCCGCTGGCCGGAGAGCTGGCCAACGGGCTGCGCGCGGCCCTGCCCGCGCTGCGGCTGGTCAACCTGTACGGCCCCACCGAGTCGATCCTGGCGACCTTCCATGAGGTCACCGGCCCGGTGTACGGCGTGGTGCCGATCGGCGGGCCGATCCCCGGGCGGCAGATCCTCGTGCTCGACGAGCACGACCGGCCCTGCCCGGCGGGGGTCGCCGGGCAGATCGTCATCCGGGGCCCGCACATCACGCCGGGGTACGTCGGCGCGGCGTCGGGCGAGCGGTCGCCCTTCCTGCCCCTCTCCGGATTCGAGGACGGCCGGAGGTCCTACCGGACCGGCGACCTCGGCCGCCGGAGGTGGGACGGCTCCCTGGAGTTCGGCGGACGCAAGGACTTCCAGGTCAAGTTCAACGGCGCGCGCATGGAGCTGACCGACATCGAGGCGGCGCTGGCCGCGCACGAGTCGGTGGCCGAGTGCGCCGTCGTCGCCGTGTCCGACGCCGACGGACTGGTCCGGCGCCTGGTGGGCTACGTCGTCCCCCGCACGCCGGACGCCGCCGCGGACCTCTGGCGCGCAGCCTTGCGCCGGCGGTTCGGCAAGGCCATGCCGCCGGTGTCGTTCCGGACCCTGGACCGCCTTCCGCGCAACATCGGCGGCAAGGTGGACCGGGCCGCCCTTCCGCGTCCGGCATCCTCCCTCGCCCGTACGTCCGCTCCGGCGCGGACGCCGGTGGAGAGCGACCTGGCCGCGATCTGGTCGGAGCTGCTCGGCACCGGGCGGGCGGAGGCGGACGTCACCTTCTTCGCGGCGGGCGGGCATTCCCTGCTCGTCCCCGTGCTGCTCGATCGGATTCACGGGCGCTTCGGCGTGGCGGTGTCGCTCGCGCAGTTCTTCGCCGATCCGACCCCGGCCGGCCTCTCCGCTTTTCTTGAGTCGCAAGCCGTAACGACAGAAGTAATTACCCAAACCATGATGGGGTGAGAAACGTGACTCTGGTCGAAACCGAGCTGTCCGTTGATTTCAACGGTGAAAGCCTGGAAATCGCCGATGTCCGAAGGGTCGCAGAGGACTGGGCGACGTGCAGCGTGGCCCCGTCGGCTCTGGCCAGGGCCGCCACCAGCAGGGCGATGTTCGAGGACACCGTCCGCCAGAACATCCCGGTCTACGGTGTGACGACGGGTTACGGCGAGATGATCTACATGCTCGTCGACACCTCCAAGGAGGTGGAGCTCCAGACCAACCTGGTCCGCAGCCACAGCGCCGGCGTCGGCCCGCTGTTCGCCGAGGACGAGGCCCGCGCGATCCTCGCGGCCCGGTTGAACGCTCTGGCCAGGGGCTACTCCGCGGTCCGGCCCGAACTGCTGGAGCGCCTGGCGCTCTACCTCAACCTCGGGATCACTCCGGCCATCCCGGAGATCGGCTCGCTCGGCGCCAGCGGCGACCTCGCGACGCTGGCCCACATCGCCAGCACGCTCATCGGCGAGGGCTACGTGCTGCGTGACGGCAAGCGGGTCGAGACCGCCACGGTCCTGCGCGAGCACGGCATCGAGCCGCTGCAGCTGCGGTTCAAGGAGGGTCTGTCCCTGATCAACGGCACGTCCGGGATGACGGGCCTCGGCGCCCTGGTCGTGGGCAGGGCCCTCGACCAGGTGCGTCAGGCCGAGATCGTCACGGCGCTGGTCGTGGAGACCCTGCGCGGCTCCACCAGCCCGTTCCTCGCCGAGGGCCACGACATCGCCCGCCCCCACAAGGGGCAGATCGACACGGCCGCCAACATGCGGTCGCTGATCCGGGGGAGCGGTCTGACCCTGGAGCACGCCGAGCTGCGCCGCCAGGCGCAGGAGGCGAAGTCGGGCGAGGGCGTGCACCGGACCGAGGTCTACATCCAGAAGGCCTACACGCTGCGCGCCATCCCGCAGGTCGTCGGCGCCGTGCGCGACACCATCTACCACGCCGTGGAGAAGCTTGAGATCGAGCTGAACTCCTCCAACGACAACCCGCTGTTCTTCGAGGGCAAGGAGATCTTCCACGGCGCGAACTTCCACGGCCAGCCCATCGCCTTCGCGATGGACTACGTGACCATCGCGCTCACCCAGCTCGGCGTGTTCTCCGAGCGCCGCACCAACCGCCTGCTCAACCGTCACCTCAGCGACGGGCTCCCCGAGTTCCTGGTGGCCGGGGACCCCGGCCTGAACAGCGGATTCGCCGGAGCTCAGTACCCGGCGACGGCCCTGGTCGCCGAGAACCGGACCATCGGCCCGGCCAGCACCCAGAGCGTCCCGTCCAACGGCGACAACCAGGACGTCGTCAGCATGGGCCTCATCGCGGCCCGCAACGCCCGCAGGGTGCTGTCGAACAACAACCGCATCCTCGCCGTGGAGTTCCTCGCCGCGGCGCAGGCGGTCGACGTGTCCGGCCGGTACGACCAGCTCAGCCCGGTCGGCAAGGCCACCTACGACCTCGTGCGCTCGCTGGTGCCGACCCTGGACCGCGACCGCTACATGTCCGACGACATCGAGGTCGTGGCCGCCGCCGTGTCCCGCGGGGAGTTCCTGCAGTCGCCCGTGAGCAAGGACGTCGTGCTGCGCTGATCCGCCCGCGGCATTCGTTATAAGGCATACGGCATTTCAAGAGAAACGTAATCCGGCTCGGGGTTCGTACAGTTAGTCAATATGGCTGGACGCGATGCCCCGAGCCGGCCGACCCCCGGGAAACGACTTTCCGCACCGAGCCCGGCGGTGCCGATCTCGCACGAGGACCTGAAGGAGACGTGGCGCATCATGACCATTTCTGAGGCACCGCATACGACCAGTGACACGACGGAACGGATTCCACTCTCCTTCAACCAGGAATTCCTCTTCAATTTCGACAGGGGCGAGGAAGAAGGACCGTTCGGCCCCAAGTACAACATCGTCTGCGGCTGGCGCGTCAGCGGGAAGATCGAGGACGCGATCCTGCAGGACGCCCTCAACGACGTGGTGGTCCGCCACGAGGCGCTCCGCACGCTGATCGTCAGGGACGGGGACGACAGGTACCAGAAGGTCGTCCCGGCCACTCCTCCCATCCTGGTCACCCACGACTTCACCGACATCGCCCCCGACGGGCGCGAACTGCGCGCGGAGGAGCTGCTGGTCGACATCGAGCTCGGCGCCTACGGCATCCGGGAGCTGCCCCTCCTGCGGGCCGTGCTCGGCCGGTTCGACGACGACGACTCGGTCCTCGTGCTGATCGCCCACCACTCGGCCGCCGACGAGTGGTCCATGCGCCTCATCATGCGCGACCTCGCCGGCTTCTACGCGGCCCGCACGGGCCACACGGCCGAGCTTCCCGAGGTGACCCAGTACAAGGAGTTCGCCCGCTGGCAGACGAGCGAGGCCGGGCAGGCCGCGAGCTCGAAGCGCGAGTACTGGCGGGAGAAGCTGGCGGGCGGCGGCATCCTCGCCACCCCGACCGACCACCTGCGGTCGGAGGGGCTTCCCAAGACGACGGCATGGCACCGCTTCTGGCTGCCCGCCGAGCTGACGACCAAGGTCCTGGAGATCTCCAAGAGCAGGCGCAGCTCGCCCTTCATGGTCCTGCTCGCCGTCTACGCCACACTGCTCCGCCAGACGACGGGGACCACCGACATCGTGGTCCCGACGTTCACCTCCGGCCGGGGGCAGACGCGGTTCCACGACACGGTCGGATCCTTCTTCAACTTCGTCCCCCTGCGGATCGACCTCGCCGGGTGCGACACCTTCCTTGAGGCCGTCGACAGGACCCGGGCCACCTGCATCCAGGCCTGGAGCAACGACATCCCGTTCGCCGAGGTCCTCGGCGTGGCACCCGAGCTCATGCTGCCCTCCTTCGCCGACGATCGCGCCGTGTGCGCCTTCCAGGTCTTCCGCTCCCCCCTCGCCACCTCCGAGTCGACCGGGGACCTCACCTACTCCGAGATCCACCGGCGCCTGCTGTCGCAGGCCGCGGGCGGCGACATCCCGGACGGCGCGATGTGGCACCTGGAGATCGACTCCACCGGCGACATCGTCGGCACCCTCGGCTTCAACAGCAACCTCTTCGAGGAGAGCACGATCGTCCACCTGGCGTCGGAGTTCCACCGGGTGCTGGAGAGCACGGTGACCGCCCCGGACGCGCCGGTGCAGTGGACCTGACCAACCGCGACACACCGTCGAACGACCGAGAAGGCTTGCCAGGCAAGCGAGAGGACAGCGAATGAGTACAGAGCAGGGCGTCGAGCTCAGCGTCGCGACGATCGAGGCGAAGGTCGAGGCCATCTGGAGGGACGTGCTCCAGGTGCCGACCGGCCACGAGGACGAGACGTTCTTCGAGCTGAACGGCGAGTCGATCTCGGCGAACCGGCTCGCCTCGCGGGTCGAGGGCGAGCTCGGCATCTGGATCGAGGTCGGCGACATCTTCGAGGAGGACCCCGACCTCGCGGGCTTCATCCGCACGGTCGTCGAGAAGGCCGCCAACCCGTCGAGGGCGTGACCGTCGACGGCACATCCGTGACGGCCGCGCGGGAGCCTGGCCGCCGCGCGGCCGTACGAACAACTCTGGTGAGGAGAGGTGGTCCCGATGGCGGGACTGATCCGGGTTCAGCCCGATGCCGACCTCGGTGAGGTCGTCGAGATCCTGGAGCGCGACGGAGGCGTGATCGTCGAGAACTTCGTCGACGACACCACGCTGGCCGCGCTGTGGGACGACTTCGCGCCGGCCCTCGACGCCTGCGCCTACGGTGAGGACTGGTACAACGGCAAGCGGACCCGGCGGGTGTCGTCGCTGTTCGCCCGTACGACCCATCTGACGCCCGTGGTGACGCAGCGCCTGTACCTCGGGGCCGCACGCGCGATCATGCAGAAGCCGGTGCCCATGTGGATCGGCAAGTCGCGGGTCGAGATGACCCCGACCATCCAGATCAGCGGCACCCAGTTGATCCAGATCCACTCCGGCCAGGGCAAGCAGCCCCTGCACCGGGACGACGCGCTGCACCTGCGCCGCCACCCCGGCCCGACCAGCCGGGTGCAGTTGATGGTCGCCATGAGCGAGTTCACCGCGGCGAACGGCGGCACGCTGGTCATCCCGGGCAGCCATCACTGGGACGACGAGCGCGCCCCCGAGGCCTCCGAGGCCTACCCGACCGAGATGCCCGCCGGATCTGGCCTGATCTGGCTCGGCGGCGTCTACCACGGCGGCGGGCGCAACACCACCGACGACCCGCGCACCGGCATGACGCTCGCGCTGGACCTCGGCAACCTCCGCCAGGAGGAGAACCAGTACCTGGCGGTGCCGAAGGAGGCGGTGCTGGCCTACCCCGAGGAGGTGCGGCGGCTCCTCGGCTACGACCGCTGCCCCCCGGGCCTCGGCTGGTACGAGATGGAGGACCCGTACGTCGTCCTTGAGGACGGCGACGACCGGATCCCGGCCGCGGCGGCTCCGGTGGGCACGGTGGGCACGGCGTAAGCGGCCGGCAGGCGTTCGGAGACGGCGGAGGTGACCACCTCCGCCGTTTCGCGTTCTCGCGTTCCCTTGTTTGGTGTGCCCTGGAGTACGCGGCCCGGCCGGGTGGCGGAGGCGGGGGAAAGACGAAGGGACCACCGATGCTCGGCGCATCGGTGGTCCCGGTCGGTGCCGTGGTCGTGCTCAGCCGTTGAGCGTGCCGTTCCCGATACGGCGCAGGTGCTCGAACGAGGACAGGTCCGGCACCGTCCAGCCGTCCAGGTCGTACTCGGCGAGGCACTCGTCGACGAAGGCCTTGTACCCGTCGACCTGGCCGTTGGTGATCTGCGCCCCCAGCAGCTCGACGCGCGTGTTCTCGTGGTTGCCGGCGTAGTTGCGCTCGTAGAGCTCGTGGCGCCCGCCGAACTCGGTGCCCACGGCGTCCCAGAGCAGCTTCATGACCTTGATCCGCTCGACGGCGTCGCTGCCGTCCGAACCCCGGACGTACTTGTCCAGGTAGGGCCGGATGTCGGGGTTCTTGAAGTCCTCGGCGCTGGAGTTGATGTAGATCAGCCCGCTGGCGATGTCCTGCTGGATGATCTCCTTGACGCGCGGGTAGCCGATCTGCATGAACCACCGGTACGCCAGCCCGTACGCGGGGTTGGGCAGCAGCGCGCCGTCCTTCCACTCGACCGGGTTGCGTGCCGCCGCGTCGGAGAACGCCCAGAACAGGTTGCGCCAGGCGAGCACCTCGCCGATGCGGGTCTGCACGCCGCGGAAGTCCTTGGACCCGGTCATCTCCGTCGCCTTGATGAGCAGGCCGGCGATGAACTCCAGCTTGACCGCCATGCGGGTGCAGCCGTGGAAGGTGAAGCGCTCGAAGAAGCCCGAGCGGCCGGTGAACAGCAGGGCCTTGCCGAGGTGGCCGTAGACGAAGACGTTCTCCCAGGGGATGAGCACCTTGTCCAGCACCAGGATGGTGTCGTTCTCGTCCATCCGCGAGGAGAGCGGGTAGTCGAACGGGCTCCCCATCACCGTGGAGGTGGCGGTGTAGGACGGCCGGCAGATCAGCTTCATGCCCTTGGCGTCCATGGGGATCGTGGCCACCAGCGCGAACCGCTTGTCCTTGACGGGCAGGCCGTAGTGCGCGATGAAGTTGTAGTGGGTCAGCGCCGAGCCGGTCGCCACCACCTTGGCCCCGCTGACGATGAGGCCGGCGTCGGTCTCCTTCTCCACGTGGACGAAGACGTCCGCGACCTCGTCCGGCGGGCGGTTGCGGTCGACAGGCGGGTGCACGATGGCGTGGTTCCAGAACAGGACCTTCTCCTGGGACTCCCTGTACCAGCGCCGGGCGTTGTCGGAGAAGGGCTCGTAGAAGTCGGCGTTCGCGCCCAGCGTGCCGAGGAACGAGGCCTTGTAGTCGGGGCTGCGGCCCATCCAGCCGTAGCTCATGCGCGACCAGGCCGCGATGGCCTGCTGGTCTCCCACGAGGTCCTCGACGCTGTGCGGCGTGGTGAAGAACCTGTGGGTGTAGCCGTCGCTGCCGGTGTCGGTCGGCTTGGTGAGCACGTCCCGCTTCTCGGGGTCGTGCAGCGCGTCGTACAGCCGTGCCGTCATGCGGATGGGATTGTGGAACGCCGGATGCGAGGTGACGTCCTTGACCCGCTCGCCGTAGAGGTAGATCTCACGGTCGTCGCGCAGGCTCTCGATGTACTCGTCGCCGGTCAGCGGGCGGGTCTTCCGCCGCGGCTCGGCCGTTTCGGCGGCGGCGGGGGCCTGGTCGACTTCCACCGGACTGCTTCCCTCTTCTAGCACCTCAACTCCTTGATGAATCGGTAGCCGTCGAGCGTCGCCGTCCATGGGACGCGCCCGAAGAAAAGTCGCGATCGCACTCGCGGGCCGGCGGAAAGGGTCGGGGAAACGGCGGGAGCCTGATCATCTCCCGCTCGCCGGCGGTTATGGGCGGGCACCCCGCAAGCCTGTTGCGGACCCTAATCGTCACATCCGCGGCTCGCCGCGGGCATCTTTCACGTTGCGGTGTCGGTGCCCCTCACCACGAGACCCGCAATCCAGAAGATGCGTCCGCGGGGCGGGAAATGCGACCTTCGAATGGTGAGCATCGGCGGACGGCCATCCGGCCACGACTTGTTTCCCGCCATCCGGCGGATCTCGCCGGCTCCGCGGATTCTCGTCGGATTCTTTTAGGAGGATATGGTGCTGACGACCGATGTTCCGACGCGGGAAGAGCTTGCCCGTCGTGCGTCCGAACTGGTGCCGCTGCTGCGGAAGAACGCGGCCTGGGCGGAGGAGAACCGGCGCGTCCACGAGGAGTCCATCGAGGCCCTCGCCGACGCCGGCGTCTTCAAGCTGAGGGTGCCCCTCCGCTACGGCGGCTACGAGGCCGACACCCGCACGCTGGTCGACGTGGCGTCGGAGCTCGGCAGGGCCGACGGGTCCACCTCCTGGGTGGCGTCGGTGTACTGGATCCCCACCTGGATGGCGTGCCTGTTCCCCGACCAGGTCCAGGACGAGGTCTTCTCGACCCCCGACGTGCGGATCTGCGGGACGCTGAGCCCGACCGCGATGGCCGCGCCCGTCGAGGGCGGCATCGTCGTCAACGGCAAGTGGGGCTTCATCAGCGGCGCCCTGCACAGCCACTGGCAGGTCGTCGTCGCGATCCTGGTCGGCGGGGAGGGCGAGCCCGCGCCGATCATGGCGCTGGTCCCGATCTCCGACCTGCAGGTCGCCGACGACTGGTACACGGCGGGCCTGAAGGGCACCGGCAGCGTCAGCACGATCGCGCAGGACGTGTTCATCCCGTCCGAGCGCGTCCTGCACCTGGGCGCGGTGGTGCAGGGCCAGCACGCCTCGCAGGCCAACGCCGACCGGCCGATCTACCGGGCCCCGCTGCTCCCGGTCGCCTCCGCCTCCTCGGTCGGGACCGTGGTCGGCATGGCGAAGGGCGCCAGTGAGGCGTTCTTCGAGCGGCTCCCCGAGCGCAAGATCAGCTACACCGCCTACGGCAGCCAGAGCGAGGCCCCGCTGACCCACCTGCAGGTGGCGGACGCGACGATGAAGATCGACGAGGCCGAGTTCCACGCCCACCGCCTGACGTCCCTGGTCGACACCAAGGGCGTCCAGGGCGCGGCGTGGACGCTGGAGGAGCGTGCCAGGGCGCGCGCCGACATGGGCGCGGTGTGCAGGCTGGCGAAGGAGGCCGTGGACATCTTCAGCACGGCCAGCGGTGGGTCCTCGATCTACAGCCACGTGCCGATCCAGCGCATCGCCCGTGACATCCAGGCGGTCAACCTGCACGCCCTGATGCACCCCAACACCAACGCCGAGCTGTACGGCCGGATCCTGTGCGGCCTGGAGCCCAACACGCTCTACATCTGATCCCCGGGCGGACGCCCGGTCGCGATCTTTTTCAGCACGCCTCTCACCGAGAAGGGTTGACCATGGCCACATCCAATTCCTCAGCGACCATCGACGCCGGCGTCACCGAGGCGGACAAGGCCGCCGTGGTCTCCGTCCCCGGCCGCATCGTCGCCGCGTGGGCGAACCAGGACGCCAAGGCGTTCGCCGACGTCTTCACGCCGGACGGGACCATGATCCTGCCCGGGTTCTACCGCAAGGGCGCCGACGAGATCGAGGCGTTCATGGCCGGAGCCTTCCAGGGCCCCTACAAGGGCACCCAGGTGACCGGGCAGCCCATCGACGTGCGGTTCATCAGCGACGACTCCGCCCTGGTGATCACCGTCGGCGGCGTCATCGGCGCCGGCCAGACCGAGCTCGCGGACGAGAGCGCCATCCGGGCGACCTGGGTCGTCGCCCGGCACGAGGGGGAGTGGAAGCTCGCCGCCTACCAGAACAGCCCCCGCGGCGCCGCCTGAAGGCCGGCCGGGAGCCTGATCCCGGCGAGGTGACCGTGCCGGGATGAGCCCCGGCCGGCGCCGGAAGGGCCTTCGCGAAGACTGTGCCATCCCACGGCCTGGCGAACGCACCGGAACACCCGGATCATCCGGGACACCGGAGCGCGCGCCAGGCCGCTGGCATTCCGGAAACCGATTTCCCGTTTCCCGGGGGCATTCTTGGATATTCCCCCTTTCCGGGGTCTTGTTTCACACAGGGGTTCCCCTTTATCGTTGAATGCGACGCTGTAGTGTGAGTTGCATTACCAATACCGGAGGGCGGTTGCGTCAGCTGGCGGACACCGATTCCACGCGTATTGTGGAAGCATTGTCGAACCATTGAAGAATCGAACGCGAACATACTCCGGCCATGGTGTGAGGTGCCGTCCGGGCCTCCAATCCGGTATCTCTTCTTCCATGTTGCTGGATCATCCATTTCATGTTGACGTGTCCTTCACGACGCGTGTTCTACTGGTGTTGTGTCAGCACCTCGCACGATCCGCGACACGAATCGGGGTGCTGGATGCCGGGGAAGCTCGGCTCGCGGCCTGGCTAGTGGCAAGACCCTTCCGGCGGCGGCAGTCGGCCGCGAGCCGAGGGCCCTGACCAGGGAACCCTCGGTAAGTCCGGGATCCGTCGCGAGGAGTGACTGATGGCGCCCACACCTGACATCTCAGCGATTTCGGCGTCGCGGTCGCCGGTTCATCTGGAAGAGATCGCCGAATGCCTCGGCGGAGCGGTCTACCTCGCGTACGCGCACCGGCGGGAGTCGGGAGTCGTGACCGTCGCGGCGGGCTTCTCACCCGAGGTCGCGCGCGGCCGGGCGCGGGTCCGCGCCTCCGCGCTCGACGCCCTGCACCTGCTCCCGGACGGCGGCGCGCCGCGCCGCGCCGGCGGCGACGGCAGGGAGCTGTGCCTTTCCGACTTCATGCCGGAGCCTCCGCCCGACCACCACGCGCGCGTCACCGGCGTCGGCCTTTTGAGCCAGGAGCGGTACGTCCTGCCCGCCGAGGTCGTGTGGATGGGCGAGCGGGAGTGCCGGGTCGAGCCCACCGCGGTCGGCGTGATCGAGGACGACGGCCCGGAGGGCGTCTCCGGCGCGATCGCCGACCTGCTCGCCCACGACATGGTCACGCGCTGGTGGGCGAGCCCGCGGATGCCGCTCCTGCGGGTGTCCCAGCACCTCGACCTTCTGATCCCTCCCGGGGCGGCCGGCGCGATACCGGCCCTCGGGCTGCGGATGTCGGCGTTCGTGCTCCCCGGCCCCGATTTCCAGATCGCGGTCGTCGGGGTCAGCGGGGAGGGCACCACGATCGCCACGGCCGCCGCCCGCTCGGTGAGGGAAGCGGTCAGCGAGGCGTTCCTGCGCGCGGTGGCGGCGCGGGCGCAACCGTGGAACACGCTGTCGACCGCCGACTCCCTGCGGCGCCTGACCGTGTGGCATCGCGAGGTCGACTACCTGGCCTACCTGGAGTGGTCGGCCCTGGACGCCGATCCGGCGGCGATCGACCGGCCCGAGGTGTGGGACGGCGCGCCCGGCTGGGCCGACATCGCCTGCCGCCGGTTCGGGCACGAGCCGATCCTGGTCGGGCTCGGGGCGTTCGACGATCCGGTGAAGGTGGTCTGCCCCGGCGCCGCCTGCTACCGGACGGTGCCACCCGGCACCACGCTTCCCTGCCCGGTGCCCTAGGAGACGCCGGACTCCGGCCGCCCGATGCCCCAAGAGCCGCCGCCGGGCTTCGCTGCCCGGTGCCCTAGGAGGCGCCGGCGTCGCCGGACTCCGCCCGGCCGCGCTCGTGTACCAGGCGCCAGAGGAACGTGTTGAACAGCTCGCGCTCGTCGGGGGTGAACGGCGCCAGGAAGGCGTCCAGGGCGTTCAGCATCGCCGGGCCGAGTTTGTGCCGGAGCAGCGCCTGGCCCTCGTTCGTCAGCCCGATCGCGTATTTGCGCCGGTCATCGGGATTGCGCGCGCGTTGCACCAGGCCGAGCCGCTCCAGCCCGTCGACGACGCTGACCATGGTGGTCCTGTCGATGCCGTGAGTGCGCGCGAGCTGCTGCTGTGACTGCGGTCCCATCGAGTCGATGGCCGTGAGCACGATGAAATCCTTCGACCGCAGCCCGAAGGGCTCTACCGCCGACTCCAGGATCTCGTTGAAAAGATCGTTGGCCTTGCCCAGCAGGAGGCTGGTGGAGGTGGACAGGAAGCCCGGCAAGGGTACGTCGGAATCACCGCTCACATAAGTGCCTTCCGTAGTCACCTGTCCCATAACGCGCGGCATGTCCCTATCTAGCACGCCTATATATGCCACGAGTGTCACACGCGGGCATGGGCAGCGCAACAACTGATTGCAAATCATCAGCTCTACTGATTGACAGCTTTGCTGATGATCTGCGAAGCTACTTATTGCGTAGGGGGCGAAGGATGGCCTCGGCTGGGGTACACGGGCGCTGGAGGAGGAGCCCATGTCCGCTGGACGAGTCGGCCCTGACACCGGGACGACGTGGGATGAGGTCATCGAGATCTGGGAGGAGGTCCGTGAGATCGTGTCGACGTGGGCCGACTCGCAGGTCGGCGATCGGGAAGTCTGACCGCTGATCCGCCGAGGAGAGGGTGGAGCTATGGGCGGAAACGGGCACGAGTCCGTGCCGACCGCGCGACTCTTGGCCGAGTCCACCGGCTGGCTGCTCAACGACGCGGCGCGCGAGGTCACGCTGATGCTCGAAGAGGCGCTGAAGAGTGACGATCTTCGCTGGCGTGACTACGGAGTGCTCGTCGTGCTCGAAGCGGCCGGGCCGCTGTCGCAGCAGGAGATCGGTCGGCGGCTCGCCGTCGACCGGTCGACGATGGTGCACATCATCGATGTGCTGGAGGAACGCGGGCTCGTCCTGCGCAGCCGCGACCGCACCGACCGGCGGGCCTACTCGATCGAGCTGACCGACCACGGCCGCGCGCTGCTGGTGGAGGTGCTCCACCCGCTGACGGCGGAGGTCCACGGCCGCGTGATCGGCAGGCTCACGCACGAAGATCGCGACCATCTCAACCGGATCCTCGCCCAGCTGGCCGGCGGCCCCTGGCCTCGGCCAGCTATGTGAGGGTTTACGAACCATCTAATCTCTGATAGTTTCTAATCATACATATCCATGGAGCCGGGCAAGGGTCGAGGACCCCGAGGTCCCCCCTGGGTGAGGTACATGGCCAGGAGGCGAGCCATGGACATTTCCGTCATCGGTGTACCCGCTGAAGCGGTAGAGATCTATCGGTACTTCCTTCGACACCGTGGCGACGGCATCGGCTCGATCCGCCAGGCGCTCGATCTGGACCCCGATACGATCGAGGGTGCCATCGAGACGCTGGGAAGACTGTCCCTGCTCGACCTCACCGACCGCCACCGGGTGGTGGCCACCGAGCCGAGAATCGGCATCGAACGCCTCATAGAGCAGCGCCTGAACGAGCTCAACACGGAGATACGCCGCGTTCTGACCACACGCGACGCCATCGCGTCATTCGTAGAGGATCAGCGGCATGGCGAGAACGCGACGTCCGCGCTCGACATCGAGCGGGTGGAAGGCCTCGACCGCGTCCGCCAGCGGCTCGACGACCTTGGATTCTTCTCGTACAAGGAAACGCTGTGCCTGCATCCGGGGGGACCCCTTTCACTCGGCGCCATCGAGACGGCGCTGCCTTTGGATACTCGCTCGTTGCGCCGTGGGCTCGCCGTCAAGGCGGTTTACCATCCCAAGGCACTTGACGATCAGAACATGTCCGCATATCTGCGTGAGGTCGTCAGCCTCGGGGGTCAGATTCACATCACGGAAGACCCCATGGACAGGATGTTGATTTTCGACCGCAGTATCGCGGTCGTTCCCATCCATCCGAAGGAAAGCTCCCGGGGCGCGTTACTCGTGAAGGAGCCCGGCCTGGTCTCCCAGTTGGTCACCTATTTCGACGGGGTGTGGGACGCCGCCACCGATTTCCGCGAGTTCACCGAGCCCAGTACGGACGCGCCGCTTCTCTCCGAGCTGGAGAGAAAGGTCCTGGAGGTGATGGCGAGGGCCGACAAGGACGAGATCGCGGCGCGTGAGATCGACGTCTCCGTCCGGACCTACCGTCGCTACGTCGCGGACCTCATGGCCCGGCTCGGCGCCGTCAACCGCTTTCAGGCCGCACTGCGCGCCAAGGAGGAGAACTGGATCTGACGGTCCTCGTACGGCCCGGCGGCCTCGCGTAGCGGCCTCGGTGGCCCGTGCCGGCCACCGGCCAGGGTGTGGAGGGTCGCGAGTTCCCAGTCGCCGGCCTCGGGATGGGTGAGGATCGCGGCCACCTGGGCGCGGATCCGCGTGTCGGTCGTGTCCTCGTCGATGTGGACGCGGATGGCGATGTGCCCGAGGACGTGCCGGAGATCCTTGTGCCAGTGCCTGGGCAGCAGGGCCAGTATCCGGATCCCGTCGACCGGTGAATTCGGCGCCGTGTTTCCGCCGGCGCGCCGCATCGTCATTTCCACCAGCATCGGACCGCCCCGCTCGTGAAGTTCTGGTTTCTCATTTCTGGCCTCTTCTCTCGGTCGTCGTTTTCGTTCTCGCATCACCAACTCTCCGATATCCACGGCGCCGGGGCCAGACAATTCCGCGACAGCAAGTTGCACGCCGGTAACAGCATCCTGCCAGCCTTGCGCGCCCTTCTGAGGGGGATACTGGTGATCGACGTGCCTCCTTACTCCGGGTCAAAGCACACTCGGAGATGACAGGCGGGAGGGCCAGGCATTTGACTGGTGTGGATCAGAGGAGATGGTCTGATGCTGGTGAGCGTGACCGGCGGTACTGGATTCGTCGGTGCCCATTCGGTCGCGGCGATTGTGCAGACGGGCCACCGGGTTCGCATGCTCGTCCGCGACGTCTCGAAAGTCGGCCGTGCCCTCGCGCCGTTCGGCCTCGGCCGCGACGACGTCGAGGCCGTTCCCGGTGACGTCACCGACGAGGCGAGCGTGGCCCGGGCGACGCGCGGTGCCGACGCCGTGTTGCACGCGGCGTCGGTGTATTCCTTCGACAGCAGGCTCCGCGCGAGAATGCGCGAGGTCAACGGGCGGGGCACCGAACTCGTGCTCGCCGCCGCGCGACGCGCCGGGGCGGGCAAGATCGTCCACGTGTCCAGCATCGTCGCGATGTTCCCGGCGCCGGGCCGGGTGATCGACGAGGGCTCGCCGGTCGGCCGGCCCCGCGAGACGTACATGGCGAGCAAGGCCGAGGCGGAGGCGATCGCGCGCCGGCACCAGGAGGAGGGGGCGCCGGTGGTCATCACCTATCCGCCCGCCCTGCTCGGGCCGTACGACCCGTACCTCGGCGACCAGAACGCGCGCGTGCGAGCCGTGCTCCGCGGGCTCACCCCCATCTGGCCGCTCGGCGGGTTCCCCATTGGCGACGTGCGGGACACCGCCGCGCTGCACGCCAAGGTGCTCGGCTCGCCGGTCGACGGTCCTGACCGCCACTTCGGGCCCGGCCGCTACCTCTCCACCCGGGAGTACGTGAAGGTGCTGCGCGAGGTCACTGGGCGCGCGCTTCCGGCGCTGTTCCTGCCGGCCCGGGGGATGATCCCGATCGGGCTGCTCACCGATCTGGTCCAGCGAGTGTGGCCGTGGCACATCCCCGCCGAGTACGGAGCCATCTACACGTGCGCCTGCGCCACGCGGGTGGCCGAGAACGCCGGCACGTTCGGCATCGCGCCCCGGCCCGTCGCCGAGACCGTCGGTGACACGGTGCGCTGGCTGCGCGAAAGCGGCCATCTGTCCGCTCGGCAGGCGGGGGCGGTACGTCCGAGCCTGACGTCCGTAGGAGCGCAATGAGGGGAGATGCCGCCATGAGCGAGCGGATCGCGACAAGCCCGAGCCTCGACTACCCCGTGATGGGGGCGCCGTTGGGCACCGTGGAGCTTGACTTCGTGCCGGTCTCCGTGCCCAGGCCGGCCAAGGACGGCGCCCGCGTCCGTCCCGACGAGCAGGTGAACGGGGAACGCCAGGAGGACGCCCCACCGCCCCGGTCGATGGGATCGCTTCGGGAGAAGCACGGGGAGCTGCGCGACGCGATCGTCTCCGGCCGCCCCCAGGGGATCGAGCGGCAGCACGCGCTCGGCAAGCGCACGGCGCGCGAGCGGATCGACGCCCTGCTGGACGAGGGCTCGTTCATCGAGCTCGACATGTACCGACGCCATCAGGCACACGGCCTGCGCATGGAGGACAACCGCCCGCACACCGACGGCGTGGTCACCGGGTCCGGCACGATCGACGGCCGCCGGGTGTTCGTCTACGCCCAGGACTTCACGATCTTCGGAGGGTCGCTCGGCGCCGGGCACGCGGCCAAGATCCACAAAGTGATGGACCTGGCGATCTCCACCGGCGCCCCCATCATCGGCCTGATCGACAGCGGGGGCGCCCGGATCCAGGAGGGCGTGGTCGCGCTCAGCGGGTACGGCGGCATCTTCCAGCGCAGCGTCCAGGCGTCGGGGGTGATACCGCAGATCAGCGTCGTGCTCGGGCCGTGCGCGGGAGGAGCGGCGTACACCGTGGCACTGGCCGACTTCGCCTTCATGGTCCGCGACACCGCGCAGCTCTACCTCACCGGGCCCGACGTCGTCGAGGCCGTGACCGGGCAGCGGGTCACCCACGCGGAGCTGGGCGGCGCCGACGTCCACGGCAAGCGCTCGGGCGTGGCCACGTTCGTCCACGACGACGAGGACGGCTGCCTGCAGGACGTGCGGTACCTCGTCTCGATGCTGCCCGGCAACAACCTGGAGTTCCCTCCCAGCGCGCCCGCCTGCGACGCGGCCACGGACGTACGGCCGAGGCTGGCCGAGATCGTCCCGGTCGAGCCGAACAAGCCGTACGACATGCGGGCGGTCGTCGCCGAACTGGTGGACGACGGCGAGTTCCTGGAGATGCACGAGGACTGGGCGCAGAACGTGATCTGCGTGCTGGCCCGCATCGACGGCGAGGTGGTCGGCGTGGTCGGCAACCAGCCGATGGTGCTGGCCGGCGTCCTGGACGTCCACGCCTCCCAGAAGGCCGCGCGGTTCGTCCGGTTCTGCGATGCCTTCAGCATCCCGCTGGTGACGCTGATCGACGTTCCGGGCTTCCTGCCGGGCGCCGACCAGGAGTACGAGGGGATCATCCGGCACGGCGCCAAGCTGCTGTACGCCTACTGCGAGGCCACGGTGCCGCGCATCCACGTCATCGTGCGCAAGGCGTACGGCGGCGCGTACATCGTGATGGACTCGCGCACCATCGGCACGGACCTCTCGCTGGCCTGGCCGACCAACGAGATCGCCGTGATGGGCGCCGAGGGCGCCGTGAACGTCATCTTCCGCAAGGAACTGGCCGCCGCCGCGGACCCCGCGACGCTGCGCTCCGAGCTCGTGGCCGAGTACGCGGAACAACTCATGCACCCCCACTACGCCGCCGAACGGGGGCTGGTCGACGATGTCATCGATCCGGTGCAGACCCGCTCGGCGGTCGCACGCGGGCTGGCGATGCTGCGCAACAAGCGCAAGCAGTCGCCGCAGCGCAAGCACGGGAACGTGCCTCTGTGACGGTCATGCGGGTTGCGGGCGAGTCAGGGGAGAGTGGCGCATGGCGACCGGCCGGTACGTGACATCCGCTCCCGGCAGGGAGCGCATCCCCGAGGCCGTGGCCTACCGCCACGTCCGGGACAACCTCTCGCGGCTGCTGGCGGAACGCCCGGACGCGGGCGGTGTCCCCGTCGCCGCGTGCCCGGAGTGGACGATCCGCGACGTCGTCGCGCACCTGGTCGGGATCTGCGCGCGGGTGACGGGCGTCCCTGTGGAACCACCGTCCGACGCCGGCCTCGCGAGCCTGCTCACCGCGTGGGCGGACCTGGGTGAGCAGGTGGAGCGGCTCGTCGCCGCGGGCGGGGCCCGGCGGGCACCCACCCTGGTGATGGACGCGTTCACCCACGAACTGGACGTCCGCCACGCCCTGGGCGTGCCGCCGCCCGCCACGCACCCGGCGTACCCGGGGGCGCTCGACGTCGTCGTCTCCGGCTTCTCCGCCGAGGCGGACAGGCTCGGCCTTCCCCCGCTGCGCGTCGAGACCGACGGCGTCTTCTGGGTGACCGGCCAGGGAGGTCCGCCGGTGGCCACGCTGGGCGCGCCCCGGTACGACCTGCTGCGCTCGCTCGCCGGGCGGCGCACGTACGCGCAGATCGCGGGGCTCTCCTGGAGCCAGGATCCGGGGCCGTGGCTGCCGGCCTTCGCCTGGGGCCCCTTCGACCCGCCCGAGCGGCCGGCCGAACCCGCGGCGAGCTGAACCCGCGGCGAGCTGAACCCGCGGCGAGCCGAACCCGCGGCGAGCTGAGCAGGCGGGGAGATGAACCCGTGGCGAGCTGAGCCGGGCGTCGCCGTTCGGTGGCGGTAAGTGAGCAAGCCGGAAGAAGACCGTGTCATGAGCGGCCCGGAACAATTGGACGCAGGTTCCCGGCGCCGTCGCGCGAACGCGGCGTGAGGGGAGCACCCCCCCGTGCGGAGACCCGCGCGCCGGGCTCGCGGTCAAGATTCCTGGGATCGAGGTTTGCGCATGGCGACCGAGGCAGTAACGGCCACTCCAGTCCAGTTGAACGCCCTCAACAGCCGGTACCACAAGGCCGGGCTGGGCGTCTTCACGGTGATAGTCCTGGCCCACTGGGCCGAGCACATCGCCCAGGCGATCCAGATCTGGGTCCTCGGCTGGCCTCTCCCCGAGGCGCGCGGCGTGCTCGGCGTGCCGTTCCCGTGGCTGGTCAAGTCCGAGTGGATGCACTACGGCTACGCCCTGTTGATGCTGATCGGCCTGATCATTTTCAGGAAGGGCTTCACCGGTACCTCGCGCACCTGGTGGACCACGGCGCTCGTCATCCAGATCTGGCACCACTTCGAGCACCTGCTCCTGCTGAGCCAGGCGCTCAGCGGGTCGAACCTGCTGGGCCGTCCCGCTCCGACCAGCATCATCCAGCTCCTGGTGCCCCGGGTTGAGCTGCACCTGTTCTACAACACGATCGTCTTCATCCCCATGGTGATCGCGATGATCCGCCACCTGCGGCCGAGCGAGTCCGAGCGTGCCGCGATGGTGTGCACCTGCGCCCGTCCCGCGCACGCCCACGGCTGGTAAGGGATGACGGCGGAACACGCGAGGCGGGGGCGCTCCCCGTTCTTCACCGCGGTCCTGACCCTCATCGGCGCCTTCCTGCTCTACCTCGTCGTCCCCAACGCCGGCCCGGTCCTGCGCGCGGCGCGGGCCGACGGCGACCCCGGGGTCTTCACCGCGCGGAGCGTCAGCTGCATCCAGCACCCCGGCCACGAGAGCTGCTCGTGGCTCGGGGAGTTCCGGTCCGACGACGGCAGGATCGACCGCGCCGAGGTCGCGCTGTACGGGGCCGACCGGGAATCGCTGGAGCCCGGGGCGGAGACCAAGGCCATCGACGTCGGCCGCCCCAACCTCGTGTACGGGCCGGGGGGCTCCCGCGAATGGGTCTTCCTGGCGCTGCTGCTCCTGGCCGGCCTCGCCGTCCTGGTGTTCGCGTACGCAGGACCGGCGCGCCGTCTGCTCAGCGCTTCCACGCCGGGGAAGACGGCGGTGCGAAGCGCGTCCCACCTGTGAGCGCGCCGCCCGCCGGTCGGCGGCGGGGGACGTGGCCGTCCGCCGGCGGGGGCGCGGCGCCGAACATCATGATCGTCGGTGACTCGATCAGCCAGGGGCGCGAAGGCGACTACACCTGGCGGTACCGGTTCTGGCGGAACCTCACCGAGCTGGGGGTTCCCGCGCGCTTCGTCGGGCCGTGGGCGGGGACGTGGGTGGCCTCCGCGGCCCAGCCGGGCGACGCCCCGGCCCACCCCGGGGACCCCGTCCACGCCGGACGCTACCGGCGGGGGATCGCGTTCGGAGGGAGCAGGCACTACGCGAGCTGGGGACGCCGGCTGCGCGAGGCCAGGGACAACATCGGGGACGCCGTCACCGCCCACGACGCCGGCTACCTCATGGTCGCGCTCGGATTCAACGACCTGGCCTGGGGTGTGTCCGCCCCCGCCGGTCTGCTGGCGGACGCGGAGACCTTCATCACGCGAGCGCGCGACGCCAATCCGGACGTCCAGCTCCTGTTCGCCAACGTCGTGCACCGCACCCCGCTGCGTGAACATCCGAACCTCGCGCGCGACATCACTTCCTACAACCGGGAGCTGTCCTTCCGCCTCGCGGCGATGTCGACGGCCCGGTCGAGGACCGTCCTGGTCGACCTCGGCGGTGTCTACGATCCGTACGCGGACGCCTACGACGGCGTCCATCCGAACAGCGTCGGCGAGATCAAGATCGCGCTGGCCTTCGAGCGGGTCTTCTCCTCGGCGTTCGCCTACGGGGCGGCCGGTCTGGCCACCCCGGTTCCCACTCTGCTGTGAACCGGGGGAGATCCCGTCTGCCGCTCTTCCGGCCGCGCGAGGGCACGGCGAAGCGATGCCGTGAGGGCTGTGGTGGAGGGGCGAGATCGCGGCGCGAGATCCGTGTCCCCGATGGGACCTGTCGCGTGATGCCGCCGACCTCGGGGCCCGCTACGGGGCCGACCTTCGTGCTTCGTCCTGAGCCGTGCTCTCGTCCTGGGCCGTGCCGTCGTCCAGGGTCGTTTCGTTCGTGACGGGCCGGCTAGACGTGGGCGGGGGCGTACGGGGGGTTCTCCTGGGAGGCGATCGAGGTCAGGAGGGTGACGAGCTGGTCGGGGGCCGAGACCATCGGCCAGTGCCCGGTGTTGATGGTGTGGAAGGACCAGTTCGGCTCGGCGCGCATGGCCGCGACGTCGTCGGAGACCCGGCCGCCGAAGTGCTCCTTGGAGCACACGATGTAGCTCGCCCGCTGCTGTGCCAGGGGCCGCGTCAGGACGGCGGGTTCGGACAGCGTGTGCCCGGGATGCCCGACGAAGCGTTCCACCAGCCACTGGGCCTGCTGGATGGACAGATCTTGTCCCTCGGCCACGATCGTGACATCGGGGATCGGCCAGCGCCCGCTGTTCTCGGCGATCAGCGCGAGCTCTCCGGCGCGCTGGCGCTCCGGGAAGGCGTGGAGCATCGACTTCCCGTCGTGCGGCAGGAAACCCTCCACGAACACGGTGTGCGTCACGCGTTCGGGCGCCCGGTCGGCCACCAGGCCGGCGACGATGCCCGAATAGCTGTGCCCCACCACGATGACGTCGCGCAGGTCTTCCTTCGCGAGGATCGACAGCACGTCGTCCACATGGGTGGCCAGGCCGACGGTGGAGACGTCGGCGTCGGGGCTGGACAGTCCCGACAGGGTGATCGGGCGGACATGGTGGCCGAGGTTACGCAGCCCTCGGGTCACCGGCTCCCAGGCCCAGGCGCCCATCCATGGGCCCGGAATGAGGATGAAATGATTTGTCACGGCAGGTCGGCTTCCTCTCCTTTACAGCTAGACTGCCTCTCAAACAATACGGAAATCGGACCTGGCGGTTAGTTTATCGGCGCGGCCGGGGGCTCTGCCGAAGAAGAATTCCCGTAGTTATTCAACAGTCTCGTGCCGGATCGAGTCAATGGTGGTCAGGCGGCTATGGGCGCCGCGGAAGAGAACGAGTTGTGGCGAACGGCGGTGGCCTCCCATTCGGAGATCGTGATCGGGGCGGTGTCCGTGAGGACCGCGACCACGCCGACGTACCCGTCACCGGGGTAAAGGGTGGTGATTCGCACGCTTTCGGGGGAGATATCGAGCGGCCATGCGAGCAGTTCGGGCTGCTCCAGGGGACCGCTGACCTCCACCTTGTCCGGGGGGATCCGCAGCCCGTGGCCGGTCGCCTTGAGCACCGCCTCCTTGCACACCCACATCCGGGCGAAGCCCGCCTGCTGGTCGCGCTCGGGGAGCGTGCCGAGGACCGCCTTCTCGGCCGGGGACAGCGCGCACCGTATGAGCTCGCTGACCGGCGCGGTCGGGATCTCCTCGACGTCGACGCCCACCGGGCCCGCGGTCGTCAGGGCCACCGCGACGCGGTTCCCCGAGTGCGAGATCGAGGCGTGCAGCGAGTCCCCGGTGAGGATGTACGGCCTGCCGTGCGGCTTGTCGCAGCTCCCGCAGCGCCGCTCGATGGGCACGTCCTCGGGCGGCATGTCCAGCTGGGTGGCGGCGGCGGTGCGCAGCAGCCAGGCGGCAGTGACGAAGCGGCGCCGGTCCTGCTCGCGGCGGTAGGTCGTGGAACGCTTCAGCTCGGTTTCGTTGAGCACGCCGAGCAGCGTCTCGATCGGCTGGTCCTGCGGGTCCGCCCACCATACGCGGCATTCGGCGGACTTCAGGGCGAGGGCGTTCATGGCGTGTCTTCCTTCGCTTCGTTGTGGCGGGTGGTCAGGGCGTGGCAGGTGACGAGCTCCCAGTCGCTGACTTCGGGATTGGTGAGGATGGCGGTCACCTCGGCGCGGATCTGCGCGCTGCTGATCTCCTCGTCGGTGTGGACCCGGATGGCGATGTCGCCGGTGACGTTCTTGAGGTCCTTACGCCATTCCTTCGGTAGCAGGGCAAGGATCCGGATTCCGTCCACCGGTGAATTCGGTGAAGGTTCTCCGGCCGTACGGCGGATTCTCAGTTCGACCAGCATCTGATTTCTTCCTCAGTCCCAGGTGGTGCCGGGTGTGGCATTCGCGGAGTCCCATGTGGTGCCGGCGGCGAATTTGAATCCGGAGGAGCGGTTCGGGTCCTTCATTTCGTGGTCTCATTTCCTGGGCTGCGGTATCTCTTCTCGCACAACCAACTCTCGGCGATTCATGGCCCGCGAACCAGACGATTCCAAGTCAGCAAGTTGCACGCGGGTAGCAGCTTCCTGCCAGCGGCCGGCGGGACATGCCCGCTCGGGACGGCAGGAGGGGAACAACCCCAGGTAGACGGCCCGCGCGACCCGCGCGCAGGCCGCCGGAGATCCGGGCATGGCCGCATCCGGACAGCGCCTTGGTCAGGGCGTGCATCCGGACAGCGCCTTGGTCAGAGCCGCGCACGCGGGCACGGCGCGGACGGTCAGGGCGTGCCCGTGGTGGCGGTGCGGAGAATCCCGCGTTCCTCGGGCATGGCGCCGGGATTCCGTGGTCCCCGGGCATGGCGCTGGGATTCCAGCGGTCCCCGGGCATGGCGCCGGGAGTCCCGGGGTCCGGGAGGGTGGTGCCGGAGCGTGGGCCTAGACGCCCAGCTCGCCCCGCTCGTCAGGGGATGAGACGGTCCGCGCCTTCGTCATGACGTGGCGCACGAAGGCGTCCAGGCTCTCGTGCTCGAACAGGTCGCCCACCTCGACCCTGACGCCGAGCTCGTCGTCGATACGCGAGACGATTCGCAAGGCGGACATTCCCCGGCCGCCCAGCTCGGAGAACGTGGCATTCGCCTCACCGGGCGAGACGCCGAGCACGTCTTTCCAAATTTCCTCGACCCGCTTCTCCATTGCCGAAGAACTTATGTCCCCCACGCGACCACTCCCATTCGACGCCCGTTCACGTGCCCGGCACCCCCTGGAAGGACCGTACCCACTCGCCATTGGCGCATATTGGGCCCCGCCCAGGCAAGCTCACGGGCGGACTCGGGCGCATGTGCGGGGGGTGCGGCCTCAGCCGGAGTTGGCGTCGAAGTGGAGTTCGGAGGTGACGCGGTAGCGGTCGCCCCGGTAGATGGAGCGGACGAACTCGACGATCCGGCCGTCGGCATCGCGAGTGGTGCGTTCCACGCCGAGGGCGGGGAAGTGCTGGGGGACGTGCAGCAGCTCGGCCTCGGTCTCGTCGGTGACGGTGGCCTCGATGGTCTGCACGGCGCTGCGGACGTCGACGCCGAACCTCTCGCGCAGCAGGCGGTAGAACGACCCCGACTCCATGTCGGCGGGGACCAGGCCCTCCACCAGGGCGTCCGGCAGCTGGATGCGCTCGATCGCCATCGGCTCGTCGTCGACGATGCGCAGCCGTACCACGCGCAGGACGGGGGCGGCG
Source organism: Sphaerisporangium sp. NPDC049003 (assembly GCF_043197795.1). NCBI lineage: Bacteria > Bacillati > Actinomycetota > Actinomycetes > Streptosporangiales > Streptosporangiaceae > Sphaerisporangium > Sphaerisporangium sp. NPDC049003. The sequence continues at coordinate 88,453 of NZ_JBICTU010000011.1, forward strand.
GGGGAGAGCCGGAGCCGGGTGGCGAGCTGCGGGCCGGCGGGGACGAGGCCGAACTCCAGTATCCGGCTGAGCCACCGGCCCTCGGCCGGAGGGGCGTAGAAGGAGCCGCTGGGCGTGGCCGACAGCGCCTGGGTGACCCGGTGGGGACCGGTGAAGGTGCCCCGGCCGTGCTCGCGGACCAGCAGGCCCGACCTGACCAGATCGTCTATCGCCGCACGCAGGGTGGGGCGGGACACCCCCAGCTCCTTGCAGAGGTCCCGCTCGGACGGGATGGCCTCGCCCGGCCGCTTGTCGGCGATGAAGTCGAGCAGGAAGTCACGCACCCGATCACGCTTGAGCCCGGCCCGCATGTTCAGAGTCACACCAGTGACATTACCAGCGTATTACCAATCTTGGGCGGCCCCCCTGGGCTCTGCTTTCGGGAAGGGTCTTGACGCGCCAACTGGTTAAGACCACTCTATCCATATCGGGCGGATTGCTTACCAATATCTGACCAATGGGAGATCCCGTGAGGTATCGCCTTCTCGCCGCGACAGGAGTGCTGGCGCTCGCCGCCGGCCTGACCGCGTGCGGTTCCCCCTCCCCGTCCACCGGCTCTTCCGGCTCCTCAGGAGCGGGCGAGGCCCAAGCGAAGCTCACGGTCTGGGTGATGCGCGACAGCTTCTCCGACGCGGTGCTCGGCCGCTTCACGACCGAGTTCCAGCGGACCCATCCCCAGGTGACCCTGGACGTCCAGATCCAGGAATGGGACGGCATCGGCCAGAAGGTGACCAGCGGCCTGGCCAGCAACGACGCCCCCGACGTGATCGAGGTGGGCAACACCCAGGTCGCCGAGTACGCCGCCAGCGGCGGGGTGAAGGACCTCACCGACAAGGTCGCCGACCTCGGCGGCGCCGACTGGCTCCCCGGCCTGGCCGAGCCCGGCAAGATCGACGGGCACCAGTACGGCATCCCGTGGTACGCGGCCAACCGTGTGGTGATCTACAACAAGGACCTGTTCGCCAAGGCGGGGATCACCGCTCCGCCCAGGACGCGGGAGGAGTGGCTCGCCACCACCGCCAAGCTCGACAAGGGTGGTGACCAGGGCATCTACCTCGCGGGGCAGAACTGGTACACCCTCGCGGGGTTCATCTGGGACGAGGGCGGCGACCTCGCGGTCAGGGACGGCGCCGGGTGGAAGGGCGCCCTCGACACCCCGCAGGCGCTGGCCGGCATGGACTTCTACAAGCGGCTCCAGGCCCTCGGCAAGGGCCCGAAGGACTCCGACGAGAGCCGGCCGCCGCAGGCGGACGTGTTCGCCAAGGGCGACGTCGCGCAGCTCATCTCCACCCCGGGCGGCGCGGTGGCCATCGAGAAGGCCAATCCCGGTCTGGCCGGCAAGCTCGGATTCTTCCCGATCCCGGGCAAGACCTCCGACAGGCCGGGCGCCGTGTTCACCGGGGGCTCCGACCTGATCATCCCCGAGGCGTCGAAGAACCAGGACCTCGCGTACGAGGTGGTCAAGGCGCTGGCCGGGGAGGCGTTCCAGGTCGACATGGCCAAGGAGATGAGCTACGTCCCGAACCGCGTCTCGCTCGGGAGCGCGCTCGACGGCAACGAGGGCACCGCCGCGATGGCCGCCGGAGCCGCGAACGGCCACGCGACCCCGAACTCGCCCAACTGGGCGGCGGTCGAGGCCAAGAACGTCATCAAGGAGTTCATGACCAAGGCGCTGACCGGCGGGGATCCGGCGGCGGAGGCGGCCACGGCCTCACAGACGATCACCACGATCCTCAACACCAAGTCCTGAGCGCCGGGGCTTCCCTCCAGCCGAACCCGTCGAACCCGTCGAACCCGTCGACCGAGGAGTGTCGTGTCCGTCTCACCCCTGACCCCCACCCCACGGCGGGGGCGCGGCAAGGAGGTCTCCGGGGCGCCGGAAGGGCCGGACAGTTTCCCCGGGGCGCCGGAGGGTCCGGTGGGCGTCCCCGGGGCGTCCGCCGGTCGTACGAGCCGTCCCGGTACGTCCGCCGCCGGTCCGCGCCGTCCCGGGGAGGAAGGCGCGGACCGGAGGGGGCCGCGCATGGCCGGGCTGTGGCCTTACCTGCTGGTCGCGCCCACCGTCGCCGGGGCCGCCTTCCTGCTGCTCTACCCCCTGACGCGCAGTGTGGTGATCTCGTTCCAGCACTTCAGGACCGGTGAGCTGATTCGAGGCGGGGCGGCGTTCGTCGGCCTGGAGAACTACCAGGAAGTTCTGGGCGGCGCCGAGTTCTGGGCGGTGGTGCGCCGCACGCTGGTCTGGACGGCCGTCAACGTCGTCCTGATCATGGTGATCTCCACGCTGACGGCGCTGATGATCGCCCGGCTGGGCAGGCGCATGCGGACGGCCGTGATGGGCGGCCTGGTCCTCACCTGGGCGACGCCGGTCCTGGCGGCGACCACGATCTTCCAGTGGCTGTTCCAGTCGCGGCTGGGCGTGGTCAACTGGCTGCTGGTCAGGCTCGGGTTCGAGTCGTTCAGGGACTACACCTGGTTCGCGGGCGGCTCCTCGACGTTCGCCATCCTGGTCATGCTGGTGGTGTGGCAGTCGGTGCCGTTCGCCGCGCTCACCCTGTACGCGGGCCTGACCACGATCCCCGTCGAACTGGACGAGTCCGCCCGGATCGACGGGGCGACCGGAGCGCAGATCTTCCGCGAGGTCACCTTCCCCATCCTCCGTCCGCTGTTCGGGCTGATCACCTCGCTGGAGGTGATCTGGGTGTTCAAGTGCTTCGCCCAGATCTGGGCGATCAGCAAGGGCGGCCCGGAAGGGGCCACCACGACCCTGCCGATCTACGCGTTCCAGGTCGCCCAGTCGCTGCACAGGTACGACCTCGGCTCGGCGATCTCCACGCTGACCGTGCTGATCCTGCTGGCCGTCCTGCTCACCCACCTGCGGCGGATGCTCAAGCACGAAGGAGAGGTCCTGTGACACCGCTGCCCCGGCGGCTCGCCCGCCGCGTCCCTTTGAACCTGGCGGCGCTCGCGGTCCTGGTCGTCTCGGTCTTCCCCGTCTACTGGATGGCCGTCACCGCGTTCACCCCGGCCGCCGACATCCAGTCGGAGACGCCGACCTTCTGGCCGGCCCATCCGACGGTGGAGCACTTCGTCACCGCCGTGAGCGCGGACGGCTTCGGGATGTTCTGGCGCAACAGCATCGTCGTCACCGTCTCCGCCGTGCTGCTCTCGCTGGTGGTGGCGCTGCTGGCGGCGTTCGCGGTCGCGCGGATGCGGTGGCGCGGCAGGCGGGCGTTCATCCTGATGGTCTTCATCGCCCAGATGGCGCCCTGGGAGGCGCTGCTGATCTCGATGTTCATCATCGCCCGCGACACCGGCATGCTCGACAGGCTCTCGATGCTGACCCTGCTCTACTTCATGGCCACGCTGCCGTTCACGATCGTGACCCTGCGCGGCTTCCTCGCGGCGATCCCGCCGGAGCTGGAGGAGGCCGCGATGATGGACGGCGCCAGCCGTACGGTCGCCTTCCGCCGGGTCGTCCTGCCCCTGCTGGCCCCCGGCCTGATGTCCACCTCGCTGTTCGGCTTCATCACCGCCTGGAACGAGTTCGCCTTCGCCAACGCGCTGATCATCAAGAACCAGGACGACCGGACCCTGCCGGTGTGGCTGTCGTCCTTCAGCAACATCTTCGGCACCGACTGGGGCGCCACGATGGCCGCCGCCGGCCTCTTCATGCTCCCCGTGCTGCTGATCTTCCTCGTCCTCCAGCGCAGGGTCACCTCCGGCATGATCGCCGGCGCCGTCAAGGGCTGACCTCGGACTCCACCTTCTCCCTTGGCGCGCCTGCGCCAAGGGCGTGCGTCAGCGCGCCCGTGAACAGGGCTCGTGAAGCTGCGAAAGGAAGAGACAAACGTGATCATTCCGCGGCCGCGGGAGCTGGCCGTCCTCGGGGGCTCCGTCGCTTTCCACCCAGATCTTGTACGGCTCGCGCCGCAGGACCCGTCCTTGGGAGAGGAGGGATACCGCCTGCGGGTCGGCCCGTCCGGGATAGAGCTCGCCGCCGGAGGCCGGGCGGGCCGGTTCTACGGGCTCCAGACCCTCGCCCAGTACGGCGCCGCCGTGCCGTACGGGACCATCGAGGACAGGCCCCGGTTCGGCTGGCGCGGCGTCATGCTCGACGTGGCCCGCCACTTCATGCCCAAGGCGTTCGTGCTGCGCCTGATCGACCTGCTGGCCGAGCACAAGCTCAACATCCTGCACCTGCACCTGACCGACGACCAGGGCTGGCGGCTGGAGATCGAGCGCTATCCCCGGCTGACCGAGGTCGGCGCCCGGCGTGGCGGATCCCCGGCGCCGGGGGACTCCCGGGAGTTCTACTCCCGCGAGGACGTGCGGGAGATCGTCGCCTACGCCGCGGAGCGGTTCGTCACCGTGGTCCCCGAGATCGAGATGCCCGGCCACGTCCAGGCCGCGATAGCCGCCTACCCCGAGCTGGGCAACGAGCCGTCCCGGCGGCTTCCTGTCTGGTCGGAGTGGGGGATCAGCGAGCACGTGTTCAACCTGGAGGAGTCCACCATCCGGTTCTGCCAGGACGTCCTGGACGAAGTGGTGGAGCTGTTCCCCGGCCCGTACATCCACGTCGGCGGCGACGAGTGCCCGCCGGTCGAGTGGGAGCGCAGCCCGAGGGCGCTGCGGCGGCTGGATGAGCTCGGGCTGGCCGGGCCCTCGCAGGCGTGCGGGTGGTTCATCGGCCGGATGGCCGAGCACCTGTCGGGGCACGGGCGCAGGCTCATCTGCTGGGACGAGCCCGACCGGGAACCCGCGCCCGGCACGACGGTCATGGTCTGGCTCGACGAGCACGCCGGAGGGGACAGGACCGACATCATCCTGGCCCCCCACACGCGGACCTACCTCGACTACTACCCGTCGGACGCCCCGGGGCAGCCGCCGGCGCAGCCGGGGGTCGTCACGCTCGCCGACGCCTACGCCTTCACCCCGGACCCGGGCGTGCGCGGGGTGCAGTGCCAGATCTGGACCGAGTACATGCCCACGCCGGAGCAGGTGGAGTACATGGCCTTCCCCCGGCTGTGCGCGTTCGCCGAGGTGGCCTGGGGGTCGCCCCGCGATTACCCGGACTTCCTGCGGCGGCTCGACCCGCACCTCGCCCGGCTGACCGCCCAGGGCGTCCACGTGGGGCCGCTCATCCCGTAGCCACCCGATCTCGCCCCGCGAGCCCGATGAACGCGTTCACGCCCCCTGCGGAGCGGAACCGCACGTGAGCGCAGGAAAGGAATGAAAGTGCCAAGGAAGACCAGAGTGTCGAGGAAGCTGTTACTGGGCGGGCTCGTGGCCGCCCTGCTCGCGGCGCTGATCGGGGTGAGCGCCGCCGGCCCGGCGGGCGCCGCCCAGTCGCTGCGGCTGCAGTACAAGACGAGCGCCACGGGCGCCACCGCCGACCAGGTCGAGCCGTGGTTCAACCTCGTGAACAACGGCACCACGACGGTGGCGCTGAGCGGGGTGAAGATCCGCTACTACTTCAAGGCCGACTCGGCGTCGCAGCAGTACCGCTTCGCCTGCTCGTGGGCGGTGATCTCCTGCTCGACGGTGACCGGCGCGTTCGGCGTCATCTCGCCCGGTACGGCCACCGCCGACCGCTACCTGGAGGTGGGCTTCACCTCGGGCAGCCTGGCGCCCGGAGCGCAGACCGGTGACCTGCAACTGCGCTTCTACCGGTCCGACTGGCAGACGATCACGCAGAGCGACGACTACTCGTTCGGCCCCGCGCGCACGACCTACGGCGACTGGACCAAGGTGACCGTCTACCAGAACGGCGTCCTGCTCTGGGGCACCGCTCCGGCGGGAGGCGGGACCTCTCCCTCGCCGACCCCGACCGTCACGCCGCCTCCCGGGGGCAACGCCGGGGTCGTCTTCGACGACTTCGCGTACACCGGCTCCGACGACCCGGCCATCACCGCGCACAACTGGACCGTCCGCACCAACTCCGGCGGCCCCGGCGTGCCCGGGGCGAGCTGGCCGAAGGGCAACGTCAGCTTCCCCTCGATCGGCACCGGCAACCAGGCGCTCCAGCTCAAGGCCGTCACCGACGGCACGGGGGCGGGGACGCAGCAGGCGGAGTTCCTGCACCAGCGCAAGTTCCTCGAAGGCACCTACGCCGCGCGCGTGAAGTTCTCCGACGCCCCCGTCAGCGGCCCGGACGGCGACAACATCGTGGAGACGTTCTTCACGATCACCCCGCTGGCCGCCGACCTCGACCCGGACTACAGCGAGCAGGACTTCGAGTACCTGCCCAACGGCGGCTGGGGCGAGACGGGCGACATCATGTACACCACCTCGTGGGAGACCTACCGCAACGACCCGTGGCTGGCGGTCAACGTCCACAACGAGGTCAGGGCGAGCTACGACGGCTGGCACGACCTGGTCCTCCAGGTCTCCGGAGGGCTCATCAAGTACTACATCGACGGCGCGCTGTTCGCCCAGCACGGCGACATCTACTACCCCGAGACCGTCCAGTCGGTGAACTTCAACCTGTGGTTCATCAGCGGCGGCCTGGTCGGCAGCTCTTCGCAGCGCGGTTATGTCCAGCAGGTCGACTGGTTCTACCACGCGAAGAACGAGGTCGTGGCGCCCGCCGACGTCACGAGCCGCGTCAGCGGGTACCGCTCCACTGGGACCCGCTGGGTTGACACCGTCCCCGCCTCCTGACCGATGATCGCGGTACGGCTCGCGCCGCTCGGGGGCGCGAGCCGTACCGGCACGCCGGGCGGGAGTGGGAGGAGCGGTCGGCGCGGCCCGCATCGTACGGTCGGGAGGGGGCAGGTAGGGAAGGGACAGGGTGCCGGCCGAGATCGAGGAGGTGGGCCCGTGCGGCAGCTCAGCGCGCTCGACGCGCAGTTTCTCAACTTCGAGACCGAGACGAACGTCGCCAACGTCGCCGGGCTGTCGATCCTCGAAGGCGAGGTGACCCGTGACGACCTCGTCAAGCTCGTGGAGGAGCGGTCGGCGCTGGTCGCGCCGCTCCGGCAGAGGGTGGTGCCGGTGCCGCTCGGCCTCGACCATCCCTACTGGGCGCAGGACGAGGCGCTGGACCTCGACTACCACGTGCGCGAGCTGGCGCTCCCGTCTCCGGGGACCGACCGGCAGCTCGCCGCGCAGGTGGCCAGGCTGCACGCGCGGCGGCTGGACCGGCGCCACCCGCTGTGGGAGATGTACCTGATCCACGGGCTGGAGGGCGGCCGTACCGCGCTGTACACCAAGCTGCACCACGCCGCGATCGACGGCATCGGCGGGGCCGACGTGCTCGCCGCGTTCATGGACACCGAGCCACGGCCGAAGCGCCGCGCCGCCGGGCGGCCCGCGGAGCCGGAGCGCGCCCCGGAGACGGCGGAGATGCTGCTCAGGACCGCGGGACGGCTGGTCGCCAACCCGGCCCACCTGCTGAGGTTCTTCGCCGAGGCGATGCCCTACCTGGACGAGATCCCGGTCATCTCCCGGCTGCCCGGCGCGGTGCCGGTGTCGCGGGCCACCCGCTGGCTGGCCCGCCAGGTCGGCCTCGGGAAGGAGGTCCCCGAGCTGCCGAAGCTCACCGCGCCCCGTACGCCCTTCAACGGCCCGGTGTCCGCGCACCGCCGGTTCGCTTTCGTGGAGATCCCGCTCGACGAGGTCAAGCAGATCAAGAACGCCTTCGGCATCACCGTCAACGACGTGGTCATGACCCTGGCGGCGACGGCCGTCCGGCGCTGGCTGATCGCGCACGAGGCGCTCCCCGCCGAGCCGCTCGTGGCGGGCGTCCCGTTCTCGTTGCGGGACGCGGGCGCGGACGGGCCGGGCAACCAGGTCACGCTCATGATCACCTCGCTGGACACCCAGATCGCCGACCCGGGCGAGCGGCTGGAGGCCGTCCACCAGGCGATGCGGCGGATCAAGGACCGCTTCAACCTGTCCCCCGCGCGCTGGCTGCGGCACCTGAGCGAGAGCATGCCCGCCGCCCTCACCGGCCTGGCCGACCGCGCCGCCTTCGGGCTCGTCGCCCAGACGTCGCCGCCGGTCAACCTGATCATCTCGAACATCCCCGGCCCGCAGATCCCGCTGTACGTGTGCGGGCGGCGGCTGCTCGCGCAGTACCCGGTGTCGGTCGTCACCGACGCGAGCGGAGGCCTCAACATCACGGCCTTCTCTTACGACGGGCAGATCGACGTGGGGGTCGTCGCCTGCCGCACGATGGTGCCCGACGTGTGGAGCGTCGTCGACCACCTGCGTGAGGCGCTTGAGGAGCTGAAGGCGCTCACCTGAGCGCGGCCTCCCCAGGGGTCCGGCTCAGGTGAGCGCGGCCTCCCCGTGGATCCGGCGTCCGGTGATCTGCTGGGGGTACATGACGATGAAGTGGTCGCCGCCGCCCCGCGCCCACGGGGTCAGGGGGAGCAGGGCCAGCCGCTCGATCTCCGCGAGGTCCTGTACGGCCCGGGCGTGCCCGACCATGGTGACCGACCATCCCTGGTGCGCCCGCGCGTCGAACTCGTCCGCCTCGAAGGCCACGACCGCGTTGCGGGCGGCGGACGCCAGCCGGGAGCCGGCGGTGGTCCGGATCACGACATGCTCGCCGTCGAGGACGAACCCGACGGGCTGGACGGCGGGGAGGGCGCGGTCGGTGAACACGATGCGCCCGACGGGGACGGAGGCCAGCAGCACGAGGCACTCCTCGCGTGACAGCACCTGCAACCCCGCCGAATCCAGTGTCATGGGTCCAGATTGCCCGACGCGGAAAGCGTCGATCAGGGCCGAAGGTCCCGTCCTTCCCGGGCGATCGGCCCGCCTCCCCCGGAGACCACACCGGTCGGCGGGTCAGCCCTCGGGCCTCACGGATGCCGGTGGGTCAGACCCCCGCGAACGGGACGGCGGCCGGGGCGGACGTGCCCTCGCGGCTGGGGTGGGCCCACAGCCCGCGCCGTTCGAGGATCGGCAGGACCCCCTCGCCGAACCAGTAGGCCTCCTCCAGGTGCGGGTACCCCGACAGCACGAACTCGGTGAGACCGAGGTCGTGGTACTCGGCGATCCGGTCGGCCACCTCCTGGTGGCTGCCGACCAGGGCGGTGCCGGCGCCGCCGCGCACGAGCCCGACCCCGGCCCACAGGTTGGGGGCGACCAGCAGGTCGGAGGTGTCGCCGCCGTGCAGGTCGAGCATCCTGCGCTGGCCCTCGGACTCGCTACGCCGCAGGCCCTCCTGCACACGCCGGATCGTCTCGGGGTCGATGCCCTGGAGCAGCCGTCCGGCAACCGCCCATGCCTCTTCGGCGGTGTCGCGGGTGATGATGTGCAGGCGGATGCCGTACCTCAGGGTGCGCTCGCGCTCGGCGGCCAGCGCGGCGATCCACTCCAGCTTGGCGGCCACCGCGGCGGGCGGCTCCCCCCAGGTGAGGTAGACGTCGGAGTGGCGGGCCGCCACCGGTCCGGCGGGGCCGGAGGAGCCGCCGAAGTAGATCGGCGGCAGCGGGTCGGGGACGCGCGGGATGCGGGCCCCCTCGACCTTGATGTGCCTTCCGGCGAAGTCCACCGGCTCGCCGGTCCACAGGGAGCGTACGACGTGCAGGAACTCGTCGGTCCGCTCGTACCGGGCGGTCTTGTCGAGGAAGTCGCCGTACCCGCGCTGCTCGTGCGGCTCTCCGCCGGTGACCACGTTGAGCAGCAGCCGTCCCGCCGAGTGCCACTGGTAGGTGGCCGCCATCTGCGCCGCCAGCGTCGGGCTGATGAGCCCCGGCCGGAACGCCACCAGGAACCTCAGGCGCTCGGTGGACTCCACCAGCATCGCCGTGGTCAGCCAGGCGTCCTCGCACCACGCGCCCGCCGGGGTGAGCGCGCCGACGAAGCCGAGGTCCTCGGCGGCACGTGCGATCTGCCCGAGGTAGCTCAGGGTCGCGGGCCGGTCTCCCGAGGCGGAGCCGGCCGCCAGCCCGTGCCCGCCGCCGACGATGTACCGGCTGTCGCCGTAGGTCGGCAAGAACCAATGAAACGCCAGATTCATGGGGATTCCTTAGAGCAGGCCATGGCGGGGCGGCGGGGTGCCGTTCAGGGTGTAACGGCCGATGTGCTGGATCTTCCAGCGCACCGGGTCGTGCAGCGTGTGGGTACGGGCGTTGCGCCAGTGCCGGTTCAGGTTCAGGTGCTCCAGCGCGGACCGGGTGCCGGAGACCTCGAAGACGGCGTCGGCCAGTTCGATCGAGGCCCGGTCGGCGTAGGCCTTGGCCGTGGCCACCGCGATCGAGGCCGAGGCGGCGCTGTCGTCGTCGAGATCGGCCCTGGCCGCGTCCACGGCGTCGCCCGCCTCCCGGAGCAGCGCCTCGGCCGCCCTGAGCGTGATCGCGAGCTCGCCGAAGCGCTGGATGAGCAGCGGGTCCTCGGCCGCGCTCTCGTACCCGCTCTCGAACCACGGCCGACTCTTGGTGCGGACGAACTCTGCCGCCTCGGCCAGCGCGGTGCCCGCGATGCCCACATCGATGGCGGCGTGCAACAGCTGGGCCACGGCCCCGTGGAGCTGTGGCCCGGTGAACGTCAGGTGGTGGGGAACCACGCGGTCGGCCGGCACGCGCACCCCCCGCAGGTGGACGGTGCCGCTGGCGGTGAGCCGCTGGCCCATCCCCGCCCAGTCGTCCACGACCTCGACGCCCTCGGCGTCCCGGGGGACGTACGCCACCTGGAGCCGCTCGTCGGGGTCGCGCGCCAGCACCGGGATCCAGTCGGCGAACAGCGCGCCCGTGCTGTAGTGCTTGTCGCCCTCCAGCACCCACCCGCCGTCGGCGTGCGGGGTCAGGCGCGTGCGGTGGTCCTGCACGTGCTTGGTCCCCGCCTCTGACTGGGCGTTGCCGAGCCGCCTGCCGTGGAGGATCTCGGCGAAGAAGAACTTCCGCTGCTCAGGGGTGCCCTGGCGGCGCAGCACGTTCACGTAGACGAAGTGGCTCTGCGGGATCTGCGCGATGTTGGGGTCGCCGGCCGCGAGGAGCCGCACGACCTCCGCCAGGGTACGGCCGCTCACGTCGGCGCCGCCGTGGTCACGGGGGACCGTGATGGCGAGCAGGCCGCTCCCGGACAGCTCGTCGAGCTCGGCGGAGGGCAGTCGGCGTTCCCGGTCGCGGTCGGCGGCCCCGGCGGCGAACTTCTCCGACAGCCTCGCGGCGGTCGCGAGCGCTTCCGCGTCGCTCGTGATGATCTGCGCCATGGTCCTTCCTCAGTGTCCGTACGACGGTGGGCCGGGCACGTCGCCTCCGACTATAACCAACCAAACAGGTCGTAAAAATCTGGAACAGGAGCGGACCTCTGCGGGTGGGCTACGAGCCCGTCAGGTCGTAGACCACCGCGCCGCCGACGGTGGCGGGGGTGAAGGTGGACTCCACTTCGCCGAGGGTGGTAGACACACGACCGTCCTTTGCCGGTTGCGGGAGATGCACCGTAAAGCTAGGACGGCACGGCTACCAGCGCCGTAAGAGAAGTTTGAGAAATCCATGAATTGGGCCTTCGCGGCAGGCCCTCCCCGGGACCGGGCCGCGGGCCCCCCGAGACCCGGCGGCAGGCCCCTGGGACCGGGCGGCGGGCGTCAGAGCAGGGCCATGCGGGCCGCGCCGACCAGCCCTCCGTCCCGGCCGAGGGCCGCGGGGGTGACGCGCAGTCGCTGGACGAACCCCAGGTGCGCGCGGCCGGCGACGGCCCGGCGCAGCGGGGCGAAAAGCAGCTCGCCGGCCCCCGCGACCCCGCCGCCGATCACCACCTGGTCGAGGTCGCAGACGGCGGCCACCGAGATGATCGCGCTCGCGAGGGCGCCTGCGGCGCGCTCGAAGGCGGCCAGGGCCACCGCCTCGCCGTCGCGGGCCGAGCGTGACAGCTCGCGCGCGTCGGGGCCGTTCCATCCCTGGTCCCTGGCCCAGCGGACCATCGAGGGGCCGCTCGCGACGGTCTCGACGCACCCGGTGGCCCCGCAGGGGCAGAGGGAGCCGCCGGGGTCCACGACGATGTGCCCGATATGGCCGGCGTTGCCCGTCGGCCCGGCGTAGGGGACGCCGTCGAGGACGAGGCCGCCGCCGATGCCGGTTGAGACCACGATGCCGAGCATGGCCGCCGCGCCGCGTCCCGCGCCGCGCCAGGCCTCTCCGGCCGCCGCCGCCACGGCGTCGCCCACGAGACGGGACGGAACGCCGGGCACCACCTCGGCCACCTGGGCGAGGATCGGGAACTCCCGCCAGGCGGGGATGTTGACCGGGCTGACCGTGCCGGCGAGGAGGTCGAGGGGCCCCGCCGACGCGACGCTGACCGCGAGCGGCGGGGCGTCCCCGGCCACGTCGTGGATCAGGTTCGTGAGGGCGCGGCCCACCACGGCGGCCTCGCCGGGGAGCGCGGCGGGGGTGGGCACCTCGCCGCGGCGGAGCACCGCGCCGTCCTCGCCGATCATGGCGGCGGCCAGTTTGGTGCCGCCGATGTCGGCGGCCAGCACGTAGGGGGTCATGGGCTTCTCGTCGCTCGGGAGATGGGCGGGCCGGCGGTCGCGGTGCCGGGGGATCAGGATGTCAGGAGGGCGTCGAGGCGAGGGGCGTAGGTGGCGTGGAAGACCAGCGAGGCCGCGCCGATCGCGGCGGCGTCGGCGGCGATGGGGGAGACCTCGACCCGCGCGGTGTGCAGGCGGCGGGCCAGGGGCCGGGTGGCCACGGCGTCCGCGATGACCTGCCGGTAGAAGCCGGCGACCTCGTGCATGGCGGGCCCGCCGATCACCAGCAGGTCGATGTCGAGCACGTTGACGATGCTCACGGCGGCGTCGGCGAGCCGGGCGGCGACCTCCCCGATGACCTCGCGGGCGAGCGGATCCCCGGCCGCGGCCGCCGCGCAGATCGCCGCGTGGCCGGGGCTTCCGCCGAGTGCGCTCCGGGCGCCGCCGGCCAGGCGGGCTCGTACGGTCGCTTCGATGGCGCTCGGGCAGCAGACCGCCTCGACGCAGCCGCGGTTGCCGCAGTAGCACTCGGGCCCGTCCGGCACGACGGTGATGTGGCCGAACTCCCCGGCGTTCAGGGACCGGCCCCGGTAGATCCGATTGTCGAGGAACAGCCCGCCGCCGATGCCGGTGCCGAGATACAGGTAGGCGAAGCTCGGCGTGGAGCGCGCGAGGCCGGCCCAGCGCTCGCCGATGGCCGCGGCCGCCGCGTCGTTGTCGAAGGTCACAGGGAAGCCGGTGTGCTCCTCCAGCAGGCGCTTGATCGGCACGTGGTCCCACCCGGTCAGGCGCGGCGGGAAGCGCATGGCGCCGTCGGCGTCGAGCGGGCCGGGACAGGCCAGGCCGACGCCGAGCACCTTGCCGTCGGGCACTCTCGCCTCGCCCAGCATGCGCCGGGCCGTGACCGCCATCTGGCGGATCACCTCGCCGGGCGCGAGGCCGGGCCGTACGTCGGTGCGGAGCCTGGCGACCGGCTGCCCCGCGAGGTCGGCGAGGACGTACGAGATCTGCCCGGGGTCGAAGTGGATGCCGACGGCGTGCCCGGCGGCGGGGTCGACCCGCAGGATCGTGCGCGGCTTGCCGCCGCTGGAGGGGAGCGACCCGTCCTCGATGACCAGGCCCTCCTCCAGCAGCCTGCGCACGATGACCGAGACGGTCTGGGCGGTGAGGCCGGCACGCTCGGCGATCTGGACGCGGCTGATGCCATCGGAGACCTGGATCGCGTCAAGGACGACGGCACGGTTGTAACTGCCTACTTTCGGCAGGTTTGTGCCCATCTGCATGCCTAGCTCCTGGCGTCCTTGAGGTCCTCAGGCAATATCGCACAACCCGTTGACTTAGTAAATCAAAAAGACTTACGTTCTCGTCACCCATGGAAACACGGCCGAAACACGGCCGGCGGACCACTCCAGCGCGGGGGTCGGGGCCCCGGGGTTGTGCTCGTGGGCGCCGCAGGGCCGGAGAAGGAGTCCGATGCGACGAGCGATGGCGGCCTCGATACTGGCGGTCGCGACGGCCGCCACGGCGGTCGCGTGCGGTGGGGACACGACACCGGAAGGCGCCGGCGGGGCCAAGGAGATCGAGGTCCTCTACAAGACCGAGCCCGGCTGGCCCTACATGACCAAGGTGCTCCAGCAGGCCAAGACCGAGTACGAGTCCGCGCACAAGGGCGTGACGATCAAGCTCACGCCGGTCCAGGGCGGCAACGAGGTCTACTACACCAAGCTCGCGCTGCTGAACCGCTCGGCCGACTCGGCTCCGGAGGTGTACCTCCACGACACCTTCCAGGTCAACGCCGACGTGGCCGCCGGGAAGCTCGCCCCGCTCGACGACTACCTGAGCTCGTGGCCCGACTGGGCGACGCAGTACGACGACTCGGTCAAGCAGGCCGCCAAGGGCCCCGACGGCAAGATCTACGGCGTCCCGATCAGCACCGACACGCGAGGCCTGTGGTACAGCAAGGACGTCTTGGCCAAGGCCGGCGTCCAGGTGCCCTGGGAGCCCAAGACCTGGGCGGACGTGCTGACCGCGGCCCGCGCGATCAAGCAGAGGGTCCCCGGCGCCATCCCGTTCAGCATGTACTCCACCAAGCCGCACGGCGAGGCCGCCACCATGCAGGGCTTCGAGATGCTCCTGTACGGCACGCCGGGAGGCACGCTGTACGACGACACCCAGAAGAAGTGGGTGGCCTCCAGCAAGGGCATCACCGACTCGCTCGGCTTCATCAACACGATCTACCGCGAGAACCTCGGCCCGAAGCAGGCCGACGCGTTCAACGTCAAGCTGGGCGAGAAGGTGCAGTACGACTGGTTCCCCGCCGGCAAGCTGGGCATCGACCTCGACGGCGCCTGGCTCTCCTCGGCGTGGAAGCCCACCGGCACCAAGCCGTGGCCGCAGTGGGCCGAGAAGATCGGGTGGACCCCCATGCCGACCCAGAACGGCGAGGCCCCCGGCGCGGTCAGCATGTCGGGCGGCTGGGTCATGGCGATGAGCTCCTACGCCAAGGACAAGAAGGAGGCGTTCGACTTCATCAGCGTCGTGACCAACAAGCGCAACACGCTGACGTACTCGGTCAGCTCCGGTGACCTCACGCCCCGCAAGGACGTGGCCGCCGACCCCGCCTACACCGCCGGCAACCCCGCCGTGAAGTTCTGGACCGACCTCGCCTCGGTGACGCACTACCGCCCGGCCTACGAGGTCTATCCCAAGGTCTCCGCCGAGGTGCAGAAGGCCATGGAGGCCATGACGACCGGCTCCAAGGCCCCCGAGGCCGCCGCCAAGGAGTACGCCGACGCGCTGCCCGGCGTCGTGGGCGGCCCCGGCAAGGTGACCTCCGGCTCATGACCGTCACGACGGCGACGCCGCCGCGGGCGGCGGGCTCCTCCGCGCCGGGGGAGCCGCGCCGGCGGGCGCGCGGGGCCCTGCGCTGGATCCTGCCGCTCGCGCCGGCGCTGGTCCTGCTCGTGATCTTCCTGGCGGGGCCGATCCTGTGGAGCGTCTACATCGCCTTCACCAACGAGACGCTCACCGGCGCGGCGTCGGTGAACTCGCGATTCGTCGGCGTGGACAACTTCGTCAAGCTACTGGGCGACGAGGACTTCCGCCACTCGTTCCTCCTCACGTTCGTCTTCGTGATCGGGTCGGCGGTCATCGGGCAGAACACCCTCGGCCTGCTGATCGCGCTGCTCCAGCGCGGGCGGGGACGGCTGGTGAGAAGCGTGGTGAACGGCGTCGTGATCGCGGCCTGGGTGGTGCCCGAGGTCGTCGCGGCGGCGTGCTGGTTCTCGTTCCTCTCGGAGGAGGGCACGCTCAACGAGCTGCTGGGCGCGATCGGCCTGTCCCAGGACTGGCTGTTCACCGCCCCGATGATCGCGATCATCCTGGCCAACATCTGGCGGGGCACCGCGTTCTCGATGCTGGTCTACTCGGCCGCGCTGTCGGACGTGCCGGGCGACCTGCTAGAGGCGGCCTCGGTGGACGGGGCGACCACCTGGCGGCGGTTCGCGCACATCACGCTGCCGCTGATCCGCCGCTCGATCATGTCGAACCTCATGCTCATCACGCTGCAGACCCTGGCGAGCTTCGGCCTGATCTACGCCCTCACGGGCGGCGGCCCTGGCACGGCCAGCCAGACCACGCCGCTCTACATGTACGAGCAGGCGTTCCGCTACTTCGAGATCGGGTACGGCAGCGCCATGGCGCTGGTGATGCTCGTCATCGGCGCGGCGTTCTCCCTGGTCTACCTGCGACTGATCAAGGTGGACGCCTGATGGCCCGCGTGAGCGCCCCCGCCCAGGGGGTCCGCCGATGACCCGCGCGGGCGCACGCGGCGCGGCGCTGATCTCGCTCGTGGTGATCACCCTGGCCTTCGCCGGCCCGTTCCTGTGGGTGGTGCTGGCCTCGCTGCAACACCAGGCCAACCTCACCGCCAAGCCGGCCTTCCGGTTCTCCCTGGAGAACTTCGCCGCGGTGCTCGACTGGGAGACCGTCTACCAGCCGATCGTCAACTCGATCGTCATCTCCGGGGCCACCGCCGTCCTCACCGTGGTCCTCGCCGCGCTCGCCGCCTACCCGCTCTCCCGCTACAAGCTGCGCTTCGGGCGGCACTTCATGCTGACGCTGCTGTTCACCACGGGTCTTCCCGTCACGGCCATCATGGTGCCGGTCTACTCGATGTTCTTCCGGTTCAACCTGTACGGGTCGATCCCGGCGATGGTGCTGTTCCTCGCGGCGAGCGCGCTGCCGTTCGCCATCTGGATGATGAAGAACTTCATGGACGGCGTGCCGGTGAGCCTGGAGGAGGCGGCCTGGGTCGACGGGGCCGGGTGGGTGCGGTCGCTGACGCGCGTCGTCGTGCCGCTGATGGCCCCCGGCGTCGCCGTCGTCTCGATCTTCGTCTTCGTCGGCCAGTGGGGGAACTTCTTCGTCCCGTTCGTCCTGCTCGACACGCCGGAGAAACAACCGGCGGCGGTCACCATCTACACCTTCTTCACGCAGTACGGCCAGGTCGCCTACGGCGAGCTGGCCGCCTTCTCGATCATCTACACGGCCCCGGCCGTGATGCTCTACGTCGCCGTGAACAAGTACCTCGCCGGTTCGTTCAGCTTCGCCGGATCAGTGAAGGGTTGACCCTTGCGTATCACCAGCGTCGAATCCACAGAGCTCTTCGTCGAGGCCGGGCAGGTCGTCCGGGTACACGTCGACGGGCCCCCGGGCGAGATCGAGGTCCGTGTCACCGGCCCCGGCGCCGGCGGCGTGAGCCGTACGGCCCGGCGCCCGGCCGAGGTGGGCGTCTCGACCGGCGCCCCGCCCGGGACGCGCGTCCCCATCGAGGTGACGTGCGGGGACGCCGTGGCCACGGCGGAACTGGTGGTGTCCGAGCCCGGCTGGACGGTGTGGATGGTGCCCCACTTCCACTACGACCCGGTGTGGTGGAACACCCAGGCCGCCTACACCACCACGTGGGACGACGCGGGCGAGGTCGCGCAGCGGTACCGGGGCGAGCGGCAGAACGCCGGGTTCGACCTGATGCGCGAGCACCTGGCGACGGCGCGCCGCGACCCCGACTACAAGTTCGTGCTCGCCGAGGTCGACTACCTCAAGCCCTACTGGGACGCCCATCCCGAGGACCGCGACCTGCTGCGGCGGCTGCTCGCCGAGGACAGGGTCGAGCTGATGGGCGGCACGTACAACGAGCCCAACACCAACCTCACCTCTGCCGAGTCGACGATCCGCAACATCGTCTACGGGGTCGGCTTCCAGCGCGACGTCATGGGCGGTGACCCGGCCACCGCCTGGCAGCTCGACGTCTTCGGCCACGACCCGCAGTTCCCTGGGCTGATCGCCGAGGCCGGGCTGACCTCAAGCTCCTGGGCGCGGGGGCCCCACCACCAGTGGGGGCCGATGCTCACCGGGCGCGACCTCGAACGCGACGGCTGGGGCGACCCGTCGGCCATGCAGTTCCCCGCCGAGTTCGAGTGGCTGTCGCCGTCCGGCAAGGGCGTGCTCACCCACTACATGCCCGCGCACTACAGCGCCGGATGGTGGATGGACTCCTCGGCGGACCTCGCCGCCGCCGAGGAGGCCGTGTACGAGCTGTTCGTCCAGCTCAAGAAGGTCGCGGCCACGCGCAACCTGCTGCTGCCCGTGGGCACCGACTACACGCCGCCCAACAAGTGGGTCACCGAGATCCACCGCGACTGGAACGCACGCTACGTCTCGCCGAGGTTCGTCTGCGCGCTGCCGAAGGAGTTCTTCGCGGCCGTGCGCTCCTCGCTTCCGGCGCCGTCCCCGCAGACCCGCGACATGAACCCCGTCTACACCGGCAAGGACGTCTCCTACACCGACACCAAGCAGGCCCAGCGAGCCGCGGAGTCGCTGGTCGGCGACGCCGAGAAGTTCGCCACGCTCGCCGCCGTGACCACCGGCGCCCGCTACCCGCACGCGGCGCTCGACAAGGCCTGGCGGCAGCTCGTGTTCGGCGCGCACCACGACGCGATCACCGGCTCGGAGTCCGACCAGGTGTACCTCGACCTGCTCACCGGCTGGCGCGAGGCCCACGACCTCGGTGAGGGGGTGCTCGACGCGGCGCTCGGCGAGCTGACCGCCCACGTCGACACCCGGGGCGAGGGTACGGCCGTGGTGGTGTGGAACCCCTCGTCGTGGGAGCGCACCGACCTGGTCCGGGTACGGCTCGCGCTGCCCCGGCCCGGCACGTACGGCGTGCGGGTGACCGATCCCGCCACGGGCGAGCTTCCCGTGCTGCTGGAGAACCCCGAGTACGACGAGGACGGCGGCCTGTCGGCCGTCGACGTCGTGGTGCGGGCGCCCGCCGTGCCGGCGCTCGGCTGCCGGACGCTGCGGGCCGAGCCGGTGGCCGAGGCGGCACCGCTCGGCTGGACCACGCGTGAGGGGCACGGCATCTCCACGGCGACCCACGTGGTCGAGGTCGACCCGGCGCGCGGCGGCTGCGTGTCCCGGTTCTACGACGTCGCCCGCGACCGCGAGCTGCTGCGGCCCGGCAGGGTCGGCAACGAGCTGGTGGTCTACGACGAGTACCACGAGCACCCAGAGTTCCACGAGGGCCCCTGGCACCTGGTGCCGAAGGGGACCGCCACCGGCTCGGCCGGGAGCCCCGCCCTGTCGGTCGTCACCGAGACGTGCGCGCTGGCCGAGCGCGTCACGGTCACCGGCCGGGTCGGGCCCGTCGCCTACACCCAGCGGATCACCCTGTGGCACGGCCTCGACCGCGTCGACTGCGTCACCCATGTCGACGAGTTCGACGGCGCGGACCAGCTCGTCCGGCTGCGCTGGCCCGCCCGCGTCCCGGGCGCGATGCCGGTCAGCGAGGTCGGCGACGCCGTCGTCGGACGGGGCTTCGGCCTCATCGACGTCGACTCGGGGGAACACCCCTGGACGCTCGACAACCCGGCGGGCAACTGGTTCGCCCTGTCGTCCACCGCCAGGGTCGCCCTGCGCGCCGAGGACGGCACGCCGATCGGCGACCGGGCCGTCGGCATCGCCGAGATCATCGGCGGCGAACCGCGCGACCTGGCCGTCGCGCTGGTGCGCAAGGGCGTGACCGCGACCTGCTCCACCGCCCCGGGCCCCCGGTACGGCGACCTCGGCGTGGACTCCAACCTGCCGGACGTGCGGGTCGCGCTCGGCACCCCGGAGGAGAACCCGTTCGTGGCGGAGGTCCTCGCGGCGGCCGAGCCGGGGTACGGCGAGCTGCTGCGCGAGCGCCTGGCGTCGGGCGGCCGGGCCCGGGTGTGGGTCCCCGCGTCGGAACCGCTTCCGAAGGTGTGGGTGCCGAGCGCCGACCTCACCGGGCCCCGCGCGCTTCCCGTGCTGATCGTCGCCGGAGAGGGGGCCGCCGAGGAGTTGGTCGCCGACCTCGACGACGCGGTGATCGAGGTGACCCAGCCGTCCGGGCTCGCCGCGCTCACCGAGCCCGCGCTGGACGACTACACGATCGGCGTGGTCAACCGGGGCATCCCCGGGTTCGCCGTCGACGCGGGCGGCGCCCTGCATCTGTCGCTGCTGCGCTCGTGCACCGGCTGGCCGTCCGGCGTGTGGATCGACGCGCCCCGCCGCACCGCGCCCGACGGGTCGAACTTCCAGCTCCAGCACTGGACCCACTCCTTCGAGTACTCCCTGGTCACCGGGGCCGGCGACTGGCGTGCGGCCCGGCTGGTCGAGCACGGGCACGACGTCAACCACCCGCTCGCCGCCGTGGCCGCGCCCGCGCACGAGGGGGAGCTGGCGGCCACGACCTCGTTCCTCGCCGTGGAGCCCGCGGGCAAGGTCGTGCTCGCCGCGCTGAAGGCCACGGGCAACCCGCTCGCCTCGGGCAGGGAGGCGGGAGAGGTCGGCGGCGTCACCCTGCGGCTGTACGAGGCGACGGGCGAGCGGGTCACCGCCAGGATCCGCACCGATCTGCCGCTCACCGGCGCCCACCGCACCGACCTGCTCGAACGGCCCCTGTCCCCGGTGCCGGACGACGGGCTCGAACTGACCGGCATGGAGATCGCCACCGTCGCCGCGACGCTGGACAGGCGGGGCTCTCGCGCGGCGGAGGGCCCGGGGGTGGCGCTGGGACCGGAGGGCGAGCCGTACCAGCCCGTCTACACGCGCTACTGGCTGGACAACGCCGGGCCCGCCCCCTCGGGCAACCTGCCGGTGGCGGTCCACCTGTCCCGGACGCACGTCGCGGTCGAGGGATCCGTCGAGCTGGTCGTGTCCGTCGCCTCCGGGCTCACCGAGGGCGAGGTGTCCGGCGTCGTCACCATCCAGGCTCCCGAGGGGTGGACCTGCGAGCCGGTTGAGCGGCCGTACGTGCTGGCGCCCGGCGGGCACGCGGTGTTCCCCGTGCGGGTCGTCCCCGCGGACGGCGCCGAGCCCGGCGAGTACTGGCTGCGCGCCGGCATCTCCCACGGGGGGCAGGCCTACGAGGACGTGACCCGGCTGCACGTGGGCGGTGGCCATGAGGCGGGCCTCGACGTCACGGTGGAGACGCCCGAGGTGCGTCTGACGCCGGGCGGCTCCGAGGCCGCGTCCGGGGCGGTGGAGCTGCTGCTGAGGTCCCCGGCGCGTACGGATGTCTCGGTGCGGGCACAGCTGATCAGCCCCTGGCACACCTTCGAGCTGATCCCCGAATGGAATACCGGAGTCGTCGTACCCGCCCGGGGGGAGGCCCGGCTCCGTTTCGAGGTGCAGGCGCCTCCCGGCACCCGGCCGGGCCGCTGGTGGGCGGTGGTCAAACTGGCCGGCGCGGGCCGGCTGCACTACACCGAGGCCATCGAGATCGAGGTCCTCGGATGATCCGGGTGGTCGCCACGGTTCGCGGCCGAGGTGCTCCGATGAGCCGGGTCGCCACGGTCGCGGGGGAGGTCCTCGGATGAGCGTGACCGCCACGGTCGCGGCGGAGGTGGGGGAGCGGGTCGTGCTGGTCTCCGACGTCGACGCGCGGGAGGCGGAGCTGCGCGCGGGGCCGCTCGCCGCGCGGCTGCCGCACCCGCGCGGCGCCGAGGGCAGGAACCTCCGCCGCTGGCTGGTCCAGGTCCTGGTCACCGAGGCGCTCGTCGAGCAGGAGGCCGCCGCGCTCGGCCTCACCCCGGCGGACGATCGGTCAGGGCCGAACGACCCGGTGGATGGCAGGGCACGGCCGGACGTCGCGGTGGATGGCAGGGCACGGCCGGACGTCGTGGTGGGTGACCGGGCGCGTTCCGGTCCGCTGGCGCTGCCGGCCGCGCTCCGGACGGGGGGAGTCGTCGCGGCCGTGACGGTGTCGATGCCGCTGGCACGGGCGCTGCGCGCCGTGGTGACGGCCGGGGTGCGCGCCTCCGAGGACGAGGTGCGCGCGTACTACGACCGCAACCTCGACCGGTTCACCCGTCCGGAGACACGCCACGTGAGCAAGGCGGGGGGAGCGTCCCTCGGCCCCGTGCGGCGCGGAGAGCTGGCCGGGCCCCTGGAGGCGGCCATCTTCTCCGCCCGGGAGGGCGAGGTCGTCGGGCCCGTCGAGGGTCCGGGCGGGCCGTGGACCGTGCGGGTGGACGCCATCGAACCGGGAGGCCCGCGGCCGTACGAAGAGGTCCGCGAGATCATCGCGTCCGAGCTGACCTCGGTCGCGGTCGAGCGCGCCTTCGCGAGCCGGCTGGAGCGGCGGTACGCCGAGAAGGTGCGGTTGCGCCCCGGATACGAGCACCCCGCCGACCCAAGCCACGCTGACGCCACCCACCGGCACTGAAGCGCTTCCTCCTGCGGGAGACCCCACCGGATGCGGGTACGTGTCCACATGGTCGAACGAGCGGGGGTCGTACAGTTTCGCCATGGAGTACACGAGGTTCGCCAGGTTCGGCATGGTTTGCACGGTCGACCATCTGGCCTCCACGGCGGGGCTGGACATGCTCGACCGTGGCGGCTCGGCGGCCGACGCGGCGCTCGCGGCCAACGCCGTGCTGGCGGTCACCGCTCCGCACGCGTGCGGCCTCGGGGGCGACCTGTTCGCGCTCGTCCACGAAGGCGGCGGATCGCCCCAGGCGCTGAACGCCTCAGGGCGCTCGGGTTCCGGGGCCGATCCGGACCGGCTGCGCGCCGAGGGGCACGACCGCATGCCGTTCCAGCGGGACATCCGGTCGGTGCCGGTGCCCGGCTGCGCCGACGGCTGGCTGGCCCTGCACGCCCGGTACGGGAGGCTGCCGCTCGCGGAGCTGTTCGCGCCCGCCATCCGGTACGCCGACGAGGGGTTCCCCGCCTCCCCGCTGCTGGCCCCGGCCGCCGCGGTGCTGCCCGGCGTGGACGCGGCGCTCGCCCCCGGCGACCTCATCCGGCGGCCCGGCGTCGCCCGCGCCCTGGAGGCGCTGGCCACCGACGGGCGTGACGGCTTCTACCTCGGCGAGTTCGGCAAGGGCCTGATCGCGCTCGGCCGCGACGGCGCGGCGGGCGGTTCGAGCGAGGGTGAGTACGCCGAGGCCGACCTGGAACGTGTCAACGCCGACTGGGTGGAGCCGCTCAGGGCCCGCGCCTTCGGCCACGACGTGTGGACAATCCCGCCGAACTCCCAGGGGTACCTGCTGCTGCTCGCGCTGACGATCGCCGACGGGCTCGACCTGCCCCGCGATCCGTCCGACCCGCTCTGGGCCCACCTGCTGGCCGAGGCCGCGAGGGCCGCGGGGCACGACCGTCCCGACGTCCTGTTCGACGGGGCCACGGTCGGCGACGTGCTCGCCTCCGCCGGCGAGCGGCGGGCGACGATCGACCCGTCACGCAGGGCCCGGCTCCGCGACCTGACCGCGTCCGGCGACACCACCTACCTGTGCGCGGTCGACGCCGAGGGGATGGGCGTGTCCCTCATCCAGTCGAACGCCGCCGGGTTCGGCAGCATGCTGTTCGAACCGGCCACGGGGATCAACCTGCACAACCGGGGCATCGGCTTCTCGCTCGTCCCCGGCCACCCGGCGGAGTACGGACCGGGCCGCCGCCCGCCGCACACCCTCGCCCCCGCCCTGGTGACCCGCCCCGACGGGTCGCTGCGCGCAGTGCTCGGGACGATGGGAGGGGACTCCCAGCCGCAGATCCTGCTCCAGGTGGCCGCCCGCCTGCTGGCCTCGGGCGAGTCGCCCGGCCAGGCGATCGGCGCGCCCCGGTGGCGGGTCGGCCCCGGCCTCACCGGCTTCGACGCCTGGAGCGAGCCCGACGAGGCGTCCCTGGAGGTCGAGCAGGGCGCGGGGTGGGGCGAGGGGCTCCAGGAGCGCGGCCACACGGTCCGGGACCTGCCGTACGGCGGGGCGTTCGGGTACGCGCACCTCATCGACGTACGGCCCGACGGGGTGCTGGCCGGCGCGGCCGACCCCCGCGCCCTCATCTCCGGCGCGGCCGGCCGCTGACCCCGTGAGCCGCTGAGCCGGTGAGGCTCCTCGGCCGGGAACGATCGTGGTTCCCGGCCGTTGGCGGTCCTCGCGGTGATCAGCCTGGGAAGGCTGGGGAATTCCCCGTAGACCGCGCCCCCGTGCTGGATGAGTATGGGGTTACTCATGCCGGGAGCGCGCGGGTTCCCTACCGTGCGACTCACCAGAGGTGCCTGACGGACTGTCTGAGGGGCCGACGATGTTCCGCCACTTCTCGATGCTCGCCGTGTCCTCGGCGCTGGTCCTGAGCCCGGTGCCCTCGGTCCCCGTGCCCGAGGGGATCGACCAGTGCGTGGCGCCCGACGGCATACCGGGTCAGCCTCTCGAACAGGCGAGGCTGATGCTCACGGGCCTGCCCAAGAACGAGATCAGGATCCAGGTCGATCCCGAGGACTACCCGTCTGAGCCGCCGCCCTACGTCGTCGGTTACCGGATCACTGATTGCTCCACCGACTACCCGTACCAGCAGTACACGATCACGCTTGAGCTCGGAACGCAGGCTCCGGATCTCAGGCGCTCTCCCCGTGGCGACGCCGAGACGGCCCTCGCCGGCGCCGGTTTAGGCGCGGATCCCCAGCCGGCGGACGCGGGCGCCGACTGGACGGTCACGGACCAGAACCCACCCCCCGGCGCCCTCGTGCGCTACGGCACTCCCGTCCGCTTCAACCTGGTCGCACCGTCCAGCCCTACTCCCAGGGTCACCACCCCGTCGCCGCCCGTCGACCCCCTGCCATCTCTCGTGAAGGTGCCCAAGCTGAAGGGCCTCGACGCGGCGAAGGCCGAACAGCGGCTCACCAAGGCGGGCCTGCTGATTCGCCTGGATCCTGACTCGCCGCGAAAAGGGAAGATCAGCAGGCAGGATCCCGCGGCCGGCACCGAGGTCGCCAAGCGCACCAGGGTGACGGTATGGCTCACGCGAGCGCCGGAACCGGAAGGAGGAGGCGACGACACCGGCACTGCGGACGGCTCGGCCGCCGAAGCGGGAGCCGGTTCTGAGCTGGGTCCGGCGGTCCTTGGCATGGCGGTGCTCGCGGCGCTGTCGCTCGGCCTCGTGTTCCTCGTCCGCCCTAAGAGGCGCAAGGCCTCTCGGCGCCGGGAGTCCTCTCAGCGCCG
Source organism: Sphaerisporangium sp. NPDC049003 (assembly GCF_043197795.1). NCBI lineage: Bacteria > Bacillati > Actinomycetota > Actinomycetes > Streptosporangiales > Streptosporangiaceae > Sphaerisporangium > Sphaerisporangium sp. NPDC049003. The sequence continues at coordinate 113,437 of NZ_JBICTU010000011.1, forward strand.
CGAGGCCTCTCAGCGCCGCGAGGCCTCTCAGCGCCGCGAGGCCCCTCAGCAGCACGGGAACTCGATCCACTGCGTCGCCTACCCGGACCCCGCGCCGAACCTGGAGATCCATCCGGCTCGGTCCACCGCGTCCATCGCCTTACCGGACATATGGGTTGAGCCGTACGCGGACCCCGGCCGGCAGGAACTGAGAGAGGTCGTACCGTGACAGTCCTCATCGAGACCAAGCCGAGTACCGCCGATCTCCTGCTCTTCGCCGATCCCCAGAACGCGGCGGCGGCCCTGTCCCAGGCGCTCGACGCGCGGCGCATGCTCGAAGCCGTCGGAGACGAAGCCCGCAGAGCCGACTCCGTCTTCCGGAACGCGCTCAACGGCAAGGTCGCCGAGGCAGGCGGCGAGTTGCTGAGAGGGCTGGACCTGGGCGCGGTCCTGCTGGGCGGCTGGCAGAGATACCGCGATCTGCGGATCGCCGCCCGAAAGACGGTCGAAGAACCGTCGAGCACCGAGCTGGTCCGCCTGGCCGAACACAGGATCACCTCCAGGCACGCCCCCTACGTCGACGTGTACGTGGACGGCCGGCGGGTCACCCGGGTCGACTTCGGCATCGACCTGGCCTTCGACATCACGCTGATGCACGCGAGCGTCCGCCATGGCCGGCTCATGAGCCTCGGCGCGGGCGCCTGCACGGCGAGCGTCACCTGGAGCGTGCGCGGCTTTCCCGTGGCGCAGAACAAGGCGTCGCTCGCCCTTCCGCTCAACGTCAAGCTCGGAAAGGGGATCCTCCTGTACGCCGAGAAGCGATCATGAGGCCACTCGCCGGACGCCGAGAGCCGGCCCGTGCGGACGGCCCTACCGTGGGGGTTCGAGCAGGGTGGAGGCGAAGGTCTCCTGTTCGTTGAGGTGAGGAAAGGGCTCGTCGGGGACGGGTACGCCGAGGAAGCCGCACAGCGGTTCCCAGCCCTGGCTCACCTTGTAGTCCAGCAGGCGTCCGGGGGCGACCTTCTGGCGGACCTCCGCGTTGTGGCGCTCGTAGCAGGCGATGACGTGGTCGCGGTCGTCGACGTTCCCCTCGAAGGTCCGCCCGACGACCCCCGCCCGTCCGAACTCGGTCAGCTGCTCGGCGGCCTCGAACGTCTTGTGCCTCTCCACGGCCTCGGGGAACCTCCCGGCCATGGCCGCGAAGACCGTGCTGCTCACCGAGTCGTACCACCGGGTGGTGTCCCGGGTCGTGAGGATCACCTTGGCATCGGGATGGGCCTCGACCAGCTCCCGCCAGAACGTCACGCCTGGCCAGTCGGTGGTCGCGACGTACCCCTCAAGCGGGCGGCGCCAGGCCCCGGGCGTGCCGTTCGCCGCCGCGGCCCAGTCGTGAAGGTGCCGGGGATGGGCGAACACCTCGGTGAAGTGGTAGCACGGACCGAACCCGAGCCGGCACAGGGCCGTCTTGAGTGTCATCGTCCCCGTCCGGCCGAGGCCGGCCCCGATGATGCGAAGCATGGCATTCCCCCTGGTCCAGAACGTACGCGGCTCCGCTAGATGGGGAACGAGCCCCGTCCCGGGCGGGACGCGCGGCGGGACAGCGCGATGCCGAGGGCGATCATGACGACGCCCAGCAGGAAGTGCAGCCAGTTGTCGGCGGTGTTGAGCGGGATGAAGTTGGCGGTGCTGGTGCGCCCCACCAGCAGGCCGTAGATCCACAGCACCAGGTAGATGACGCCGCCCCAGATGAGGAAGTTGCGGGCGCCGTTCCACGTGCGGGCGAGCGTGACCCCCGCGACGCCGAAGAGCAGGTGCACGATGTTGTGCAGGACCGACACCTGGAACAGGCCCAGCAGGTGCGCGTCCGAGTGGTGCCCGGCGAACCTCATGGCGCCGTAGCCGGTGGTGATGCCGGGAATGAAGCCCAGGATCCCTATTAGGAGGAAGATGATTCCCAAGACGAACGCGGCCATCTGCAGCGGCGTCCGCGTCATTTCACGCGCGTGCGTACCCATGCCACCCCCTCCATCCGATTCGACGGGATGTCGTTTCCATCCGCATTCCCTGGCCGGTCAGGCCGTACACGCCGCCAAAGTCTCCCGGCCCGGCGTGGCGTTTAAAAATTGATAAAAGATTAAAGATGGGTGCGAATGGTGTGCATTCGCACAATGGCGGGAAGGCGCTCGGTTTCCAGGGACCGGCGCAGCCGGGCCACCGCCCGCTGGACGCCCTGCCGCGCGGCGGCGGGGTCGGCCTCGTCGGGAAGGACGACGGCCAGCGCGAGGTGCGGGTCGGCCGGAGCGCCTCCGAGGGTGGCGCGCACCCTCTGGCCGCGTCCGGTGGCCCGGGTCCCGCGCATGCTCTCCTCGACGTCGTCCTCCAGCGCGCTCACGGTGGCCCGCGCGGACAGGTGCGTGGCACCGTGGCCGGGATCGGGCTCCAGGTTCAGGTACCGGAGGGTGTCGAGGCGGCCCTGGAGCAGGAACCAGCGCAGCGCCAGCAGCTCGACCACCAGCGCGAGGACGGCCAGAGCGGGCCAGAACCACGCGTGGCCGGCGGCGTAGGCGGCGACCTGCTGGGACACCACCTGGTCGTGTCGCGGCCCGAGGACGCGGAGCCCGAGCCCGCGTGCGAGCGCGGCGGCCCCGGCCGCCAGCAGGATCAGGCCCACGATGAACATGCCGGCGCGGTTGACGCGGGCGGTGTGGCGGTCGTTGCTCACCGGCTCAGTCCCCTCTCTGGCGTACGGTGACGCGGACGCGCACCGGCCTCAGCGGGCGCAGCTCTTCCAGGCGCGTCACGACGGCCTGCGTGACCTCGTCGGGAAGCCCGCTCGCGTCGCGAAGCGGGGTCGCGGCCGTCACGTGCACGCGGTCGCGGCGCAGGCGGACCCGCGCGCGCGACACCCCGTCCACCTTCGCGGCGACGGTCGCGAGATGGCGGCTCAGCCCGGTACGGGTGATGCCGGTGACCGTCCGCGGGTCCTCCGACGCGATCGGGATCGCCCGGGGGCGTCCCGGGGTCAGCGCGAGGACGAGAAGCAGGATGCCGAGGAGGCAGGCGACCGCCGCCGTGGTGAGGGCCGCGGGGTCGCTCCAGTGGGTCCGGCCGACAGGGGCGAGCCAGGTCAGCGGCGGCACCTGGGCCCGCCCGCGCGCCAGCGCCGCCACCGCCCCGACGAAGGTCACCAGCGCGGCGGCGGCCAGCAGCAACGAGGTCACGACCGCCGGCACCGTCCGGCGGGGACGGAAGGCGTGAACCGCCGCCCGCCGCTGGGCCTTCTCGTCGGCGGGCGGGACCAGAGGTGCGGTCCCGGGATCCCGGCCGGCGTCGTGGTGGAGCTCCGGCGAGGTCACAGCACGCGCCTTCCTTCCTCGGCAGGGTGGACGAGCCGGGTGACGTCGATGTCGACCTGCCGGGCGTCCAGGCCGGTCAGCTCGTGGACACGCGCCGCCACGTGGTCGCGCACGCGGTGGACGACCTGCCTGATCGGCGCCGGATACGTCACCGACATCCTCACCCGTACGATCGCGAGCCGCCCGTCGGCGTGGGCGCTCACCCGGGGAGCGGCACCGGGCGTGGCGCGCCCGAGCGGCCGGGGCGCGGCGGCCCCGCCGACCTGGTCCACCTCGCTCACCGCGTGGGCGGCGATGCGCTCCAGCACCCGGTCGGAGATGTCGGTGCGCCCGCGGGCCTCCGGCGGCCCGGCGGCCCCCCGCGGGGCCGGGCCCGGGCCGGATCCGCCCGGAGCGTGGCTCTCGGTGTTCACGACCGTCTCCGGCCGCCCAGCAGTCCGCTCATGTCGAGCTCGCCGGTCAGCGCGCGGCCGACCAGGAACCCGAGGATGCCGAGGACCAGCACGATGAGGAACGCGGTCAGGCCGCCGACCACCACGGCGAATCCGAGCGCGGTGCCGAACAGCAGGCCGACCGCCGGCCAGAAGCGGGATTCTTCCATATCGCTCACCTTCCACTGCGCAGAGACGCTCGCCGGGTCCGGCGGCGCCGCTCACGGGGATGCCGGGGTGTCTCCCGGTCCCTCGGGGGAGGCCGCGTCGTTCGCGGTCGCGCCGATGTCGTTCTCGGGTCGTTCGCTCCCGGTCGTGTCCTTCCGGGCGCCGGTCTCCTGGTCGTCCCGGGGCTTGCCGGGCTCGCCGATGTCGGTGATGCGCACGTGGATGGGCAGTCCGGGCGCCAGAGGACCGACGGCGTCACGTACCTCGGCGGCGATCTCGGCCAGCGGCCGTCCGTACCGGACGACCACGGCGACCTCCACCTCGGTCTCGCGGACGGCCACCCCCGGCACCGTGCGGCCGGAGAGGTAGGTGGCCACAGGGCCCCCGGCCAGGGAGGCGACGTCCGGGCAGGCCCGCACCGCGTCGGCGACGCGGTCCGCCAGCCGCTCCTCGGGCACCTCTCGCGCCGTACCCGGCCGCTCGGGCGTCTCGCCGGTCGTACCCGCGCGCCGCCCGGTTCCGGGCGTGTCCCCGGGGCGCGCCGTCCCCGGCGTCCCCCGTGCGCCGGTCGGAGGCTTCATCGGACGCGGGCCTCCTGCGGCTCGGCCGCCTCGTCGCCGGGCAGGTGGAGGTCGTCCACGTGGATGTTGACCTCGGTGACCTCAAGGCCGCACATGCCCTCCACAGCGTCGATCACGTTGCGGCGGACGCCCGCCGCCAGATCGGGGATCGACACCCCGTACTCGACGATCACATCGAGGTCGATCGCCGTCTGGCGCTCGCCCACCTCGACGGAGACCCCCTGGGAGGCGCCTCCGGTCCCCCCGGTCAGACGCTCGCGTACGGCGCCGAGGGCCCGTGACATGCCGGCGCCGAGGGCGTACACCCCGGAGATCTCCCGGGCCGCCATACCAGCGATCTTCGCCACCACGGCGTCGGCGATCGTGGTCCTGCCCCGCTCGCTGTCGAGTTCCGCGCTTCCGCGCTGCGGTCCCGTATGGACGGCCCCGGCGTCGGGCGACCGGCCCGGCGTCTCGTTCATCTGTGCGCTCACCTTGTTGTCCTCCGTTCCAGCAGGACTCGCCTGCGTTGCCGAATAGGAAGGCACAACTGGCGTCAATCCACCACATACCCCTACGTGGGGTGATATAAGGCTATTTTATATCGAATGTGCGCTTTTTACTCTGACATGGGTGTGGCGGCGGTCAGGCCTCGGGCGTGACCGGGGCCTCCCAGCGGCCCATCAGATCCCGGTAGAGCGGCGAAGCCGCGACCATCTCCTCGTGCGTGCCCACCTGGGCCCGCGTGCCGTCCATGACCAGCACCCGCCGGGCGCGCAGGGCCGAGGTGAGGCGGTGGGCGATGACGACGAGCGTCCCGTCGCGGGCCGCGAACGCCTCCTCGGCCCGCGCCTCGGCCGCCGGGTCCAGGTGGCAGGTCGCCTCGTCGAGCAGGACCAGCCTCGCGGGCGACAGGTAGGCCCGGGTGAGGGCGATGAGCTGGCGTTCCCCCGACGACAGCTCGGAGGGATCGACCTCGGCCGCGTAACCGCCCAGCCTGCGCGCCAGATCGGTCATGCCGACCGCGTCCACCGCCTTGTCGATGTCCGACGCGGAGGGCTCGTCCGCCAGGTAGGTCAGGTTCTCGCCCAGCGTGCCCCGGAAGACGTACGCCTCCTGCGGGATGAGGACGCGGGCCCGGCACAGGTCTGCGCGGCCGAGGTTCTCGACGGGGACCCCGCCGATGACGATCCGTCCGTCGCGCGGCCGGAGGATCCCGGCGACCAGCGCGGCCACCGTGGACTTGCCGATCCCGCTCGGGCCGACGACGGCGAGATGGTCGCCGTCGGGCACGGCGAGGTCGAGGTCGGAGATCACCGGTTCGGCGCCTGGGCCGTACGCGAACGTGACCCCGCGCAGCCGCAGCAGCGTGCCCGCCGGCATCCGCGCCGTACCCGGCGCCGCCGCAGGGGGACGCGTGCTCGTACTGGCGATGCGTTCGAGGGCCACCACCAGGCGCACGCCGTTGACGCCGACGCCCTGCACGAGGCTGCCGAGCGCGGGCGTCAGCGACTGTGCCACGTAGGTGAGCGTGCCGAGGATGATCCCGGTCGTCGCGCCGCCGCGGACCAGTGAAGGCGTGGCGGCCAGCACCATCAGGATGGGCAGCCACCCGCCCACCGCCAGCGAGAGCGTGCGGACGGCGGTGAGCCGGGCCAGTGACCGGCTCGTACGGGCCTGGTGGTCCACGTCCCGCTCGACACCGGCGGCCACGCGCTCCTCGGCCCCGCAGGCGATCACGTCCCGCAGGCCGTCCACCATGGCGGCCACCGACGCCGAGGTGCGCTCCTCGGCCAGGATGAGATCCCGCTGGAGCCTCGCCATGGCGGGCAGGGACATCAGGAAGAGCGCCAGGCCCGCCACCAGGGGCAGGATCACCAGGGGCAGCACGGCGCCCATCAGCGTCAGCACGCCCAGCACCACCCCCACCACCGAGAACAGGAACGACCTGACCACGGCGATCACGGCGCCGAAGGAGTCCCTGGCCAGCTCGACCTGGCGGTTGAGCCGCGCCACGGCGGCGCTGTCCGGCCGCACCCCCGAGGAGGCCGCGCGGTGCAGCGTGCCGTCGACCACCCGGCGCAACAGCGTGTCGCGGAACGGCTCCACGATCCCGGCGATCGCCAGGAGCACCTGCCGCGCGCCCACCGCCGCGGCCAGCCAGGCGGCGGCCAGCATCGCCAGCCACCCGAGGCCGGTCATCGGACGACCGGCGGAGAACCCGTCGTCCAGCGCGTGCGCGATGGCCTGGCCGGAGGCGAACGACGGCGCCGCCTCGGCGAACGACCAGCCGAGCAGCCGCGCCAGGTGCCGCGGCCGCCGCCGCAGCGCCTCCCACAGCAGGTCGCGGACCTCCATCACCGCTCCGCGACCTGGAACACCGCGCGGTAGGCGGGGTCGCGCCAAAGCACCTCGTGGGGGCCACGCCCCCGGATCCGCCCGGCCTCCAGCCAGACGACCAGGTCGGCGCGTGCGGCCGTCGCCGCGCGGTGGGCGACGATCAGCCGCGTACGGTCGCGCAGCTCCTCGGTGAGCGCCCTGGCCACCTGGTACTCGGTGACGGTGTCCAGGCTGGAGGTGGCGTCGTCGAGGATGAGCAGCCGCCCGCCGTGCGCGAACGCCCTGGCCAGCCCGACGCGCTGCCTCTCGCCTCCCGACATGGGGGCCTCGTCGACCGGAGTGCCGTACGAGCGCGGGAGCTTGCGGATGAACGGGTCGGCCGCCGCGGCCACGGCGGCGGTCTGGGCCGCCTCCAGAGGGCGTCCCACGGAGATCGCCTCGGCGAGGGTGGAACCGAAGAGCACGGGGCGTTCGAACGCGTAGCCGACGGCGCGGCGCAGCGCGGCGCGGCTGAGGCGGCGCAGTGGCACCCCGTCCAGCAGGACCTCGCCTTCATCCGGGTCGGCCAGCCGCCCGGCGACGGCGGCGAGAAGGGACTTGCCGCTTCCCGACCTGCCGACCACGGCCGCCACGGCGCCTCCGGGGACGACGAGGTCGAGGTCGCGCAGCACGGGCCTGCCGTCCACGCGCACGGTGACATCCCGCAGCTCCAGCCGCCCGCGCCCCCCGTCGTGGCCGGCCGGTTGGTACGTGCCCGGCCCGTTCTGACGCGGCACGTCGTGCCCGGAGGCCTCGGGCTCCCCGGGCGGGAGCTCCTCGCCGTAGGCCATGGCGGGCTCGTGGAGGACGTGAAGGACGCGCCGGGCCGCCGAGCGGGCCCGTCCGAGCCTGTTGAGGTAGCCGAGCGCCGAGCCGATGCCCGCGCCGAGTACCGCGTACCGCGCCGCCGCGAACAGCTCGCCGACGCTCAGCTCTCCCGCCGCCAGCCGGAGCCCGCCCACCCCGATCACCGCCGTCTCCAGCAGCGGGACCACGATGGCCGCCTGGACGCCGGCGCGGGCGTTGACGCGCCACAGGGCGAGGCCGTGGGCACGCAGGCGCGGCAGCGGCTTCAGCACGCGCCTGGTCTCCAGGTCCTCGGTCCCCGCGGCGGCGATGGTGCGCGCCCCGGAGAGCGCGTCGATCAGCCGCGAGGCGATGTCGCTCTGCGCCTCCTGGTAGCCCGTGGCGACGGCCGTCGTCTCCCGCAGGAACGCGCGCAGGACCACCCCGATCAGGGCCAGCCCGACCGAGAACGCCACGGCGAGCCAGGGATCGATGAGCGCCAGGGCGATAAGGGAACCGGCCGCGGGCACGAGCAGGGCCACGGCCGTGATCAGCGCCTCGGGGGCGGCCCCCACCTCCTCGGTGTTGGCCCCCGCCCTGGTCACGAGGTCGCCGGCCGGGAAGCGCCGGGAGATCGCGGGGCCGACGGCCAGCACGTGCCGCACCACGCGCCGCCGCAGCCAGCGGGAGGCCTGCGCGCCGCCCGAACCGGCCGCGAGCACCGCCACGGCGTCGCAGGCGACCACCGTGACGACGAGCGACGCGCACAGCAGGAGGGCGTCGGCGACGCCTGCGCCGGGGGTGACGAGCAGGTCGACCGCGCGGCCCAGCGCGCCGGGGAGCAGGAGCTCGACCACGGCGCCGGCCAGCGCGGTCACGGCGTACACCACGGGCCAGCGGCCACTGCGGTGCAGCACCTCGAACAGGAGCCGGTCCGCCGCCGGGCTCCGGTCGGTGCCGGTCACCTGGCCGCCTTGCGCCTGGGCGTCCGGCATCGAGGGTTTTCCTTCCGGGGGATCCGGGAATGAACAGGCCTGGAGCGGCCGGACAGGGCCGCTCCAGGCGATGTGTCAGTTGCCGCAGAGCAGGCTGAGGCTGCTGTTCTCGTGGGGGGTGCACCCCAGGAGGCTCAGGTTGCTGCCACCGCCACCGCCGCCGCCGCCGGTGGGGGCTTCCATGTCCTGCAGGTCGAGAAGCGCCATTTCGGTTACGCCCTTTCGTATGGATTTTCCGGGTGATCAGTTGCCGCAGAGGATGCTGAGGCTGCTGTTCTCGTGGGGGGTGCACCCCAAGAGGCTGAGGTTGCTGCCACCGCCGCCGCCGTGGCCGCCACCCGGGATCTCCATCTCCTGAAGGTCCAGAAGCGCCATGTAAGTCACCTCCTTTCGTCGCTCGTCGGGTCCACCGTCCCGGCGGGGTCGCCGGGCGGGGAGATCAGGGGAAGGGCCACCGGCCGGTCGTGCAGCACGGTGCCCAGTGCGAGGACCACGCCGGCCGTACCGGTGGCGAGGTCCATCGAGAGCCGGAGAAGCTGGTTGCCGGGGAAGGCGAGCCCGCCGCCGTACGGCATGGCGTGCCAGCCGAGCCGGGCGATCTGGTCGGCCACCTCGGGCGCGGCGTGGCCGAGGCCGGGCCGCAGCCCCGCGCCGAGGGCCGCGATCATGCCGGCCCGTCCGGCGAACAGGCCCGACTGGACGTAGTAGTCCAGGGTCGCGACGGGACCGATGTCCGCGAGCGCCCGCCGGAAGTCCTCGTCCTCGCGGTGCGCGAGGTACTGGCGGAGGACCAGTCCGATGCCGGCCGATCCCTCGTCCAGGTAGGGGTTGGTCCGCCAGCCCTGCTGGACCTGGAGCTGCCCGTCGTCGCGGCGGGTGCAGCGGCGCAGGTCCTGGCGAAGAGCGACGCTCGCGTGCTCCAGCAGCGCGGCGTCCCCGGTGGCCTCGTACGCCCGCAGGAACAGCAGCGCGGGACCCGAGGAGCCGCGCATCAGCCCGGCGTGGGGGTTGGCCCCGCCGCTGATCTCGGGCACGCTGTCGACGGCGCCGAGCCGGTCCGCCACCAGGTCGGCGATGGTCAGCGCGGTGCGCTCCAGGTCGCGCTCACCGGTCGCCCGCCCGAGGTGGAGCAGGTTGAGCCCGATGCCCGCGAGGCCGGCGTACAGGGTCTGGCCGAGTTGGTCCCACTTCTCCCGCAGGCACATGGCGACCAGGTCCAGGGCGTCCTGCCGGCGGCCGAGCGCCTCGAAGGCGTAGGCCACGCCGTGCAGGCCGTCGTAGAAGCCGAGGCCGGTGCCGGGCTCGGGGGCCATGGCCCGCTCGCGGAGCCACGCCTCGTGCTCGGGGAACCGCCCGGCGTCCGTCGCGGCCAGCGCGTACAGCACGCCCGCCGCGCCGTTGGCCAGGTTGAGCCCGCCGCCGGGCTGGAACTGGGCCGCGTCGCCGGGGAACAGGCGGTCGGAGCGTTCGGGGGTCGCGGAGGCCAGGATGGCCCGGCACGCGGCGTCCCTGACCGAGGTCCAGGAGGCCTCTCCCGGCAGGGGCAGCTCGCGCATCGCCCGCAGGCCCGCCGCGCCCTCGTCGGTCTCCGCGTCCTTGCCCAGGATGGTCCGTACGGCCTCGTCCACGTAGGCGGGGGGCACGGGGAAGGTGTCGCGCACCAGCGTGGCGAGGTGGGTGACCTTGGCGCGGTGCAGGGGGATCAGCACCGTCGACATCGGGGCGAACAGGTTGAGCCGCATGCAGGCCAGGGCGTAGCGGTCCGCCTCCACGCCGGCTCGGTCGGCGGGCGGGCAGAAGCCGGGGTGGGCCAGGGTCGGGCGCGCCTTGGCCTCGGCGAGGCTGGCGACCTCGAAGTCGATCAGGACGACCCGCTCGCCCTCCACCAGCACGTTGAAGGGGTGCAGGTCTCCGAAGACGACCCCCCGCTCGTGCAGCGCGTTCACCGCCCGCTCGACGCGGTCCAGCATGCCGAGCGTCCACTCGGTGTACTCGGCGGCGTCCTCGGGGGTGATGACCGCGCGGGTCAGGGGGTGCCGGTGGACCGACTCCTGGCTCAGCGTGGTGCCGTCCACGAACTCCTGGACGAGGAACTCGTGGTCGCCGAGCGTGAAGTAGTCGTGCGCGGCGGGGACGACGTCCAGCCCTTCGAGCCGCCGCAGGATGGCCGCCTCGTGCCGCAGGCGGGTGACCGCGTCCCGGCCGGCCGCGTCGAGCCCGGCGTGCGGCCTGGCCTCCTTGAGCACGACCTGACGGCCGGTGCGGGTGTCCCGCGCCTTGTAGACGCCGCCGCCGTTGGAGAAGTGCAGCACTTCCTCGATCTTGTACGGCAGGTCCGTCGTGGTGACCGCGTTACGCGCGGCGAGGTGGGGTTCGAGGAACGCCGGCAGGGTGACCCACGACGGCGGGGAGAACGCGGGCCCCCTCCGGTCGGGCACCAGGGTGCCGTCCGCGCTCTCGATCGCGAGCACCCGCTCGCGGTTGCCGGTCAGGCAGTACCGCTCGGCGAAGCCGCCGTACCGGACGAACAGCGGGCCGTCCCCGAAGCGCAGGTCGCTGAGGATGTACGGGCCGCGGACGCCGTGCAGGACCTCGTCCAGCTCCTTGAGCACGAGCTCCAGCTCGTCCACGTCGGCGGGGTAGATCGTGACCAGCTTGCCGCTGCTTCCCCGGTCGGCGTACTTGGAGTTGAGCATCGTGACGACGCGTGGGCCCCGGAGGAACTTGAAGCTGAGCCGGCGGCCGGCGCAGTAGTCCCAGACCGCGTCCAGCGTCTTCTCCGCGTCGTCCAGGCAGGAGGAGATGTGAATCTTCCATCCCTGCGGGGGCAGGGAACGCTCCCGGGGGCCGTAGTGCAGCCACGTGTCGGTCGCCCGGTGCTCCCACCCGGAGGGCACGTCCCTGCTCGCCAGGGGAAAGTCAGGGTGCTTCGTACGCTGGTTGTCAAGGGTGTCGTAAAACAGTGGATCGGCTAGGCAATAGATCTCGTATCTGTCGATCATGTCCCACACCCCTCTCAGCGCTCGATCGCTAGGAGGAGAATTACGGATAACCCCAGCCGTGCCTAGTGACGGTATCCACAGGTGTCATATGCCAGTGTCACTATTGCTTTCATGATGACTGTCACAGTCGCCCTGATTGACCTGTGATTTTCCCGGAAGAAGATGCATGACGGTGACTTCAGGAAAATTCCATGGTTGGCCGGGTTTGGCAGTGGGTGGAGTGAGATGGCCTCTGGCCTGCTACAGAACATTACTCGGGAGTTCGCTTGGGTACCCCCCCTGCGCCCCCACGCCGGGCTTCCCGGGTGCTCCTCCGCAGGGTCTCGCATTTGACCTGGTTTGTCCCGAACTCGGATTCCGGTCGGGAGTAAGCACCGCTGTGAAGGCGCGGCCGCCGCCTCCCGGGCGATCGTGATCCGAGTGCAAAGACTCGCTCGTCCAGCTCCTCTGAGGAGGAATGACCGGTTTCTCCGAGTCTGAGGAAGGACAGGAACCACCTTGCGACAAAGGAGGAATTATGACGCAGGTGGACTTCATCCACGTTCAGAAGTATTTGTCCGGGGTTGACTACCCCGCCAAGAAGGACCGGCTTCTGGAGCACGCCAAGCGGCAGGGCGCCGACAAGCAGGCGATGGAAGCCCTGAAGCGGCTCCCCGAGAAGGAGTACGACGGGCCGAACGCGGTGAGCAAGGCGCTCGCCGGTTCCTGACCGAAGGCCTGGGTCGTCCTTCACGCGCATCGTCGCCGCCGTGCCACCTGTCGGCCCGGCGGCGACGTCCATGGGTCACATGACCTGGTAGAGCAGTTCGGGACGCCCCAGCCCGCCGTACTGCGGCACGCGGCGCACGCTCCCGGTGCCGACGAGATGCTCCAGGTAGCGCCGGGCCGTCACCCGGGACACGCCGATCGCCGCGCCGACGGACTGGGCCGACACCCCGCCGGGGGCCTTGCGCAGCTCGCCCGCCACGGCCTCCAGGGTCGGCCCCGTCATCCCCTTGGGCAGGGGACCGCCGGTCGTGCCCCTGAGGGTGGACAGCGCGCGGTCCACCTCTCCCTGGCCGCTGACCTCCCCGGACCCGTCCACGGACGACCGGAACTCCTCGTACCGCCTCAGCTTCTCGCTCAGCACGGCGAAGGTGAACGGCTTGAGCAGGTACTGCACGACCCCCACCGAGACCGCCGACCGCACCACCGACAGGTCCCGCGCGGAGGTGACGGCTATGACGTCGCAGAAGACGCCCGCCGCCCGCAGCGCCCGGCACACGTCCAGCCCGTGCATGTCCGGCAGGTACAGGTCGAGGAGCACCAGGTCGGCCGGACGGCGCCGGAGGAAGCGCAGGGCCTCGCCGCCCGAGCGCGCCACCCCCGCGACCTGGAAGCCCGTCATCCGCTCGACGTACAGGCGGTTCGCCTCGGCGGTGAGCTCCTCGTCCTCGACGATCAGAATTGAGATCACGACGGCTCCCTCCGTACCCGCGCGTCCGTGCGGGCCTCGCGTCCGTCCGGGAGCGGGAGGCGGACGGTGAACACCGCGCCCTCGCCGCCGTGGGTGACCTCGATCGTGCCGCCGAGGCGGCGCACCGCCTGGCCGGCCATGGCGAGCCCGAGGCCCCGGCCGTCGCCCTTGGTGGTCCATCCGCGCCGGAAGACGTCCTTGGCGGTCTCGGCGCCGACGCCCGGCCCGCTGTCGGCGACGCGGATCAGGAACGTGCCGTCCTCGGCGCGCAGGTGGACGTGTACCCGGGCCGGAGGCGGGGCCGTCATGGCGGCCTCCGCCGCGTTGTCGACGAGGTTGCCGAGGATGGTCACCAGGTCGCGGCCGTCGAGGGCGACGTCGTCCAGCTCGCTGTCGGGACTGAGGGAGAGCTCCACCCCGCGTTCGGCGGCCTCCGCCGTCTTGCCGAGGAGCAGCGCCGCGATCACCGGCTCGCGCACCGCGCCCACCACCCGGTCGGTGAGCTGCTGGGCGGCCTTCAGCTCGGCCGTGGCGAAGGCCACGGCCTGCTCGGCACGGCCCAGCTCGACCAGCGTGACGACTGTGTGCAGCCGGTTGGCCGCCTCGTGGGCGGCGGAGCGGAGCGACTCGGCGAAGCCGCGTTCGGCGTCGAGCTGGCCGGTGAGCGCCTGCAGCTCGGTGTGGTCGCGCAGCGTCACCACGGTGCCGAGCGACCGGGACCCGGAACGCACCGGCGAGGCGCTCACCACGAGCACGCGGTCGCCGGTCAGGTGGATCTCGTCGGCGCGGTCCTCGCCGGAGGACAGCAGGCCGGACAGGGACGGCGGGAGCCCGAGGCCCGTGACGTGCCGCCCCTCCGCGTCGCCGGGCAGGCCGAGCAGCTCCCGTGCGCCGTCGTTGGCCAGCGTCAGCCGGCGCTCGCCGTCCACCAGCAGCAGGCCCTCGCGGACCGCGTGCAGGATCGCGTTGTGGTGCTCGTAGATGCGGCTCAGCTCGGCCGAGCGCAGGCCGTGCGTCTGACGGCGCAGCCGCGTGCCCACGAGGTACGTGCCCGCGGTCCCCGCCGTCAGGCCCAGCACCCCGGCGAGCGCCGCCGCGGCGATCTGGTCCCGTAGCTGCGCGCTGATCTTGTCGATGGTGATCCCCGCGCTCACCAGCGCCCGCACGTTCCCCGCCGCGTCGCGTACGGGCGTGACGGCGCGCACCGAGGGGCCGAGCGTGCCGGTGTAGGTCTCGGTGAACGTGTGCCCCGCGAGGGCGGGGGCGGTGTTGCCGAGGAAGCGCCCGCCGATCTGCAGCGTGTTCGGATGGGTGTACCTGCGGCCCTCCCGGCTCATGATCGTGATGAAGTCCAGCCCGGCCTCCCGGCGGACCCGCTCGGCGTACGGCTGGAGCGCCACCGACGGATCGGGGTCGTCCAGGGCGGCGAGCACGGCCGGCGAGGCGGCGACGCTGATCGCCACGGCGCTGGTGGTCCTGCCCGCTTCCTCGTCCAGGAGCCGGCGCACGTGGAGGAAGGCGAGGAGCGTGCCGCCCGCCACCGTGATCCCGACGACGACGATCTGCAGCACGAGCATCTGGCGCGCCAGGCTCCATAGCCTGAGCCGGGAGGCGATCGTCGTCAGGGCTTCCACTTTCACCAGTTCACGGGGTTCGCGGGGTCATGGATCTCTCACTGGTCCGGGGTCGCGCCGGTGAGAACGGCGATGAACGAAATGTACGCAATAGTGACCCAGATCACTACCAGGGCGCATAGTCACTCGACCGAAGCCTCACTTCCTCCGTACCGGCGTGCGAGACACGCGTACGAAACATCAAGGAGGGCCGCGTGACCATACCCGTATCCCCGGCGCACCGGGACCGTACCCGCTATCTCTACCTGGCGGTAATCGTCGCGGTGCTGGCCGGGATCGTGGTCGGGCTCCTGGCGCCCGGCACCGGCGTGGCGCTCAAGCCGCTCGGGACGGCCTTCGTGGCCCTGATCAAGATGATGATCAGCCCGATCATCTTCTGCACCATCGTCCTCGGGGTCGGATCGGTGGCCCAGGCCGCCAAGGTCGGCAAGGTCGGCGGCCTCGCCATCGGCTACTTCCTCGTCATGTCGACGGTCGCGCTGGTGATCGGCCTGGTGGTCGGCAACCTGGTGCATCCGGGCGAGGGCCTGCAACTGACCGACGCGCTGCGCAAGGCGGCCGAGGACCAGGCGGCCAAGGGCGGTGAGAGCGACACCACGTCGTTCCTGCTCGGCATCATCCCGACGACGTTCGTCTCCGCCTTCACCGAAGGGCAGGTGCTGCAGACCCTTCTGGTGGCCCTGCTCACCGGCTTCGCGCTCCAGGCGATGGGGGAGCGGGCGGTCCCGATGCTCAACGGGCTCGCGCACATCCAGCGGCTCGTCTTCCGCGTCCTGGCGATGATCATGTGGGCCGCCCCGGTGGGCGCGTTCGGCGCGATCGCGGCGGTCGTCGGCGCGGGCGGGTTCGGCGCTCTCCAGAGCCTGGCCCTGCTCATGTTCGCCTTCTACGCCACCTGCCTGCTGTTCGTCGGCCTCGTGCTCGGGCCGATGCTGTGGTTCGGGGCCGGGATGAACCTGGTGTCGCTGCTGCGCTACCTCGGCAGGGAGTTCCTGCTCATCCTGTCGACCTCCTCCTCGGAGTCCGCGCTGCCGCGCCTGATCGCCAAGATGGAGCACCTCGGGGTGAGCCGCGCGGTGGCGGGCATCACCGTGCCGACGGGATACTCCTTCAACCTCGACGGGACCGCCATCTACCTCACGATGGCGACGCTGTTCGTGGCGCGCGCCACGGGCGCCCCGCTGTCGGTCGGGGAGCAGGTCTCGCTGCTCGTCTTCATGATCATCGCGTCGAAGGGCGCCGCGGGCGTCACGGGCGCGGGGCTCGCGACGCTGGCCGGAGGACTCCAGTCGCACCGGCCCGAGCTGGTCGACGGCGTGGGGCTCATCGTGGGCATCGACCGGTTCATGTCCGAGGCCCGCGCGCTGACCAACTTCGCGGGCAACGCGGTCGCCACCGTCCTGATCGGCACGTGGGTGCGGGACTTCGACCGGGAGCGCGCCGAGGAGGTGCTCTCCGGGCGGATCCCGTTCGACGAGGCGACGTTCGTGGACGAGCACGACGGCGGCGGCCCGCCGCCTCCGGTCTCCGAGGAGCGCGTTCCGGCCATGTCGCCCGACGCCGGCCGCTGAGGCCGGCCCCGCCGGTACGACGCGGCAGGCCCTGACCGGACCGCTCACCTCGGGCGTCCGCTGCGGTAGACGGCCCTGGTGAGGGCGGTGAGCCGGGTGGCGGAGTCCGTGAAGGAGGCCCCGGCCGGTTGGAGGGTGAGCACGGCGACGATCAGGCGGTCTCCCTTGCCGACCAGGCCGGTGGTGTGGAGCACGGGGCGGCTCAGGTTCACCGGCGGCCCGGCCGCCGTCGCGACGGCCGGGGCTTCCATGGGCCCGGCCACCGTCTCGGACACGCTGCTCGCGCGCGTGCCGGCGCACCGGACGGCGGGCGTGGAGCCGTACCCCGACCAGCCCTGCTTGACCGCCCACGGCCGGGGCAGGGCGCTCGGGATGCCGAAATACTGGTCGAAGTCGTCGGCGGCGCACCGCGTGGCGTCGCGCAGGTGGCCGAGGACCAGGTCGCGGACCTTGGGGTCCGCCCGATCCAGCAGATAGCGGTACGTCCGCACGACGTCCGCCGCGCTCAGCGCGGTATAGCCCCAGAAGCCCGGCTTGGACGCGGGAGGCCGCTCGGTCTCGGTCAGGCCCGCCCGGCGGACCATCCGGTCGACGATCGCCCCCTGGCCGCCGCGCTTCCACAAGGCCGTCGCGGCGTCGTCGTCGCTGGAGCGGAGCATCCGCCGGAGCAGATCGCGGTCGCGCGCGGGGACGGCCGTACCCGGCTCGCGCGACTCCAGGTAGTCCACCGCGATGAGGATCTTGACGACCGACGCCGACCGGAACCGGGTGTGGACCTCGTACCCGACCGTCGCCCTTCCCGTGGCGCGGTCGAAGACCATGAAGCCCGCCTCCGTGCCGCGCGGGACCCGTGGCGGGCGAGCGGGCGAGGCGGACGGCTCCGGAGTCGCCTTCGCGGGAGCCTTCACGCGATCCTTCGCGAGGGACTGCCGGGCGCCGCCGGTCGCGGCCGGGGTGGGCGACGCCGTGTCCGGCCCCGGCTGTACGACCCCGCAGGCCGCCGTCAGGGCGGCGGTGAGGGCGATCGTCAGGGGCGCACGGCGCATTAGCCACATCATTCACCAATGCCTACCAGAACGGACACCTCCGGCGCTGAGGATCGGGCGATCCACGGACCGGCCCGGATCTTCCGTAGGGTGTCGGTTCCGGCGAGCGCCGGCGCGCATCACCGGTCGCATCCCGGCAATAAGGGCTGCACGGGCATCGTGGGCACTGTGAGGAGTGGCATGAACGTATTGGGAATCGACATCGGCGGATCGGGGATCAAGGGCGCCCCGGTGGACACGGTGACGGGAACGCTCCTCGCGGAGCGCCTGCGGATACCGACACCGAGCCCGTCGGCTCCCGGACCCGTCGCCGAGGTCGTCCGGCGGATCGTCGAGCACTTCTCGTGGACGGGGCCCGTCGGGATCACCTACCCCGGGGTCGTGGTGGACGGGGTGACCAGGACCGCCGCGAACGTCGACCACGCCTGGATCGACCTCGACGCGAGGAAGCTGTTCGCGGACGCGACCGGGCTCGACGTCACGGTCCTGAACGACGCCGACGCGGCGGGCGTGGCCGAGGCGAGGTTCGGCGCGGGCAGGGACCGCGGGGGGCTCGTGGTGATGCTGACCTTCGGGACGGGGATCGGCAGCGCCCTCATCATGGACGGCGTCCTCGTCCCCAACACCGAGTTCGGGCACATCGAGATCAAGGGCCACGAGGCCGAGCACCGCGCCTCCGACCACGCCCGCGAGGAGCACGACCTGAGCTGGGACAAGTGGGCGCACCGGGTGCAGGAGTACCTGGAGCGCATCCAGGCCCTGCTGTCGCCATCGCTGATCATCATCGGCGGGGGAGTGAGCAAGAAGGCGGACAAGTTCCTGCCCCACATCGAGCTCACGGGGACCCCGATCGTTCCCGCGATCCTCCAGAACGAGGCGGGCATCATCGGGGCCGCCCTGGCCGCGCGGCCGGTGCAGACCCCCTGACGCCCCCTGACGGCCTGGTACGGCCACCCCGGTGACCGTATTTCCTGGCGCCTTCTGTGTTTGTACCGGGCCCTGGGGGCACCTTTATCAAGGTGGGCCGGAAGGAGGCACCGTGGAGGTGACCATCGCATTGCGCTTGCCGCGCGATGCAGCGAGCGTGTCCGTCACCAGGCAGATCCTTGGGGCGGAGCTGGAGGTGCTCGGCGTCGAACGGCAGATCAAGGAGGACATCCAGCTCATGCTCACCGAGGCGTGTTCCAACGTCATCAGGCACGCTTCCGAGACCGATGAGTACACGGTGAGCGCACAGCTCGTCGCCGGCAAATTCGTGATCACTGTGGTCGACACCGGCAGCGGGTTCGACCCCGACAAGGTGGGTGTGAGATCGCCGCTGGCGGAGCACGGGCGGGGGCTCCAGATCATGCGGGCGCTCGCCGACGACGTCCGCTTCATGAACCGGCCGAAACACGGGGCCATCGTCTGCCTGGAGAAGGCGTTGCGGTTCGTCCGCGACTCTCCGGGCGAACTGCTCACCGCTCACTGAGCGCGCTCCTCCCCCGCCCGAGAGGGCGGGGGCGCGGGGCCACCGGTAAACCGTTGGCGAAGACGGGGGGCGGGTTGCTTATCCTTGCCGGTGGCGGCTGTCTGACGAGACGGCCGGGAAAGCGACCATGGGAACAGTTTCGTTGAAATCGCCCCTGACCGACCTGCGTGAACGCCTGCCCGCGCTGATGCTGCGCGACGAGATCAGGCTCCGCCGCCGTCTCGACGGCGCTCGCAGGGTGCGCGACGGGAAGGCCCTGCGGGCGATCACCGACCAGGTGACCACCGAGATCGAGGCCGCGGAGGCCCGCGTCGGCGCCCGGCGGGCGCTGGTGCCCGAGATCACCTATCCCGCGAGCCTGCCGGTCAGCCAGCGCAGGGACGACATTTTGGACGCCGTACGGGACCACCAGGTGGTCATCGTCGCGGGCGAGACGGGTTCGGGCAAGACCACCCAGATCCCGAAGATCTGCCTGGAGCTCGGCCGGGGGATCAGGGGCCAGATCGGCCACACGCAGCCCCGCCGCATCGCGGCGCGCACGGTGGCCGAGCGCATCGCCGAGGAGCTGGACACCCCGCTCGGCGAGGCCGTGGGATACAAGGTGCGGTTCACCGACCAGTCCGGCGAGGGCACGCTCGTCAAGCTCATGACCGACGGCATCCTGCTGGCCGAGATGCAGCGCGACCGGCTCCTGTCGCGCTACGACACGCTGATCATCGACGAGGCTCACGAGCGCAGCCTCAACATCGACTTCATCCTGGGCTATCTGAAGCAGCTGCTTCCCAAGCGCCCGGACCTCAAGCTGATCATCACCTCGGCGACCATCGACCCCGAGAGGTTCTCCCGGCACTTCGGCGACGCCCCGATCGTGGAGGTCTCCGGGCGCACCTACCCCGTCGAGGTCCGCCACCGGCCGATCAGCGAGGACCAGGAGGACCAGGCCCAGGCGATCGTCGACGCGGTCGACGAGCTGTGCGCCGAGGGCCCCGGCGACATCCTGGTCTTCCTCAGCGGCGAGCGCGAGATCAGGGACACCGCCGAGGCGCTCAAGGGCCGCAAGGAAGAGGTCCTCCCGCTGTACGCGCGGCTGTCGTCGGGCGAGCAGCATCGCGTCTTCCAGGCCCACAGGGGGCGCAGGATCGTCCTCGCGACCAACGTCGCGGAGACCTCGCTGACGGTCCCCGGCATCAAGTACGTCGTCGACCCCGGCTTCGCGCGCGTCTCCCGCTACAGCCACCGGCTCAAGGTGCAGCGCCTGCCGATCGAGCCGATCTCGCAGGCCTCCGCCAACCAGCGCAAGGGCCGCTGCGGCCGCACCTCCGACGGCATCTGCGTCCGGCTCTACTCCGAGGAGGACTTCCTCGGACGGCCCGAGTTCACCGACCCCGAGATCCTCCGCACCAACCTCGCCTCGGTCATCCTCCAGATGACCTCGCTCGGGCTGGGCGACATCGGGGCGTTCCCGTTCGTCGAGCCGCCGGACCAGCGGCAGGTGAAGGACGGCGTCAACCTGTTGCAGGAGCTCGGCGCCTTCGACGAGCACCGCAAGCTCACGGCGATCGGCGGCAAGCTGGCCCAGCTCCCGGTCGACCCCCGGCTCGCCCGCATGGTGCTGGCCGCCGACGGCAACGGCTGCGCCACCGAGGTCATGGTCATCGCGGCGGCGCTGTCCATCCAGGACCCCCGCGAGCGGCCCGCCGACAAGCAGGCCCAGGCCGACCAGAAGCACGCGCGCTTCGCCGACAAGGAGTCCGACTTCCTGTCCTACCTGAACCTGTGGGACCACCTCCGCGAGCAGCAGCGCGAGCTGTCCTCCGGCCAGTTCCGGCGCATGTGCAAGGCCGACTTCCTCAACTACCTGCGCGTCCGTGAGTGGCAGGACATCTACAGCCAGCTCAAGCAGGTCGCCAAGGGCATGGGCGTCACGCTCAACACCACGCGCCCGGAGCCGTACCGAATCCACGTCTCCCTGCTCGCCGGGATGCTCTCGCACATCGGGCTGATGGACGTCGAGAAGGCCGACAAGAACGACCCCGGCCCGCGCCGCAGGGCGGTCCGCGAGTACATCGGGGCCCGCAACGCGCGATTCGCGATCTTCCCCGGCTCGGCGCTGTTCAGGAAGCAGCCCCGCTGGGTCATGGCCGGGGAGCTGGTCGAGACCTCACGCCTGTGGGCGCGGGTCGTCGCCAAGATCGAGCCCGAGTGGGTCGAGCCGCTCGCCCAGCACCTCGTCAAGCGCACCTACAGCGAGCCGCACTGGGAGAAGAACCAGGGCGCGGTCATGGCGTACGAGAAGGTCACCCTCTACGGCGTGCCGATCGTGGTCGAGCGCAAGGTCAACTACGGCCGCGTCGACCCCGAGCTGTCGCGGGAGCTGTTCATCCGTCACGGCCTGGTCGAGGGCGACTGGGACACCCACCACCGTTTCCTCAAGGAGAACCGGCGGCTGCTGTCGGAGGTCGAGGAGCTGGAGAACCGCGCCCGCCGCCGCGACATCCTGGTCGACGACGAGACGCTGTTCGACTTCTACGACAAGCGGGTGCCCGAGAGCGTCCTTTCCGCCGCCCACTTCGACACCTGGTGGAAGCGGCAGCGTCAGGTCGAGCCCGACCTGCTGACGTTCTCCACCGACATGCTCATCAACCAGAACGCGGACGCCGGCGGCCTTCAGGAGGCCTACCCCGACGCCTGGCGGCAGGGCGGCCAGCGGATGCGGCTCACCTACCAGTTCGAGCCCGGGGCGGACGCCGACGGCGTGACCGTCCACGTCCCGCTCCAGGTGCTCAACCAGGTCGACGGCGACGGCTTCGACTGGCAGATCCCCGGGCTCCGCGAGGAACTGGTCGTCGAGCTGATCCGGTCGCTGCCGAAGCCGATCCGGCGCAACTTCGTTCCCGCGCCCAACTACGCCAAGGCGGTGCTCGAAAAGGTCACGCCCGGGAACGAGCCGCTCGTCGACGCGGTGGCCCGGGAGCTGTTCCAGCTGACCGGCGTCCGGGTGCCGCCCGACGCCTTCGATCCCGCCCGCCTGCCCGACCACCTGAGGGTCACCTACCGCGTCGTCGACGAGCGCAGGAAGACCGTCGCCGAGGACAAGGACCTGTCGGCGTTGAAGCGGCGGCTCGCGCCGAAGATGCGCGCCACGCTCTCCCGCGCGGGCGAGGAGCTCGAACGCACCGGCCTGCGCTCCTGGACCTTCGGCGAACTGCCCAAGCTGTTCGAGCAGGGACGGGTCAAGGCCTACCCGGCGCTGGTCGACGAGGGCGGCAGCGTCGCGATCAGGGTCTTCGAGACCGAGGCCGAGCAGCGGACCGCGATGTGGGCGGGCACGCGGCGGCTCGTCCTTCTCAACGTCACCTCCCCGGCGAAGGCGATCCTGCGCGGCCTCACCACCTCGCAGAAGCTGGCCCTCAGCCACAGCCCGCACCGGGACGCCGCCGAGTTGTTCGAGGACTGCGTCACCTGCGCGGCGGACAAGCTCATCGCCGAGTCGGGCGGCCCGGCGTGGAAGCCCGCGGACTTCCAGCGCGTCCACGAGCACGTACGTGCCGAGCTCTTCGACACCGTCTCCGAGGTCGTGGCCAGGGTCGAGCGCGTTCTCGCGATCTGGCAGACGGTGCGCGCCACCCTCGGCGCGATGAGAAGCCCGGCCGACACCCTTGAGGAGATCGAGGAGCACCTGTCGTCGCTGGTGTTCCCCGGCTTCGTCACCGCCACCGGCGAAAGGCGGCTGCCCGACCTGCAGCGTTACCTGCGCGCGGTGGAGCGGCGGCTGGAGAAGCTGCCCGATGACCCCTACCGCGACCGCGAGCGCATGCTCCAGCTCGACCGGGTGCGAGACGTGTACGAGGAGACGCTTGAGAGGCTTCCCCCTGCCCGCAGGTCGGAGGGCGCGGTCACCGACATCCGCTGGATGCTCGAAGAGCTGCGTGTCAGCTACTTCGCCCAGACCCTCGGCACCCCGTACCCCGTCTCCGACAAACGCATCCACAAGGCCCTGGCTCAGCTCACGGGGTGACCGGCCACCCGTGAGCCCGCGGCGGTCCGCGTTACGTCAAGGTGAACATATTTTCGGCCGCATGCGAACTATTGACATGATGGTCCGAATAGCACATCTTTGCACTGACAACATTGATGCGGGCGCGCGATCCACCCCGGAGGGACGATCCGCGGCCGACCTCCGATCAGAAATCGGAACAGGCCGCACGGGATCGCGCCCTGACGCGCCCGGCATCTTTCGAGAATCCACTCTCGAGTGACGAACAAGGACGACGCCTTGAGTGCTCTGATGGAACGGTACGAATCCTCGCTTGAGTCCAGCCGGCGGCAGTTCGCCGTGGACTCCGCGGTCTCGCAGGTGACCTCCCCCTCCTGCGACGAGAAACTGTTCGCCCGATGGATGCTGCGTTACAACGCCCACGGCATCCACATGACGCACGACGTCGAACGCTGGATCTCCAGCGCCGGCGAGCGGTGCGGAGAGCTGGGGATGGACCAGCTCGAAAAGGCGCTCAAGGCGCACTCCCGCGCCGAGGCCGGCCACGACAGCATGATGGTCGACGACGTGCGGGCCATCGCCGACTGGTGGCAGGAGCGCTTCGGCGAGCCGGTCGACGCGGACGATCTGCTGGGAGCGGCCCCTCTGGCCAGCGCGAACTTCTACGCCAAGCTGCACGAGCAGGTGATCTCGGGACCGGCCCCCTTCGCCCAGATCGCCATCGAGTACGAGATCGAGCGGCTGTCGGTGACGATCGGCCCGACGCTGGTCACCAGCTGCGAAAAGATCTTCGGTACCGGCACGGAATGCTACAGCTTCCTTGCCGAGCATGTCGAACTCGACGCGGGCCACACGGCCTTCAACCGGCGCCAGCTGGACGGGATCCTCACCGGGAATCCGGACGCCGTGGAGACCATGATTCAGACGGGCAGGGCCGCACTCGCGTCCTACGCGGCGTTCATGGCCGAATGCTTCGAGCTCGCCAAGGCAGACCTGGGGAAGACGAAGGTCGGCGTGTGAGCTCGGCCCCTTTCGGCGCGACCTGTCTCTCCGAGGGGTTGCCCACGACGTCTCCCGCTCCCGCCGGGGGAGGGAAGACGCTCGAACTCCGCATTCGCCACCAGCCCGCCTACGAACCTCCGATGCCGTGGCTGGCGGGGATTCGTGAGTTCCGGGCGGAGGTTCTGTACGACCGCGGCCGTCGGCCGGACTTCCGCGACGAGAGTGGCCGGTACATCGACGAGCAGGGCCTGGATTTCGGGTCCTACCACCTGACCGCGCATCTCGGCCCGGAGGCGGAGATCGCGGCGAGCGTCCGCCTGGTGCCACCGGAGTCTCCGGGCGAGTTCCAGGCCATCGACCACCTGGGACGGCAGGGCTACGCGGCCATGCTCACCGGACTGCGGGCCATGGGCACGCCCGTCCACGAGGCGGGCCGCCTGGTCGTCTCGCCCCGGGCCAGGGGCCTCGGGCTCGGGGCCTGGATGGTGGCGGCGGTCATGGCCGCGGGCCGGGCGGTGGGCGCTCCGCTGTTGATCGCCACCTCCGGCACGGCCGACGGGCAGCACCTGCTGTTCGAGCGGCTCGGCTGGTACGCCTGCCCGGGCACCGACAGGTACTCGTCCCACTACGAGGACACGGTGCGCGTCATCGCCCACCGCGTCGGCGAAGGGGCGGGCGAGTACGAGGCGACCGCCTCCGAGCTGAGCCGCCACATGGACGGCGCCCAGCTCGACGGATCCGTCCGGATCCGGGGCCTCGGCCTTCCGGCCAGGGGCTGAACGCACCCTCACCACGGCGTGGTCTCCTCCGCAGGAGCGGAGGAGACCACCGCCTCCGTGCCTCCGCGCACACTCACGACCCCCCTCTCCACTGGGAAAGCACAATGGAACTCACGCTGGCCGCTCCTCTGCTGCGGCTCGACCCCCTGGCGCCGGACGTGCACGAGGAGGCCGCACACCTGCGCTCACTCGGGCCCGTGGTCCCGGTCGAGATGCTCGGCGAGGTGACGGCCTGGGCGGTCACCCGCGACAGCACCGCCCGCGAACTCATGGTCGACACCGCGCGCTTCGCCAAGGACATCAAGTACTGGGGGGCCTTCGGGCGCGGAGAGGTACCGCCCTCCTGGCCACTGCTCGGCCTGGTCGCCTCGGGACCCAACATGCTGACCACCGACGGCGAGGAACAGCGCCGCCTTCGTACCCCGCTCGCCAGGGAGTTCACCGGCCAGCGGGTGGAGAGGCTGCGCTCCCGCGTGGAGGAGATCACCGCGACCTACCTCGACCTGCTCGCCGCGCAGGCGAGCACGGCCCCGGACGGCGTCGTGGACCTCAAGAGCGAGTTCGCCTTCCCCCTGCCGATGACCGTGATCGGCGAACTGCTCGGCGTCCCGGGGGACTGGCACCAGGAACTGCACCGCCTGTTCAACACGTTCTTCGACGAGCTGGCCACGCCCGAGCAGGTCATGGCCACCCACCAGGCCCTGCACCAGGCCCTCACCGATCTGATCGCCCTCAGGCGCGCCGAACCCGGGGACGACCTCACCAGCGCACTGGTGAACCGGGCAGGGCTCACCGACGCCGAGCTCGTGGGGACGCTACAGCTGATGATCGCCGCGGGGCACGAGACCACGGTCTACCTGCTGATCAACGCGGTCCGCGCCCTGCTCGCCCATCCCGGCCAGCTCGCCATGCTCCTCGACGGCACCCAGCCGTGGAAGAACGCGATCGAGGAGGTCCTGCGCTGGGACCCGCCCGCGAGCAACGTCGCCTTCCGGTACGCCACCGAGGACACCGAGGTCGAGGGCGTCCGCATCCGCCAGGGCGAGCCCGTCATCATCTCCTACGTCTGCATGGGCCGCGACCCCGAGCGCTACGGGGAGAACGCCCACCTGTTCGACATCACCCGCCCCCACCCGAGCGGAGGCCACACCTCCTTCGGGTACGGCGCGCACGCCTGCATCGGCGCGCACCTGTCCCGGCTGGAGGCGGCGGTCGCGCTTCCCGCCCTGTTCGCCCGGTTCCCCGGCCTCGCCCTGGCCGTCCCGGAAGAGCAGGTGGAACGGACTCCGTCCGTCATCTTCAACGGCAGGCGCACGCTGCCGGTGCGCTGCGGCGCGCCGGCCGGTGGACCGGCGGCGGACGAAAGGTGAACCTGGAGGGCGGCCTCGTCACGCGGGTCAGCGCGGGCTGAGGTGGTGGCTGAGGGCGCGGGCGAGGCCTTCGACGTCGTCGCCCGGCCGGATGTTGCCCTCCAGGATGAGGCTCGCCAGCCCGTGCATCAGCGCCCAGACGGCGATCGCGATCGTGCGGTCGGTGGAGCCGAGTTGCTCGGCCGTGCCGTGCAGGAGCTGATGACCCGCGCGCTCGCGCGCGGCGACGAAGTCGGGGTCGCGGACGTTGAGCAGGTCGGGGGCGCGGATGACCGCGAAGTGGCCCGGGTGGGCCACGGCGAACATCACGTAGGCCACGCCCTGCTCGGCGAGGCCCCCCGCCACCTGCGCCCGCTCAAGCTCGTCGGCCAGCAGGTGGTAGCCCTCGACCGCCAGCGCGGTCAGAAGGCCCGCCTTGTTGCGGAAGTGGTGGGTGGGCGCGGCGTGGGAGACGTCGGCCTGGCGCGCGACGTCGCGGAGGCTCAGCGCCGCCGGGCCGTCCTTCGTGACTGCCAAAAGGGCGGTGTCGAGCAGGACGCGTCGCAGGTCACCATGATGATAGGACTGTCGACCCTCGCGACCGCTCACGTCGGGCATCCTACCGAGTCACCGGAGACACCCCGCAAGTACCGCGCGGCGCGTCACCTCTACGGAGTGTCTCCGTAGGGCCACGCCGACGCGTACTGGTCCCCGGTGAGGCCGTGCGCCCACCCCGCGGCGTCGAAAGGCGTGGCGACCTCGGCGGGGACCACCAGCGCCGAGGCCCGGCGGACCCCGTCGCGGGCGTCGGGCGCGGCGCTGTGCAGCAGGACCCGCGCCGGTTCGCCGAGGATCCGCTCGGGGACCTCGTACAGCGCCAGCACCCGCCCGGAGTCGCGCGGCTCCTCGGCCTCGGCGACGAGCGTCAGTCCGGCGTCGGCGACGTAGCGGTCCCAGCCGAGCGACTCGATGGCGCACCTGCGGACCTCTACGTCGTCCTCGGCGAGGATCGCGTCCGTGGTGGGGGTGGTGACGACCCACGCGGGGACGCGCGTGCCGTGCCAGGCGTAGACGGCGCTCCCGTCGGGCCAGGCGAGGGCGGGCCCGGTCGCGCTGTGGAGCCGGTGGTCCTCGTCGCGCCGCACCAGCAGGGGCCGCTCGCACAGCACGGCCGCGCCGTCCAGGGGGAACCACCAGCCCACCAGCCGGGTCACCTCCGCCAGCGCGTCCAGGCGCTCGTCGGCGTCCATGAGCGCGACGCGCAGCGCGCAGGTGTAGAGCGCGATCCAGTAGGCGTCGCCCCACACCCCGAGCGCGCCCCACACGTACAAGCAGGGCTCGGAGCTGGACCGGTCGTTGAGATGGCCGAGGACCTGGCCGCGGAGCCGGCCCCTGAGCCCGTTCCAGAGCTGGTCCCACAGGCGGCTCTTGAGCTGGTCGCGTAACCGGTCCCAGAGCCGCACGCCGAGCCTCGCGTGGAGCATGCGATCGACGTCGTCCCTGAGCCGGTCCTCGAAGGGGAACCTGTCGACGTCGATCGGCCTGAAGGGCGCGGCGGCCGAGAACGCGCTGAGCGGTGAGTCGGTCCAGACCGTGCGACGGGGAGGCTCCAGGCCGGCCGCGCGGTAGGCCCCGCGCACGGCCTCTTCCGCGCGGTCCCTGTCGACGGGTGCGGTGGTGAGGCCGTCCCGCAGCCACTGGTCACGGACGGTGGCCACGAGTGCCTCGTGCTCGACGGTGAGGGTGCCGTCGAAACCGGGGAAGGTCCTGCCGCTCATCTCTTCACTCCTCCGGACTGCGCCTGGCGTGCCGTACGAGATGTGGATCGCTTCACCCTTGCTGTCCCGTGATCGGTCTGATCGACGTGGACGGCCGGCGTGCCGACCTTCAAAGGCTCGCCGGGCACTCTTGGAACTGGCTTGTAGGCCGCTGAATCCCAAGGCACCGCCCCGCACGGGGGATCGGGAGGCGGTCCGGCGGCCGGGTAGGGTTTTCAGGGCGCCTGCGAGGAGGAGGTCCCGTGGTCGGGGCGGTGGTGTTCGATGTCGGGGAGACGCTCGTCGACGAGACGCGCATCTGGTCGCGATGGGCCGACCGGCTGGGGGTCCCGCGGTTCGTCATGCTCGGGGTGCTCGGCGGCATGGCCGCGCTCGACCGGTCGCACAGGGACGCCTTCGAGGTGGTGCGTCCCGGCCTGGACGTGGAGGCCGAGATGGAGGCGTGGCGCCGTGACGACCCGGGCGGCCTGCGGGAGAACTTCGACGCCGACGATCTCTACCCCGATGTGCGGCCCGGCCTGACGGCGCTGCGCGAGGCGGGCTACCAGCTGATCATCGCGGGCAACCAGCCCCCGCAGGCCTACGACGCGCTGGTGGCGATGGACCTGCCCGTGGACGCCGTCCACACCTCGGCCGGGTGGGGCGTCAGCAAGCCCCGGCCGGAGTTCTTCGCCAAGGTCGCCGCCGTCGCCGGCAGGGAGCCCGGCGAGATCCTCTACGTCGGCGACCGGCTCGACAACGACGTCCTCCCCGCCCGTGAGGCCGGCATGCGCACGGCGCTGCTGCGTCGCGGCCCGTGGGGCTACCTGCACGCCGAACGGCCCGGCGCGCGGCGCGCCGACGTGATCGTCGACGGCATCCCCGAGCTGGTCACCGTCCTCGCCGCCGGCCGCCTCTGAGCGCCGATCTTCCGGTTACAGGGGCTTGCCCGGTTCGGGAGCCGGTTCTATGGCCGGGGCGAGCGAGTGGGTGCTCACGCCGGTCTCCCGCGCGGAGGGCGGCCCGTCCTGGCCCGCGGGGATGATCAGGGTGTGCGGCAGCAGCACCACGGCGGTGGTGCCGCCGTACGGCGAGCGGCGCAGCGAGACCTTGGCGTCGTGCCGGTCGGCGAGCTGGTTCACCACGAACAGGCCGAGCCGGTCGCTGTCGGCCAGGTTGAACTCCGGGGGGTTGGCCAGGCGGCGGTTGACCTCCGCGCGGTCCTCGTCGTTCATCCCGAGGCCCCGGTCCTCGATCTCGACGGCGAACCCCCGCCCCACCAGCTCGCCCTTGATCGTGACCCGGGTGCTGGGCGGGGAGAAGACGGTGGCGTTCTCCACCAGCTCGGCGAGCAGGTGGATCACGTCGGCGACGGCCGTGCCCACCAGCGAGGCGTCGGTCATCGGGAGCACGGTGACGCGCGTGTAGTCCTCGACCTCGGCCACGGCTCCCCGTACGACGTCGTGCATCGGGACGGGCTTGCGCCAGGCCCGCCCCGCGGGCGCCCCGGACAGGATGATCAGGCCCTCCGCCTGGCGGCGCATGCGCGTGGTGAGGTGGTCGAGCCGGAACAGGTCCGACAGGGCGTCGGGCGCGCCGGTCTTGCGCTGCATGGAGTCGAGCTGGGTGAGCTGGCGGTGCAGCAGCGACTGGTTGCGCCGGGCCAGGTTGCGGAAGACCAGGCTGACGCCCTTGCGGAGGTCCGCCTGGCCGACCGCGGCCTCGACGGCGGTCCGCCGCACCGTCGAGAACGCCTGGGCGAGGTCCTGCACCTCCATCGTGGTGCCGGTGACGGGGATCGGCGGCGCCTCGCTCTCGACGTCCACGGCCTCGCTGTCGCGCAGTTTGGCGACGACCCTGGGGAGCCGTACGTCGGCGAGGTCCAGGGCGGCGCTGCGCAGGCCGGCCAGCTCCTGGGCGAGCCCCCGTCCGAGGCGCGCCGAAAGGATCACGGCCATGAGGATCGCGATGAGGCCGAGCCCGCCCGCGATGACGATCTGGGCGATGATCCCCGAGGCGGCGGCGTCGGTGCGGGCGTTCAGCAGGCCGGCACGGCTGACGCCGAGCTGGTCGATCCGCGACCCGAGCTGGTCGGCGAGGGGCTGCCAGGCGGCGGACTGCTCCGGGCGCCCGCCGCGCGAGATCACCTGGTTCTCCATGGTGGTGAACCGCTTGTAGTCGGCGGAGGCGAGCAGGTCGTCGTACGGCCGGCGCAGCTCCGTGTCGAGCGCCTGGAGGCCCCGGCCGAGCAGCAGCCTGCGCCCGGCGACCATCTGGGCGAACTCGCGCTGCTCCTCGTCGTCGAGCGAGCCCTGCAGGATGGCACCGGAGAGCAGGGCGTCCTCCTGGGAGAGCAGCTCGCGGGACCTCACAACCGTCTGCAGGCCCGCCGCCTTGCGGTAGAGCGCCAGCTCGGGCACGGTGACGAGCTGGTCGTACATCTGGTAGAGCGAATCCTGGATATCGGTGTACTGCAGGATCGCCTGGAGACGGCTGGTCGCGCGGGCGTCGACGTCCTCGCGGATCAGCTTGAGCCTGGCGAGCTGCCTCTCCAGCTCCGTGAGGCTCTGGACCTCCTCGGGGCCGGTGGCCGACTGGCCCTCCAGCGAGGTGGCGCGCTGGTGGAACAGGACCACGGCCCTGTCGGTCTCCTCGCGCGCGGCCGACAGGCGCCCGCCGTCGGGGGAGTCGCCGCTCAGGAAGATGGACGACAGCTGGCGCTCGTGCTGCACGTGGCCGGCCACGACCGCGGCGGGGCTCGCGACCTGCTCGAACAGCGTCACCGCTCTGCGGAGGTCGAAGAAGTCGCCCACGATGTGCCCGGTGATATAGGTCCAGAGCACGATTAGCGCGACAATCGGCAGGCTGAGCAGCGAATATAACCTATAGCGAATAGTGCGATTCTGAGGGGCCATATCTCCGCGCCTAGCGTGAGGCCTATAAAGATGTGATATCGCGCTCGATCTCGTGAAGATCGCTGCGAGGTTAGCACCCACGGCGAGCGTCCGGGGTGGAGTTCACGAGGTGTACGCGACCGGCCTGGTCACCGCCCGTGACCGTGGCCACGCAGCGCCCCGGCCCGTCCTCGACCAGGCTCCGGTACGGGTCTCTCTCGCCGGGATCGATGGCGAAGACGGCGAAGTCGCACCGCGTGCCCGCCGCGAGCGAGCCGATGCGGCCGGGGCCCGTGGCCAGGCCGAGCGCGCGGGCGCCGCCGGCGGTGGCCGCCTCGACGAGGCGGCGCGCGAGGTCGGGCCCCCGGTACCCCTGCTCCACGGCCAGCGCGTGGAGCAGGCGCACGTCTTCGAGCAGGTCGAGCGAGGGCGAGGAGGCGAGCGAGTCGGTGCCGACGGCGATCGAGCAGCCCTCCTCCAAAAGCGCCGCCACCGGCGGCCCGTCGAGGCCGAGGGTGCGGTTGGACCTCGGGCACAGCGCCACGCTCACTCCGCGCTCGCGCAGCAGCGCCCGTTCGTCGGCGTCGAGGTGGACGCCATGCGCGACGTGGCAGTGCGGCCCGAGCAGGCCGAGCGTGTCGAGGAAGGCGACCGGCCCGTGACCGGTGCCGCCCGCGCGCAGGATCTCGAAGTCGAAGCCCAGCTCGCGGACCAGGTGGGCGATCGGCCCTGTGCCGGAGACCGTGTACTCCCGCTCGTGCACCGATTCGAGGAGGTGGATGTGCTGGCGCAGCCCGTGCCTGCGGGCGAGGACGGCCAGGTCGGCGAGCACCCCGGTGTCCAGGGTGTACGGGGCGTGGGGCGAGAGCCCGATGGTCCCCGTGCCGGCCCCGGCCAGCTCGCGGACCGTCGAGGTCAGGTGGTGGCGCCCGGTCTCCGCCCAGCTCGCGTCCGTGTCGCCGAGCACCTCCAGGTAGGAGATCCCCGCCAGGCCCGCCTGGCTGAGCACGGGCATCGCCTCGATGTCGGTCACCACGTCGGCCACCGCCGTGGTGCCGTGGCGCAGCGCCAGGAGCGCGCCCTCGCGCGCGCTTCCCGCCCAGTCGGCCCCCGCGGAGGAGAAGTAGACCGCGTCGAACGCGTGCGACCACTCCTCGAACGTGTCGTAGACGCGCCGGCCGACCTCCGCCATGCGCGTGAACTGCAGGTGGGTGTGGGCGTTGACCAGCCCCGCCACGACGACCCCCGGCCAGCGGAGCTCCTCCGCGCCAGGATGGGCGGCGAGGATCTCCCTGCGGGACCCGACCCCGGTCACCCTGCCGCGCAGCACGGCCATCGCGCCGTCGCGGATCGGCGGGCGGGAGACGGGCATGACGAGCGGCGCCGAGTGGATCACGGCACCCATACGGTCCCCGTCAGCCCGAGGATCCTGGCGGCGGCCATCGCGGCGGCCACGGCGGCGAAGCCCGCGAGGACCAGGTAGTCGGCGCGGTCGAAGGCCAGCTCGCGCATCCACGTGCGGTGCCTGCCGCCGAACCCCCGCAGGTCCATGGCGTTCACGGTGTCCTCCGCGTCGATCAGCGCGTTCACCGTCACGGGAACGACGACCGGCTTCAGCGCGATCAGCCTCTTCACCGGGTTGCGGGTGCGGCTGTGCTCGTACCCCCTGAGCCGTTGCGCGTCCACGGTCTCCTGGAGGCTCGCCCACGTGGAGGGCAGGAACCGGAAGGTCAGGTCGACGCCGTAGGCGAGCCGCTGGGACAGCCCGAGCCGCGCGAACGCCACCCCGAGGTCGGAGGGCGCGATGTTGAACGCCACGGGGAACCCGACCATGGCCAGGGAGACGTAGCGCACCAGCAGGGCGGCCGCGTACGACAGGGTCGCCCAGGTGACGGCGGTGTGGGTGACCGGGACGGTGAAAAGGACCTCGGCGCTCCCGCCGGAACGGGTGTCCGCCGAGGTCAGGACGCTGTTCGCCACGACCAGCGCCGTGGTGAAGGTCAGCATGAACGCCCAGTTGGCCCGCACCCCGCGCCACGGGATCCCCGCGGCGCGGTAGTACACCAGGGCGACCGCGGTGCACAGCAGTACGGGCCGGAGGTCGTCGACCCCCGCCACGGCCACGAGGTAGAGCACGGGCACGAGCAGGAGCACGCGCGGATCGCGACGGCTCAGGAACGAACCCGCGCCCAGGTAGCGCGGCGTGACGTCCACCCGGTTACCGTCCGGTCCGCTTGGACAGCGGCTCCCAGATGGCGTCCAGGGCGGGGGTCAGGATGACGACGGCGATGCCGTCGGCGATGAGCGCGGGGATGTAGTTGACGGTGAAGAAGGTGTTGAAGCCGATTCCCTGCACCCAGATGTCCGTGATCACGAAGAGCAGGCCGACGGCGGTGGCGACCAGGGCTCCGAGAGCGGTCACCACCAGGCGCAGGCCCTCGCCGGCGATCGGCGGCAGGTAGGCGAAGATGAGCCCGGCGACGGCGCCGACGAGGCCGTTGGCGACACTCCAGTTCCAGTACTGCAGGCCGTAGCCGGAGATCAGGTCGATGATGGCGTTGCCGACGAAGCCGACGAAGAATCCCGCGATCACGCCGAAGCGCTTGCCGAAGAACGGAACCAGCGCGAAGGCGGGACGGACGGTGACGCTCTGGGTGCCGGGGATGAGGAAGCTGAACAGGCCGAGGACGGCGTAGAGCGCCGCGCCGACCGCGCCGAACACGACCGTGCGCGACGAGATGGCTAAGAGGGGCTCTCGCGGGGTGGTTGCGTCTGTGCTCATCAGGGGGTGGTTCCTTCCTGGGGGGATGGGTTGGAACGTGCGTGGTGCGAAAGGCTCCTGGCGAGATCGAACGGGTGGGGGATCGGGCCCGCGTCGGGCAGGTGCTCGCGTACCGCCCGCACCAGGCTGGTGGCCCGGAGCCCCGCGCGCGACCACACGCCCTCGGCGCGGGCCAGCTCGGCGGGCGAGGCGTCGGCGACCACGCGGCCCTCGTCCACGACGACGACGCGGTCGGCGTAGGTGAGGGCGAGGTCGACGTCGTGGGTGATGAAGTAGACGCTCTCCACGGTTTCCGCGGCCAGGGCGTGCCCGATGAACTCGGTCGTCGTGTGGAGGTCCTGCCCGGCGGTGGGCTCGTCGAGGATCAGCGTGCGGGGTCGCATGGCGAGGGCGAGCGCCACGGTGAGGCGGCGCTGCTGGCCGTACGACAGGGTGCGCGGCGGCCGGTCCATGATGTCCTTCTCGCCGTCGAGGAGTACGGCCCGCAGGACCTTCTCCGACTCCTCGGCGATCTCCGCCGGGCTCCGGCCGAGGTTGCGGGGGCCGAACGCCAGCTCCTGGCCGACGGTGGCGCTGAAGAGCGCCTGCCCGGGGTTCTGGAAGACGTACCCGAAGGTGGTCGCCAGGCTCTTGATCGACCGGTCGGCGACGGGGGAGCCGTCCACGAGGACCTCGCCCCGCGAGGCGGCGACCAGCAGGACGGCGGCGCGCAGCAGCGTGGACTTGCCCGCCCCGTTCGGCCCGAGTACCGCCACCCGCTCGGACGGGCCGAGGGTGAGGTCGGCGCCCGTGAGCACGGTCCGCTCGCCGTACCCGAGGGTGACGTCCCGGTACTCCAGCCTCGGGACGCCAGTGCCGGCCGCGTGGCGGGGCGGCCCCGTGACGGCGGGCAGCTCGGCGGCGCGGTCCATCAGGGTGGAGAACGGCAGCTTGACGTGCCCGACCGGCGCGACCCCGAGGAACCCCTCGACCGGCCCCTGGTAGCGGGTCGTGCCCTCCTCCAGGTAGAGCACCTCGGCCGGCTCGAACTCAAGGATCTCCTCGACCCGGTGCTCGACGACGACGGCGGCGCCTCCGCCGTCGACGAACCTGCGGACCTCCCGCATGAGGCGCAGGCTCGCCGCCGGGTCCAGGTTGGCCAGCGGCTCGTCCACGACCACGACCTTCGGGCGCATCACCAGCACCCCGGCGAAGGCCACCATCTGCAGCTCCCCGCCGCTGAGCCCGGCGGTGGCGCGGTCCAGCAGGTGGGTGATCCCGACGCGGTCGGCCACCTCGGCCGTGCGCCGCCGGATCTCCTCACGCGGCAGGCCGAGGTTCTCCGGGCCGAAGGCGAGCTCGGCCGCCACGGTGGTCCCGACGATCTGCTTGCGCGGGTCCTGCAGCATCGTGCCGACGACCGTGGAGATGTCGCGGATCGTCCGGCCCGCGACCGGTAGCCCGCCCACCAGGACCTCACCGGTCACCTCGGCGCGGTAGGCGTGCGGGACCAGCCCGTTGACCAGGCGGAGCAGCGTGCTCTTGCCGCATCCCGAGGGCCCGCTCACCAGCGTGAGGTCCCCGGGGTTCACGGTGAGGGAGATCGGGCCGAGGGCGTCCTGCCCGGTGGAAAGGTAGCGGACGCTCGCGTCACGGACCTCGATG
This sequence comes from Sphaerisporangium sp. NPDC049003, assembly GCF_043197795.1. NCBI lineage: Bacteria > Bacillati > Actinomycetota > Actinomycetes > Streptosporangiales > Streptosporangiaceae > Sphaerisporangium > Sphaerisporangium sp. NPDC049003. The sequence goes on from NZ_JBICTU010000011.1 coordinate 148,475, forward strand.
AGCGCGGTCATGACGGGATCACCCTCTCCTTTCCGACGTGTCGTGGGCGGCGCGGAGCTGACCAACGTGTCGCGGGCGGGGAGCTCGTACCGGGATCTTTGTCCAGAGGAGATTAAAGGGGAGATCTTCGCCTAAGCGCAATTGCTGGTGAAAGGCTTTATTTTGAGCGGTCTGGCCGAATTATGCGCTTTCGGCTAGCTCAATTACGAACAGATGAAGGCCCTGGGGGCGCCAGATTGCGCGGGCGTTTCGTGGCGTATACCCCCCGGCGGACTACGGCGCGGAGCGCTCCGGGGCTGTCGCGGAGGATCCGCGCGACGCCGGCCGGCAGCGCCGGGTCGAGGACGAGCTTCGGGACGGGGGTCCGTGGGTCCACATGATCTTGGGGGAAGGCGGCCGGAGCCCATGCGGGCTCGATCCTTACATCACGCACGGGCCGGCGTCACCGTGGCAGACGCCACGTAACGGACATGTTCTTTTGCCACTGTGCCCTTACCGCCTTCTTCGCATGGACATATAGCGCAGATAGGGTTGCAAGTGATGAATGAACTAACGAGGTGGATAGCTCTTGACGGCGCCGTGAACGTGCGAGACCTCGGCGGTCTTCCCACGGTCGACGGCGAGACGACGACATTCGGGCGGGTACTGCGCTCCGACAACCTCCAAGGCCTGACCGACGCCGACATCGAAAGGCTCGTCGGCGAGATCAAACTGCGCGACGTGGTCGACCTTCGCTCCAACGCCGAGGTCTCCCTCGAAGGACCCGGCCCGCTGACCCGGGTGGCCGAGGTCGCGATCCATCACCTGACCCTCTTCGCCGAGGGCGGCCGGTACACCGACGTCGAGGCCGACACCGGGGACACCGCCGGCACGCGCATCGACGCTGACAAGGTGCTGCCCTGGCAGGGCAGGCGCGAGAACGACCCCGCCGAGGTCAGGGTCCTCGGCTTCTACTACAACTACCTCCGCGACCGCCCCGACTCGGTCCTCGCCGCGCTGCGGGTCCTGGCCCACGGCGACGGCGCGACGATCGTCCACTGCGCTGCGGGCAAGGACCGCACCGGGGTGGTGTGCGCCCTGGCGCTCTCGGTGGCAGGGGTCGAACGCGAGGCGATCGTGGCCGACTACATCGCGACGGGCGACCGCCTGGAGCAGGTGCTCGCCCGGCTGCGGAGCAGCGACACCTACCGTGACGACCTCGACAAGCAGCCCGCCGAGAACCACCTGCCGCGCCGGGAGTACATGGAGAACCTCCTCGGGGCGCTGGACGACCGGCACGCGGGGCCGCTCGGCTGGCTCGACGAGCACGGCTGGACGGCGGAGGACACCGCCGCGCTCCGCTCCCGCCTGCTCGACTGAACCTCGCCGGCCGTGCGGGCGAGCCCGACCTGATCGTATGGATCAGGCCGGGCCTGAGCCCTGGCGCCCGTCCGGGCCGGGCGACCCGGCGCCGGACGTGAGCGGGACGACCCGCCGCTCGGCCGCGGAGGTCCGCGCGGCGTGCAGCACGGCGAGCGCCGCCGCCACCTCGCGCGGATCGACCGGCGGCGGGGCGCCGTCCCTCAGCGCGGCCACCACGCCGGCGTAGAACTCCTGGTAGGCCCCGGGCTCGGTCTCGACCGCGCGGCTGTCGCCGTCGACGCCGAGCACGCCCCATTGTTCGGGCCGCTCGGCCCCCCAGCCGGGACCGCCCGGGCGCTCTCCCGCCCGCAGCCGCTCCTCCTGCGGGTCCAGGCCCCACTTGACGTACGCCGCGCGCGACCCGAGCACGCGGAACCTCGGCCCGAGTTGCCCGGCGACGGCGCTCATCCACAGGTGGGACCGGGCGCCGTTCGCATGGGTCAGCGCGATGAACGCGTCGTCGTCCGCCCGCACCCCGGCCCGCCGGATGTCGGTCTCCGCGTACACGTCGGTCACCGGGCCGAGGTACCGCAGGGCCTGGTCGACCAGGTGGCTTCCGAGGTCGTACAGCAGGCCCCCGAGCTCGTCCGGGCCGCCGTTCTCCCGCCAGCCGCCCTTGGGCACGGGCCGCCAGCGCTCGAACCGCGACTCGAAACGGTGGACCTCGCCGAGGTCGAGCGTGGCCAGCGTGAGGAAGTCGCCGTCCCAGCGGCGGTTCTGGAACACCGTCAGCATCAGGTCGCGCTCGCGGGCCAGCCGTGCGAGGTCGAGGGCCTCGGCGGCGGTGGCGGCCAGGGGCTTGTCCACCACGACCGGGAGCCCCGCCGACAGCGCCAGCGTGGCGAGCGGGACGTGGGTGCTGTTCGGCGACGCGACCACCACGAGGTCGAGATCGAGCCCGAGCAGGCTCTCGGCCGACGGGACGATCCGGGTGCCCGGGTGGTCGCGGCCGACGCGGCTCGCCCGCTCGGGATCCCGCGTCACGACGGCGTCGAGCCGCATGCCGGGCGTCGCGGCGATGAGCGGCGCGTGGAAGAACTCCCCGGCCGGGCCGTAGCCGACCAGGCCTACCTTGATCACGAGTCCCTCTCGTCGCGCTCGGCGAGGAAGCGCTCGAACTGCGCGGCCAGCTCGTCACCCGTCGGCATGGGAGTGGTCTCGGCCATGAGGTTCTCACGCTCGGAGCCGGCGGTGAACGCGTCGTACTGCTGCTCCAGGCCCTGGATCGCCGTGGACAGCTCCGCCGAGGCGATGATCTGCTCCTCGATCTCCGCCGTGGTCTTCTCGGCGGCGTCCTTCAGGGCCGCCAGGGGGAACACCAGCCCGGTGCTGCGCGTGACGGCCTCCAGGGCCGTCACCGCCGCCCTCGGGTACTCCGCCTGGGCGAGGTAGTGGGGAACGTGCACGGCGTAGCCCAGCGCGTCGTGGCCCCGTGCTCCGAGCCGCAGCTCCAGCAGGGCGGCGGCGCTGCCCGGCACCTGGATCCTGCCGAACGGGCCGCCCGGGCCGCTCACGAGCTCAGGCCTCGTGCCGTGGGCGGTCACACCGAGCGGGCGGGTGTGCGGCGCTGCCATGGGGATGCCGTGCATGGTCACCAGCTTGCCGACGTTCAGCCGGGTGGCCAGAGCGCCGATCGCCTCGGTGAACAGCTCCCACTCGCGGTCGGGCTCCGGGCCGCTCATCACCAGGAACGGTGTGCCCGTCGCGTCGTTCGCCAGGTGGACGGCGAGCTCGGGGGCCTCGCAGTCGACCCAGCGGTCGGTGTCGAAGGTCATCAGAGGCCGCCGCGACCGGTAGTCGAGGAGGCGGTCGACGTCGAACGTCGCCACGACCCGGTGCTCCAGTTCGGCGAGCAGGTGGCCGACGGCGAGCCTTCCGGCTCCTCCGGCGTCCACGAAACCCTCAAAGTGGTAGAGCAGCACCGGATCGGTCAGCTCAGGGACGTCACCGCTGAGCCGGTAGAGATCCGTCGGGTCGAACACCTTGGGTCCCAGCCTTTCTTTCGTCTCTCAAGAGAGAACCTATGGGATGTCCTGGGGATTCCGCCGGGCGAGCAGGTCGCCGCCCGCGGTCGGGGCCGGGGCACGCCGAGACGGTCCGGGCGCTGGCGTCGCGGGGCGCCGATCCCGGGCGCGTCAACGATCGCGGGCAGACCCCGCTCGCGGGGGCGGTCTTCAAGAAGGAGCCCGAGGTGGTGCGCGCGCTGCTCGACGCCGGGGCCGACCCGTTCGCCGGCACACCGTCCGCCGTCGACACCGCCCGGATGTTCGGACATGCCGAATTCCTCAAATGGTTCGGGCACAAACATAAATAACGCTGCACATCTGGGGATGTTGCGTTGTAGTTATGCGGAGTTTTTGTTGCCATGATGTGGAGATGGCTGATTTAGCGCCGTCCAGGCTCCTTCTCCCGCCTTTGTCGTGTCCGTTCCCCAGCCTTATCAGCCCGTACGTTGACCAGGTCAACGAGGAGACCTTCTCCTGGCTGGTCGCCAGCCACATGATCGACGATCCGGCGGAGCTGGACCGGTACCGCGAGGCGAGCTACGGCAGGCTGGGCGCCCGCACATATCCCTACGCCGGCAACGACATGCTCCGGCTGGTCACCGACTGGTGCGTCTGGCTGTTCGCCTTCGACGACGCCTTCTGCGAGTCCGACCGCCGCGCGGCGGAGATCGCCCGCGCGCTGCCGCAGTTGCTCGCCGTCCTCGACGACCTCGACGATCCCGTGGACGTCGCGCACGTGGAGAACCCGTTCGCCCGCGCGCTGCACGACATCAAGGCCCGCGTCGGCGCGGCGGCCGACGCCGACCAGCTCGACCGGTGGCGCTCGGTCACCAAGGACTACCTGTTCGCGCAGGTGTGGGAGGCGGCCAACCGCGAGGACGCCGTGGTCCCCACCTACGGCGACTACATCTTCATGCGGCGAAGGACCGGGGCCATGCTGACGGTCTTCGCGCTGATCGACGTCGCCACCGGGCGGCCTCTGACCCCCAGCGAGTGGCGGCACCCCGATGTGCGGGCTATCACCGAGAGCGCCAACGACGTGGTCGTGTGGGACAACGACCTCCTGTCCTACCCCAAGGAGCGGACCGGCGTGAACTCCCGGAACAACCTGGTCAGCGTGCTGGCCAGGCACCGGCACCGGTCGATCCAGCATGCGATGAACCAGATCGGCCGGATGCGCGACGAAGCGATCCAGCGGATGGTCGACCTGCGCACGGCGCTGGACGACCTGAACTCCGACGCCGTCGCGGCCTACATCATGGGCCTGGAGCACTGGATCAGCGGGAGCATCGCCTACTCCCTGACGAGCACGAGGTACACCAGGGCCTGGCAGGGCGCGTCGGCCGAGCGCGTCATGCGCCACGGGCACGGCTGACCCGGCGGGCCCGGTCGCCCGGCGGGCCGTGGCGCGGGGTCAGGCGACCGGGGTCGGGTCGATCTCGCCCATGGCGTAGCTGACGGCCTCCTCGAAGCTCATCTTGGAGCCCTGCTGGTAGACGTCGAGGTAGGACTCCTCGCCGAGGACGCGTTTGCACTCTTTGACGCACTGCTCGTGCTCGGTGCTGAAGAACGGGGAGCCGAACTGCGGCAGGCCGAAGAGCTGCCAGTTGGCCTGCGCCGCGCCGAGGATGCGCGCCGCCCGCGCGGGGTCGCCCTTGTCGACGGCGAGCTGCGACAGCGTCTCCATCGCCAGCACGGCGCCCAGCACGTCGTGGAAGTGGCGCTTGATCCGCAGGGACTCCTGCGCGCTCAGCACGGCGTCGTCGGTGCGGCCCGTCATGCGCTCGATGTCGGACGTCGCCCAGACGGCGTAGGAGCGCAGCCAGAGCTCTCCGCGCTCGGCGCACAGCTGGCGGCAGTCGCGGAGCAGCGACTCGGCCTCGGTCAGCTCGTCCTGCTGGGTGAGCACGACCGCCAGCTCGACGATCGCGGGCAGCAGCCCGGGGTTGAGCTCGCGCCCGCTGCGGTGGAACTCGATCGCCACCCCGAGCAGGGCGGTCGCCTTGTGGAGGTCGCCCTGGAGGAAGGCGGCCGTCCCCTGCATCTTGGTCGCCAGGATGACCGCGATCGAGTCGCCGACGCGGACCGCGTCGGTGGCGCACTGCTCGGCCGCCTCCAGCGCGCCCTCGGTGTCGCCCTGGGCGCTGCGGACGTACGCGAGCACCCACAGCGCCTTGCAGCGCTCCTTGCTCGGCTGCGGGCAGTTGTGCAGGGCCCGCTCCAGGTAGAGGCGGCCCTCGCGGGCGAACCCGCAGGCGACCCACATGAACCACAGCGAGGACAGCAGCTCAAGGCCCGTGCGCGCCTCCCGTGGGTCGCGGAGGCAGTAGTCGAGCGCCGCGCGGATGTTGTCGTGCTCCTGGCGCATGCGGCCGAACCAGTAGACCTGCCGGGGCCCGGACCAGGCGTGCTCGCCCCGCTCGGCGAGCTGGAGGTAGTAGTCGCGGTGGCGGCGCCGGATCCACTCGGTCTCCTCCAGCTTGTCGAGCCACTCCTTGCCGTAGCCGCGCAGGGTGTCGATGAGCCTGTAGCGGACCCCGGAACGCTCGTTGCCGCTCAGCAGGATGGACTTCTCCACCAGGCCGGTGATGAGCTCCATGACGTTCTCGGCGGGGAGGTTCTCGCCGGCGCAGACGTAGCGCGCGGCCTCCAGCTCGAAGTCGCCCGCGAAGATCGACAGGCGGGCCCACAACAGCCGCTCCGCGGGCTCGCACAGCTCGTGGCTCCACCCGATGGCCGCGCGCAGCGTCTGGTGGCGGGGCAGCGCGGTGCGGCTGGCGCCGGCGAGCAGGCTGAAACGGTCGGTCAGCAGCGCCAGGATCTGCTCCACCGACAGCGCGCGCAGGCGGACGGAGGCCAGCTCGATCGCCAGTGGGATGCCGTCGAGGCGGCGGCACAGCTCGGAGACCGCCGTGATGTTGTCCTCGTCGACGGAGAAGGACGGGACGACGGCGGACGCGCGCTCGGCGAAGAGCTGCACGGACTCGTTGACGAACGGGCTCTCAAGGTCGTCGTCGCCCGGCACCAGCAGGGGCGCCACGGGGATCGACTCCTCGCCCAGCACGCCGAGCGACTGCCTGCTGGTCGCCAGCACCCGCACGTGCTCGGCGCTGCGCAGGAGCTGGTCGACGAGCCCGGCGCACGCCTCGCGCAGGTGCTCGCAGGAGTCGATCACAAGGAGGGCGTCGCGGCGGCTCAGCCACTCGGTGAGAGCCTCGGCCTCGGGCCGGGCCGACTGGTCGGCGATGCCGAGCGCCGCGCTGACGGCGTGCTGGACCATGGTGGGGTCCTGCAGCCGGGACAGATCGACGTACCAGACGCCGTCGGGGAACTGCGAGGTGACCTGGTGGGCGACGCGCAGGGCGGTGCGGGACTTGCCGACCCCGCCGATGCCCGTCACGGTGACCAGGCGGGAGCCGTGCAGGCGCTGCCTGATGGTGGCGAGCAGCCGGTCTCTGCCGACGAAGCTGGTGAGCTCCGCGGGGAGATTTCCCTCTCTGCGCCATCCTGCCGGCGTTGCCATGGGCCGCCTCACGGGGGGGTCGTTCCGGCGTGCTACCTGCTTCGGCATCGTACCCGCGCGGGGCGTTACCTGTCCCTGTGCCGCCGATGTACGCCCGAGATGCGTCTCCTGAGGTGACTGCTCCGGGGACCGCACCTGGCATCACTTTTGGGGGGTGACAGGGGAGATCTTGGCGCAAGGAATGATCGGCCGCTCCAGTGGCCACGTAGCATTGTGCCGTGACTGTGCGAGAGCCGGATGACCTGCGTCCGGTGGACCTCTCCGATGAGGGGCTGCCGGTTCTGCCCGACCAGACGGGCGACGACACCGACACGGGCTGGGGCGAGTGGCGCTCCACGTCCGACGACGACGTGTCCTGGCTGCTGGAGGAGCGCCCCCCGCACTGGGACTGAGATCCGCGGGAAGGGCGTTCCGGCCCGGAGGACGACATCCGCCTCCGGGCCGCGCATTCCATGATCCTTCCCTGTCCCGCCCTCGCGGGTGGCGCTCAGGCGCCGACCGGGTCGGCCGAGGGAGCGGAGCCGTTCACCGAGAGCACCCGCTCCGGCCGGTCGGCCCCGTCGGGCCCGTCCGGCACGACGATCGCGGGGAAGGTGCCGGTGTCGACGATGCCGTGCTCGTTGTACGCGATCTCGATCAGCGCGTGGGCCCGCGGCTCCAGCTTCCACAGCGCGCGGTACTCGCGGGCGGTGGTCAGCGAGATGCCGGTCTCCCTGGCGATGTCGGCGGCGCGCGGGACGAACTTGCGGTCGATCTGCTTGTCCCAGTAAGCGCGGGCCGCGCGCATCAGCGCCGCCCGCTGGGCGGTGTCCACCACGGCCGGGGCCGGGTCGACCATCTCGGCGTCCTCGTCGTCGTCCGCGATGTACGCGGCGACGGGGGAGGAGGCCACGGGCAGCGCGTGCGTCCTCGGCGGCTCCTCGGGCTCGGGGCCCCACGGGACCGGCGGGCGCAGGTCGATCAGGGCGCTGGTGTTGTACAGCGCGCCGATCTGCGACAGCAGCGCCTCCTGGCGCTCGGAGTCGACCGCGAGCCCGGTGTGCTCGACGGCCTGGTCCATCATGCGGTCGAGCCTGCCGAGCGCCGCGCGCATCTTGCGGTCGGAGGCGCCCGCCTCGCGGAGCGCGCGGGCGCGCTTGGCGGCCAGGGCCACGCGGGTGAGCCTGCGGTGGGCGTCCACCTCGCTCGCGGTGCGGTCGCTCACCTCGGCCAGCCCGAGTCTGACCATGGCGCGCTCGGGCGTCAGCCGCCACTTGATACGGGAGCGCCCGGTGATGCGGTGGCGCTCGATGGCCATGCCGCGCTCCCACAGCCACGCGGCGACCAGTGGGGCGGCGAGCCGGAAGATCGCCTCTGCCAGGCTGCGCGCGTCCAGGCTGGACAGGACCGCGGACAGGCTCGTGAGCGCCCACACGGCGATGCCGTCGATGCCGGCGGAGTAGTTCTCGCGCATGTTGCGGCGGGCCCGCACGGCGCTGGTGATCACGGCGACTTCGATGAACGCGAAGAGCAGAAATCTCAGCGGGCCGTCGAAGCCGAGCACGTCACCGGAGAAGCGCCACATGCCCTGCGCGGACACACCGGTGGCGATGCTGGCCGCGACGATGGTGAGGATGTCCTCCGCCGGGCGGTTCTCGGCGAACCGGCGGAAGGCCCGCGCCGACGCGCGGTAGGCGGCGCGAAGGGCGAAGTACGCAAGGACCAGAAGCACCAGGGCGGACACGCAGATGATGGCCGTTTCAACCCGGTGTTCGGATGTGAAAGTCGTTATCTGATCGATGGGGGGCATCAGTCTCTGTCCGTCATTCTCGATGTCCGACAGGATTACCGAGAGGATCATTCCAGAATATCGCCAACTATGTTTGCGGAAACGGACATTCGTCTCGCGAAAGTCACCTTACGCACCCGTCCCAGGAGTACGAAACCGGCGGGGCAGAGGAGCGTCCCACCTATCCGGCGTTGCCGGATATGAAGCCATAAATGCCCTTTTTCGGTTTTAGGGGCATTTGTCGGGCTATGGCCGCGTACGCGGTCAGGAGACGACGTCCTTGCGGCGGAAGCGGCGGAACGCCAGGGCCACGAGGATCACGGCGTACGTCACCGACAGGGACGCCCCCTTGATCATGCCGCTCCAGTCGAGCTGCGGCGCCAGCGCGTCCAGCCAGGCGGTGCTCCAGAAGGTCGGCAGGAACTCGCGCACCACGCCCAGAGCCTCCACCGCCTGGAGGATGTTGCTCACGATGACGAGCCCGACCGCCCCGCCCACCGCCCCCAGCGGGGAGTCGGTGCTCACCGAGAGCAGGAACGCCAGCGCCGCGACGACGAGCTGGCTCACCAGGGCGTACCCGATGACGATGCCGAACCGGGGCAGCACCGAGGAGGCCGCGATCGTCTCACCGGTGCCGGGCAGGCGGATGTCGTTCCATCCGAAGGCGACGGTGCCCGCCAGCAGCGCCATGACCGGCAGCGCGATCACCGCCGCCGCCGAGTACCCGAGGGCGACGGTCAGCTTCTGCCGCAGGAGCCGGTCGCGCGGCACCGGGGCCGCCAGCAGGTAGCGCAGCGACGACCAGCTCGCCTCGCTCGCCACGGTGTCGCCGCAGAACAGCGCCACCGCGACCACCAGCAGCAGCGTGGCGGACACCGAGAGCGTGAAGGCGGCGAAGTTCAGGCCGCCCTGCGTGGCGAGGTCGGAGAGCCTCAGGGAGTTCTGCTGCGCGGGCGCGGGACCAAGGGAGAACGCCACCACGAGGATCCACGGCAGCGCCAGCAGCAGGCCGAACATCACCAGCGTGCGGCGCCGCTTGAACTGCCTGACGATCTCCACCCGCAGCGGCAGCGTGCGCCCCGGCGCGTACGCGGCGTCCATCGCGCCATCCCCGCGCGGCCCTGCCGCGTTCGCGGTGCTCGGTACCGAGGTCACGCCTTGTCTCCGATCAGGTCCAGGAAGACGTCTTCGAGACGCCCCTTCGAGCCGTTGGACGAGACCGCGCCGCCGAGCAGGTCGCTGACCGGGCCGGTCGTCACCAGGCGGCCACGGTGCATCATGACCACGTGGTCGCAGGTCTGCTCCACCTCGGCCAGCATGTGACTCGACACGATCACCGTGCGGCCGTGCGCGGCGTAGCGGATCAGGACCTTGCGCATCTCGGCGATCTGCGGCGGGTCGAGGCCGTTGGTGGGCTCGTCCAGGACGAGCAGGTCGGGCAGGCCGAGCATGGCCTGGGCGATGGCCAGGCGCTGGCGCATGCCCTGCGAGTACGTGCGCACCGCCCGGTCGAGGGCGGCGCCGAGTGCGGCGATCTCCAGCGCCTCCTCCATGTGGGCGTCGTCCCTCGGACGTCCGGTCGCCCGCCAGTACAGGTCGAGGTTCTCCCTGCCGGTCAGGTGGGGCAGGAAGCCCGGGCCCTCCACGAACGACCCGAGCCGCGACAGGACCGGCGCGCCCGGCGTCACCCGGTGCCCGAAGATCCGTATCTCGCCCGCGTCCGGATGGATCAGGCCCATCAGCATGCGCATCGTCGTCGTCTTGCCCGCGCCGTTCGGCCCGAGCAGGCCGAGGACCTGTCCCTGCTCGACGCGGAACGACAGGTCGTCCACCGCCGGCTCGCCGCCGCGGTACTTCTTGGTGAGGCCGGTGATCTGCAGCGGCACCCCGGCCAGCTCAGGGTCGGCTTCGCCGGTGCGGCGGACGCGCCCGAGCAGCAGCAGGACGGCCGCGACGACGAGCGCGGCGAGCGGCAGCGCCCAGATCCACCAGGCGAGGCCGGTGGCGGCGGCCGTCAGCGACGCGTCCGTGGGCACGGCGAGGTCCGGCGAGGCCAGCCCGACGCGGTGGACCGCCGGGGCGGCGGGGGAGGCGTATCCCATGTCGGTGGTGCTCAGCACGACCCGCAGCCGGTGCCCCACGTCGAACCGGTGGTCGATCACCGGAAGCGTGACCGACACGGGCGTGCCCGCCTGGGTCGCGGTGACCCGCAGCGGGGCGACCAGGCCCTGCGGCAGCGCGGGGCGCTGCCCGCCGATGTCGTACAGCTTGGCGAACAGCGTCACCTCGCCCTCGCCGTGTACCCGGACCTTCACCACGGGCGCGCCGGTGACCTCCAGGGGCGCGGTGAGGGGCGCGGAGTCGAAGGCGGCGCTCTGCCCTGGCATGTCGATCGAGAGACCGGCCCCGCCGAGGTTGCCCAGCAGCCCGCCCAGGCCCGGCACCGTGGAGATCGAGGCGGGGGAGCCGCCCGGCGGGCTGGCCACCTGCTGGTCCGGCCCCGCGAGCCGGACCACCGGCCGCGCGGTGCCGGAGAGCCCGGGATAGCGGCCGGTGCCGGCGTGGACCAGGACGGGGCGGCGCGTGCCCGGGTCGCGCCCGCCGTCGCGGGTGACGGTGAAGGCGTCCCCGAGGGGGCTGCCGTCCTTCTTGAGCCAGTGGCCGAACCAGCCGATCGTGCGGTCGGCCACCCAGTCGGTCTCGGCGTCGCCGCCGTCGTGGCCTCCGTCGAACCAGGCGACCTCCACGGGGGCGCCGGTGGCGGCGATGGCCCTGGCGTTGGCGTCGGCGTGGCCGAGGGGGAACAGCGAGTCGTGCTTGCCCTGGATCAGCAGGGACGGCACGCGGATCTTGCCGGGCACCGAGATCGGGCTCGACCTGCGCAGGGTCTCGACGGCTCCGGCGGTGGCGCGGCCGCTCTCCGCGACCTGCTGGTACATCTGGCAGATCTCCGGCAGGAACCGCCCGCACCGCACCTCCTGCGCCTGCGCGGCCAGGTCGACCGGGTCGGACGGCCCGCCCGGCGCCGTGCCCGTACCCGCCGTGCCCGTACCGCCCGCCGCGCCCGTACCGCCCGGCGGGCGCGCACCGCCGCCGGTGCCGGAGCCGGTCGCGCCCGTACCCGCCGCGCCGGTGAGGCCCGCCGCCCCCGGCGCGAGGGGCGAGTCGACGGCCCTGCTGAAGAACAGCCCGGCCCACATGCGCTTGAAGACGCCCTTCTCGGGCCCCTGGCCGGTGGCGTCGGGGAAGAGCGCGTCCGCCAGGTCGTACCAGGTGATCTGCGGGACGATCGCGTCGATCCTGCTGTCGTAGGCGGCGGCCATCAGGGTGATCGCCCCGCCGTACGAGCCTCCTGCCATGCCGAGGCGGGGGTCGCCCGGGGAGTCGAGCAGCACCTCGGGCCGTTTGGCGACCCAGTCGATCAGCTGCCTGACGTCCTTGACCTCGTAGTCGGGGGAGTTGAGCGCGATCTGCCCGGTGGAGGCGCCGAACCCCCGCGCCGACCAGGTCAGCACCGCGTAGCCCGCCCGCGACAGCCGTACGGCCTCGTCGCGCACGCTCTGCTTGCTGCCGCCGAACCCGTGGGCGAGGAGCACCGCGGGCGCCCTGCCGCCTCCGGCCGGGGGGAAGAAGGTGGTGTCCAGCGTCACGCGCTGGTCGTCACGCGGCCCGTCGACGACCGGGATCGCCTGGTCGAACCCCGTCACCGGCGCCGGTGACGGCCAAAGAGCCCACACCGCCGCGCCCAGGACCAGTAGCGCCGCGACGATCAACGCCGCCGGCCGCCTCCCCGCAAGCTTCATGCCGAGAGCCTACTTATCGCCGCTGAGAGATCGCTGAGACGCCTCGCCCGAGGTGGATGCGGGTTATCTCGGGGAAGTCCCCGATTGCGGAGCATGTCGAGGACCGGCATCATTTCATCGCGTGAAGTTAGGTGCGGCTATCAAGGACAAGGCCACTCGCTGGGTCGAGTGGGCCCTTCCCTACTGGACCAGGGGAGAGGCGGGCAGGGAGACCCCGCCGGACCTCTTCCGGGTCCTCTACCTCGGCTGGATCGTCGCATTCGTGCTGAAGGTCTTCGGCGCCTCCTGGGACGTCTCCTGGCACTTCAAGTGGCTGCGCGACGACCTCGCTCCACCGCACCTGCTCAACAGCGCCGGCACGGCCATCGTGGTCGCGCTGGTGATCGTGCACAGCTACACCGGGTACGGCGTCGACCGCACGGCGCAGAGGCTGATCCAGTGGGGCACCGGGGCGTTCCTGATCGCGGTCCCGATCGACCTGATCAACCACAGGGTGAACGGCGTCGACATCACCTCGTGGAGCCCTTCCCACATGCTGCTCTACGTCGGCACGGCGTTCATGATCGCCGGAGTGATCCGCGGGTGGTACCTCTACGCGCCCGAGGGCGGGCAGCGCCCGATCGTCCTTGGAGCGCTCTTCGCCTTCTTCCTGGAGAACATCCTCTTCCCGAGCGAGCACCAGGAGTACGGCGTGCTGGAGCTCGCCTCCTGGGATCGCGGGCCCCAGTTCGTGTACGCCGAGCCGAGCCTGCTCGACTTCGCCGCCAACCAGATGGGCCGCCCGGTAGACCGGGGCATGGTGGAGAAGTTCTCGCTGCCCGTCCCCGACTGGGTGTATCCCCTGTGGTTCGGCATCGCGGCGGTGCTCGTGCTGGTCGTGGCGCACAGGCTGATCGGCCGCAGGTGGGCCGCCACGGCGGTGGCCGCCGTGTACGTCGGCTTCCGCGCCGCCATCTGGCCGCTGCTCGTCGTCTTCCACTTCCCGCCGTCGGCCGTCCCGTTCTTCCTGCTCGCCGCCGCCGTCTGCGTCGACCTGGCGTTCCTGGTGCGGATCCCGGCGGCCCGTGCGGCGCTCGGCGCCCTGGTGGTCACAGGAGCGGTCTACGGCGGGCTCGCCGTGCAGGACCGCCTGCTGGACGCCCCGCCCTACATGCTCGCCTCGGCGCCGGTCGCCGCCGTCGTGCTCGGCGCGGCGTGGTTCGGCGTCGAGTGGTACGGCCGCAGGCGCTCGGGCGCGTCCGCGACCCCGAGCCCCCTCCCGGCGCCGGTCGCCCCCGCCACGCCGTAGCCGCCTTCCCGGGCCGCGCGACCGCGGCCCGGGCCGAAAGGCGGCCTCCCGGTCAGGCGACCGGGGCGCGGGTCAGCGCGACGGCGACGCCGTAGGCCAGGCCCATGACGCCGGCTTCGAGCGCGGCCCAGGCGGCGAACGCCGTCGCCTGCCGCCGCGCGACACCCGGAAGCAGGCGCCAGCGGATGTGGGCCCCGAGCGCCCCCACCGCGCACACCAGGATGGTCTTGGCGACCACCAGCTGCCCGTAGTGGGTCGTGAACAGCGACCCTGGCAGCCGCGTGGCCGGTGAGAGCCCCAGCTCCACCAGGCCGTTGAACAGGCCGGAGAGGGTCACCACGACCAGCGAGACGGTGGCCAGCCGCGAGAACCTCGGAAGGGCACGGGCCAGCAGGTCGCGGTCGGTCGTCAGCAGCACGGCCAGCGCCACGAGGCCGCCCGTCCACGCCGACGCCCCGACGACGTGCAGCTCCATCGAGACCATGCTCAGGTCGTGCCAGTACCAGTTCGAGGCGTGGCCGCTTACCGGCAGGGGCAGCAGGCCGAACACCGCGACGACGACGCGCAGCTCGGCGGGCACCTTCTCGCCGAAGCGCACGGCGAGCAGCCCGAAGCACGTGTAGATCAGGGCGCACGCGGCGCTGATCACCAGCCCCTGGCCGGAGCCGATCACGCTGACGTACGCGGCGGGGTCGGGCACGCGGCCGGGGGTGACCTCGGCGGCGCTGAGCACCATGGCCACCAGCGCCGCGACGGCCCACCCGAACGCCGCGAGCACCGCCCAGCTCCGGGCCCTGGTGAGCACCGGCTCGGTGCGGTGCGGATCGTCGAAGCCCAGGAACCGGGGAAGCAGGCTGAGCCCGACGGTCGCGAGGGCGCACAGGTCGAGGACCAGGCGGACGACCGGCAGGCCGTACTCGACGACCGGTCCGGGGACCGCGATCCCCGGGACGGCCCCCGGCGAGGTCCACCAGCTCGCCACCAGCACGGCCAGGAGCGCGGCGCCCGCCGCCCCCCAGACCGGCCGCCACCGCGCCTCCCCGGCGGCCGTGACCGTTTCCGCCGCGCTCGCCGGCCCGGCCGTCTCGGCCCGCTCGGTGGTGCTCACGCGCCCTGTCCCTTCGCCTGGCGCCCCTGGCGGGCGACCACGAGGATGCCGAGGCCGGAGAGCAGCAGCGCGACCACCAGCAGCCCCCACACCCAGCCGCCGCCGCTCGCCGGGGGAACCGCCGAGGCGGACGGATCCTTCGTGGCGGGCACGGCCGCGGGCGCGGGGGTGGGAGCCGGGGCGGCGCCGCCGGCGACGGTGAAGCCGACCTTCCCGCTGACCGGGTGGCCGTCGTTGGAGACGATCTGGTAGCCGACGACGTAGGCGCCGGCCGCCGCCGTGACCGGAAGCGTGGCCGTCACCGTGTTGTCCACGACCTCGACCGGGGCCTTGGAGACCGCGCCGTCCGGGCCGGTCAGCGCGACCTGGGCGAAGTCGGCCCTGACCGGCTGGTCGAAGGTCAGCGTAACCCGGCCGGGCACGGAGGCGAGCCGGGCGCCGTCCTTCGGATCGCTGCCCGTCAGCACGTTGTGAGCCTGGGCGGGCGCGACGGCCACGGCCAGCGCCGCGCAGGCCACCAGCAGGACCGTAAGGAGTCGCCTCACCGCGATATGACCTTTCCTTCGCGTTCAACGGACGGAGCCATGGTGCCACCTATGCGCGCGCAAAGCGTCCCGGAGGCGGGCGGGGGCAGGGGGAGACGACCACGCGTCGCCTGGTCGTAGGCTTGTCGGCGTGGAACCTGGGCTGTTGTTCGACAGCGCCGCCGCGCACTACAGCAGATACCGCCACGGGTACGGCGACGAGGTGGTCGGTCACATCGCGAGCGAGCTGTCCCTCGGCAGGCGTTCGAGGGTGCTCGACCTCGGCTGCGGCCCCGGCACGCTCGCGATCCCCCTGTCCCGGTTCGCCGGCGCGATCGTGGCCGTCGATCCGAGCGACGACATGCTCGCCGAGGGAGCGCGCCAGGCGCCCACCGCGAACATCACCTGGCTGAAGGGCGATTCGAGCCGCCTGACGGCCCTGCCGCTCGGGCGCGTCGACCACACCGTCATGGGCCGGTCGTTCCACTGGATGGACCGGGCGCGGGTGCTCGCCGACCTGGACGCCCTGCTCCCGCCGGCCGGGGCCGTCGTGCTGGTCGGGCCGGCCCGCGACCCGGTCGAGCCGCCCTGGGAGCCCGTGGCGCAGGCCGTGCGGCAGAGCTTCGGCCTTGAGTGGCGTGCCGGCACCGACTGCTACCACAGATCGGCGCGCCACCACGTCGAGCTGCTGGCCGAGTCTCCCTTCCACGACCTGACCAGCGCCTCCTTCCACCGTACGGCCCGCCGCGACGCCGAGGCCGTGATCGGGCTGCAGCTGTCGTACTCCTACTCCACCCCGGCCCGCCTCGGCGACCGGCTGCCGGCGTTCGTGGAAGCCCTCGGCCAGGCGCTGGCGGAGGCGCACCCGAGCGGAGTCTGGGAAGAGGAGATCGCCACCGAGGTCGTGGTGGCCCGCAGGCCCTGACCGCCCTTCGGCCACCGATATGATCTCGGGGTCGTCGAGCCGGGCCGGCGGATGGCAGGTCTTCAGCGGGAGGGCCGGTGCGACCAAGATCCCGGCACCCCTCACTACCAGGAGCCACGCTGGTGAGTACTGTTCCCCCGGTCACGCCGCCGGCCGGCGTCCCTGTCGCCCTCGCCGAGCCCGTGCGCCGGGTGGGGCCGCGCTGGATCACGTTCATCTCGCTGGCGAACCTCGCCCTGTGGATGGCCTTCTTCGGCCCCCTGCAGGTGCTGCTGCCCCAGCAGATCGCGGCGGCCGACCCCGCGGGCAAGGAGGCCGCCCTGGCCTGGGTGACCGGCCTCGGCGCCGCCGTCGCCCTGGTCCTCAGCCCCGTGGCGGGCGCCCTGTCCGACCGTACGGCGGGCCGCTTCGGCAGGCGCCACCCGTGGACGCTGGCGGGCGCGGTGGCGGGCGGTCTCGGCCTGGCCTTCCTCGCCTTCCAGGGCACGGTCGCGGGTGTGGCGATCGGCTGGTGCCTGGCGCAGGCCGGGCTCAACGCCATGCAGGCCTCGCTCACGGCGGGGGTGCCCGACCACGTGCCGGTGAGCCAGCGCGGCCAGGTGTCCGGGTGGATCGGCGTCCCGCAGACGCTGGGGGTGGTGCTGGCGGTCGTGGTCGTGACGATGGTCGCCACGACCACCAGGTCCGGATACCTGCTGATCGGCGCGCTGGTCCCGCTGTGCGTGCTTCCGTTCGTGTTCACCACCCCCGACGCGCGGCTGCCCGCCGCGCACCGGAGGCCTTTCGACGTCAGGGAGTTCCTGCGGGGCTTCTGGATCAGCCCGCGCGAGCACCCGGACTTCGCCTGGGCCTGGCTGACCCGGTTCCTGATGCAGCTCGGGAACGCCATGGCCCTGCTCTACCTGCTCTACTTCCTCACCGACGCGGTCCACTACGAGCGGCGGTTCCCCGGCCAGAAGGCCGAGGACGGCCTGCTCGTGCTCATCCTGATCTACACGGCGACCGTCGTGCTCACCACGGTCGTCAGCGGCGTGGTCTCCGATCGCCTGGGCCGCCGCAAGACCCTCGTGACGGTCTCGGGCGTCATCAGCGCGGTGCCCGCCGTGATCATGGCCTTCTGGCCCGAGTGGACGATGGTCATGGTGGCCGCGGTCATCATGGGCGTCGGCTTCGGCATCTACCTCTCGGTGGACAACGCGCTGGTCACCCAGGTGCTCCCGGCCGCTTCGGGCCGGGCGAAGGACCTCGGGGTCATCAACGTCGCCAACACGGGCCCGCAGGTGCTCGGCCCGGTGATCGCGGGCCCGATCGTGGCGAGCCTCGGCGGCTATCCCGTCCTCTTCCTCACCGCGGCCGCGCTCGCGCTGGTCGGCGCGGGCCTGGTGTGGAAGATCCGGTCCGTGCCCTGACGGCGTGCTCCACCGAGATCGGAGCCCAAGGGGCCGGACCCCGGCCGGCGGTGCCCGGTCAGCCGTCGAGCAGGTAGGTGTCGAGCCTGCCGCACATGCCGAGCCGGGCCTCGGGGGAGGCCGTCATGACCCGGGCCTGCCTGAGGTGGCCGGCGTCGCCCTCGCGCAGCGCCTGGAGGTGGACCCCGGTGACCTCGGCGGCCTGGTGCGCCCCCTCCCTCCACCGCTTCTCGAAGGCGTCCAGCTTGCCGGAGACGATGCGCGCCGCCTGGCTGTGGAAGGCCGCCAGGGCGTCGCGCCCGTTGTCCCGCAGCTCCCGGAAGCCCTCGATCGCCACGTCACGGCGGCGCCGCGCCCCCTCGGCGTCGGTGATCGCGGAGATCTCGCCGTACATGACCGGGTCGGCCAGCACGGAGGGCGGAAAGGTGAAGACCGCGTCCCCGGCCTCGGGCAGGCCGCTGTTCTGCATGACGACCACGATCCTCAGCCGCCCGTCGTCGTTGACCAGCCGGTGGACGGTCCCGGGGGTGAACCAGACCACGGCCCCGGGTTCGAGGGGCGTCACGGCGTACCCCTCCCAGGTCAGCGTCTGGACCGACCCGGTGCCCTCGACCACGATGTAGGCCTCCGAGCAGAGCAGGTGCATGTGCGGAGAGCCGCCGCAGACGCCGTCGGCCGAGGACCAGTCGTAGACCCGCAGCCCGGACACGCCGACGCCGCCGGGAAAGCTCATGGACGCACCTCCAGGGGGTGGGCGCGCACGTACGCCTCCAGCCGGTCGCGGTCCCAGGCGCCGTCCGCGACGACCACGCGGTAGCGGTGGCGCAAGGTCGCGCCGGCGGGCAGCTCGACCTCCTCGAAGAACGCCAGGGAGGGGTTCACGGCGGCGAAGGGGGTGGTGCGCACGAACCAGGTGGTGCCGGGTGCGGCGAGGAACAGAAGGGTCGAGGCGCGGTCCACCTCGTCGTGCTCGCCGGTGTAGGCGAGCCAGGACGCGGTGCGCCCCATCATCTCGGGGCCGCCCTGCCCGTCCGCCGCGATCACCCGGCCGTCGGCGAAGGACCTCGGGCCCCGCCAGAACAGCCCGCTGTACCCGGCCATGAGCCTGCCCTCGGTCGTCGGGCTGCCGAAGCGCAGCGGCTCCCCGCGCACGTTGGTGATCGAGGTGGAGAAGTCGAGCGCCCAGGAGTCGTCCTCGGTGTCCCGTACGGCCAGCTCCCGCACCTCGTCCACCCAGTGCTCTCCGGCCTGCGTGTGCCAGGTCAGGCGCTCGCGGCCGGGGGAGGTGAACTCCTCGTGGCGCATCGTGCCGACGTTCGGCAGGTCGGCGTAGCCCCGCTCGCGCACGTAGCTGACGCCGCCCCAGAAGTTCTGGCCCGACAGGTGGGAGACCGTCATCTGCAGGCCCTTGTGCCAGCGGTGGTCGTGCGGCCGGTAGGCGGTGACGACGTCGCCCGCCGGCGTTCGCAGCGGGTGGAAGTACGGCTTGGACCCCTCGAAGGCGGGCATCTCGGGCCGGTAGACGTACCGCATCAGCTCGACGCCGTCCGCCTCGGCGACCAGCTCGGTGCCGGTGTCCTTCAGCGGGTGGCTCACGGGGGCGCTGGTGCCGTTCACAGGGTCGAACCTCCGTCGAGGCGATGGTAGAAGGGGTTGTCGACGGTCAGCTCCGACCGCCGCACGGGCCTGCCGGTGAACGCCGAGGCGTACAGCCCGGTGACGAACTCCAGCGTCCGCCGCCCCTCGGCGCCGCTCAGCGGAGGTCGCTCGCCTCGCTCGTAGGCGTCCAGCAGGGCCGAGAGCTGGGCGGCGTGGGAGCTCGGCACGTCGTCCGGGGGGTTCCACAGCTCGGGCGGAGTGCAGGTCCAGCCGCGGTTGTCGTAGCCGTACAGGTGCCTGAGTTCCACGGTGGCCTCGGCGAAGTCGAAGCGCAGGTAGCTCTCCTCGCGGCGGGACAGCACGCTGTTGACCACGGAGGCCATGGCGCCGCTGTCGAACCTGACCGACGCCATGGACACGTCCTCGGTCTCCACAGGGCGGTCGATCCGGCGGGCCATGGCGCGGATCTCCTCCCAGTCGCCGAGGACCGACAGCATCAGGTCCATCTGGTGGATGCCGTGCCCCATGGTCGGGCCGCCGCCCTCGGTCTCCCACGTGCCGCGCCACGGCACCGAGTAGTACGTGCTGTCGCGGTACCAGGCGGTCACGCACAGGGCGACCATCGGGCGGCCGAGTTCCCCGCTCGCGGCCAGGCGGCGCAGATGGCGGGCCCCCGAGCCGAAGCGGTGCTGGAAGACCACGGCGGCGAAGGTGCCGCGCTCCGCCGCCGTGATCCGATCATTTTCCGCCAGTGACAGGCACAGCGGTTTCTCACACCACACCCACGTCCCGGCGCGCAGGCATTCCACGATCTGGCGCGCGTGGATGTAGGGCGGTGTGCAGATGTGGACGAGGTCGGGCCGCTCGCGGGCCAGCATCTCGCCGAGGTCGGTGTAGGCCTGGGGGATCCCGTGCTCGGCGCAGAACGACTTGGCCCTCGAGCCGTCGACGTCGACGGCGGCCACGACCTCGGCCCTGTGGCGTTCTCCGGCGAGGGCGGGCAGGTGGCACGCGCCCGCTATGCCGCCCGTGCCGACGATGGCGACGCGGATCATCCGGCGTGCCCCCTGCCGCCGGGCACGATCGTGGTCGGCGAGCGCGGGGTCGATGGCGGCATGGCGGCGATGGTGGCATGCGCTCGTCTGGGCACCCGGAGTCCTTCCGAAAGTTTCAGAAGATTTACGAGACTTTTCGCGCCCTGAAACCTAGGCGGGTTCGCGGCATCCGTCAAGACCTCGCGCCACTGACCCGGCGGAGGTGCGAAAGCTTTCGGGTCGGCGGGTGCCCGGCGCTACCGGGGGCGGGGCGGGGCGGTGCTGTCCCTGACCAGCAGATCGGTCGCCAGCTCGACCCGCCGGGTCTCCGGGGACTCTCCCTGGGAGATCTCCAGCGCCATGCGGGTCGCCAGGGCCGCCATCTCCTCCAGCGGCTGGCGGACCGTGGTCAGCGGCGGCCACGCCGAGCGCGCGAGCGGCAGGTCGTCGAACCCGACCACGCTCAGGTCGTCGGGGACGCGCAGCCCGGCCCGCCGCGCCGCCTCGAACACGCCGAACGCCTGCATGTCGCTGCCCGCGAAGATCGCCGTGGGCGGGTCGGGCAGCTCCAGGAACGCCTTGCCGTGAACGTGGCCGGAGTCCACCAGGAAGTCGCCGTTGCGGATCAGCTCCGGGTCGACCGTCACCCCGGCGGTCTCCAGGGCGGCGCGGTAGCCGTCGATGCGCGCCCGGCTGCACAGCATCTCGGGCGGCCCGCCGATCATGCCGATGCGGCGGTGGCCCAGCTCCAGCAGGTGGCGCGTGGCCGCCAGCCCGCCGTGCCAGTTGGTCGCCCCGACCGAGGCGACGTCCGGGGCGGGCTCCCCCTCCGGGTCGACGATGACGAAGGGGATGGAACGGGCCAGAAGCTGGCCGTGCTGGCGGCGGGTCAGCCGCGAGGCCACGAGGACCACGCCGTCCGTACGGCGGGCCGCGATGCGGTCGAGCCAGTCACGGCCGGGCCCCGAGTGGGTGTGCAGGACCGAGACGACCACCGCGGCCTCGGCCTCGCGGGCGGCGGTCTCGGCCCCGCGGATGATCTCGATGGCCCAGGGGCTCTCGATCTCGGCGAAGACCAGGTCGACCAGACCGACCGGGCCGTCCCCCTGGCCGGTGCGCCGCTTGTAACCGTGTTCGTGGAGCAGGCGCTCGACTCGCCGGCGCGTCTCCGGTGCGACCTCGGGGCGACCGTTGACGACTTTGGAGACCGTGGGGACCGAGACCCCGGCCTCCTCGGCGATCAGAGCGATGGTGACCCGCCTCTTCGCTGACATGCGACGGAGTGTATCCGAAAGCTTTCGGAATTTCCTCGCAGGGTCCCGTTCGCGGGGCCGTCCATTCCCGGGTGGGCTGCCCTGGGTATCCCCAACGAGGCGCGCGTGGCTATTGACGTGTAACGAGCGCTTTACGTACTCTCCGGGTCACGAAATATTCGGGGGTGCAAAAGAAAGTTTCAGAGCGCGAGTCTCCCGGCTGTCGCAGCGGGTTCGTAGATCAGGAAGGGAACCACAGAGATGTCGTTGAGTCGGCGAGGTGTGGTGTTACTGGCGGCTGCCGGGCTGTTTCTCGGAGGTTGCGGCGGCCAGGGGAGCACGGGGGACAGTGGCGGCGGGACCTCCTCGTCCTCCGCGAAGGTCACTGTCGAGTGGTGGAACATCTCCACGACCGAGCCGATGAAGTCGTTCTGGGCCAAGAAGGTCAAGGAGTACCAGGCCTTGCACCCGAACGTCACCATCAAGAATGTACCGATCGAGAACGAGGCCTTCAAGGCGAAGCTGTCGACGGTCACCCAGTCGGGCAAGACGCCCGACATCTACACCACCTGGGGCGGCGGTGTGCTCAAGCAGCAGATCGACGCCGGGCTCGTGAAGGACCTCACCTCCGAGGCGGCGACCTGGATCGCCGACTTCACCCCGGCCTCGCTCCAGGCGTACCAGTTCGACCAGAAGACCTACGGGATCCCCTACGACATCGGCATGGTGGGCTTCTGGTACAACAAGGCGCTGTTCGCCAAGGCGGGCGTCACCGTGCCGCCGGCCACGTGGACCGAGTACCTCGACGCCGTCAGGAAGCTCAAGGCCGCGGGGATCACCCCGATCGCCCTGGCCGGCAAGGAGAAGTGGCCCGGCCACTACTACTGGGCCTACCTGGCCATGCGCATCGCCGGCCTTGACGCGCTCAAGCAGGCCGCGATCGACGACGACTTCACAGGGCCCGACTTCGTGGCGGCCGGCGCGCGGCTGAAGGAACTCGTCGACCTCCAGCCGTTCCAGAAGGGCTTCCTCGGCGCCGGCTACGGAACCCCCGACGGCCAGGCCGCGACCGTGGGGAACGGCAAGGCCGCCATGGAGCTGATGGGCCAGTGGGCTCCGGTCGTCCAGAAGGACGCCGGCAAGGGACTCGGAGACGACCTTGGCTTCTTCGGATTCCCCTCGGTCGAGGGCGGCAAGGGCTCGGCGACGGACGCCTTCGGCGGAGGCAACGGGTTCGCGGTGGGCGTGAACGCGCCCCCGGAGGCGGCCGACTTCCTCAAGTTCATCTCCGAGAGCGCGAACCACCGCCAGGCGGTCGAGATGAACGCGCTGTTGCCCGTGCTCAAGGGCGAGGAGGACGCGGTCAAGGACGTGAACCTCGGGGTGGTCGCCAAGACGCTCGCCGGTGCCAGCGGGTTCCAGCTGTACCTCGACCAGGCCTACCCGCCGGCGGTGGGCCAGGAGGTCAACGACAGCGTGGCGGCGCTCATCGCGGGCTCCAAGACTCCCGACCAGGTGGCGCAGGCCATCACCCAGACGGCCAAGTCCGAGTAGGTGACGACGGGCGGGCCGGGCGGGACGCCCGGCCCGCGGGCGGAGTGGAGTGAGATGACACGTCCGGCGCTAACGGATGAACGACCGGCGCCCACGGCGGGGTCGCCGAGGACGGCCGGGCCGGCGGCCACCCCGTCGGCCCGCCGTCGCCGGTTCGGGGGTCTGGCGACGATCACGCTTTTCCTGCTCCCCGCGCTGGTGCTGTTCGGCCTGCTGGTCCTCGCGCCGATCGCCGTCGCCATGTACACCAGCGTGTTCAAGTGGAACGGCCTGGGCGGGATGCCGTCCGACTTCGTCGGGCTCGACAACTTCACCCGGATGTTCGCCGACGAGGTGTTCGTCGGCGACCTGCGGCGCGGCCTGGTCCTGATCGTCTTGTCGATCACCGTCCAGCTCCCGCTCGCGCTGGCCATCGCCATGCTGCTCAACCAGAAGATGCGCGGGCGGGCGTTCTACCGGCTGTTGTTCTTCGCCCCGTACGTGCTGTCGGAGGTGATCACCGGCGTCCTGTTCACCATGATCCTCTCCCCGGAAGCGGGCCTGGCCAACCAGATGCTCGGCGCCGCCGGCCTGGAGTCGCTGCGGTCCAGCTGGCTCGCCGAGCCGTCCACGGTCATGATGTCGCTGTTCCTGGTCATGACGTGGAAGTACTTCGGCTTCCACATGATCCTCTACCTGGCCGGCCGCCAGGGCATCCCGAAGGAGCTGGGCGAGGCCGCCTCGATCGACGGGGCGGGGAGCTGGACCCAGTTCCGCTACGTGACCCTGCCGCTGCTCGGGCCGACGATCAGGATCAGCGTCTTCCTGTCGGTCATCGGGGCGATCCAGCTGTTCGACCTGGTGTGGGTGCTCACCAGCGGAGGGCCGATCCACTCCTCCGAGACCATGGCCGTGACCATGTTCCAGTTCGGCTTCAAGCGGTCCCAGGTCGGCTACGCCAGTGCCATCAGCGTCGTGATGTTCCTCATCAGCCTCGTCTTCGCGCTGGGCTACCAGCGGTTCGTCCTGCGCCGCGACACCGAAGGAGCGATCACCACCATGCGAGACCAGCGATGACCGCGCCCGCCCAGGCGCCGGCCCGCACGCCCGGCCACGCCCGGCCGGCCGCTCCCGTCCGGCTCCCGTGGCTCAGGTCCCTCTCGCTGCACGCGATCGTGCTGGTGCTCGGCGCGTTCGTCGTCGTGCCGTTCGTCTTCGGCGTGGTCGGCGGCTTCAAGGACACCGGCCAGCTCTCCACCAACCCCTTCGGACTGCCCTCGCCGTGGGTGCCGGAGAACTACACCGACATCCTGGCCTCGGGCTCGTTCTGGCGCCAGCTCGTCAACAGCACGTTCATCGCGCTGGCGACGATGGTCATCACCGTCGGCCTGGCGGCCATGGCGGCGTTCGTGTTCGCCCGCTTCGCGTTCAGGGGCAGGGAGTTGCTGTTCACGCTGTTCGCCGTCGGGCTGATGTTCCCGTTCGCGGTGGCGATCCTGCCGCTGTTCATCCTCCTGCGCACCCTCGGGCTCCTGGACAACCCGTTCGGGGTGGTCCTGCCGCAGGCCGCCTTCGGGCTGCCGGTGACGATCATCGTCCTGCGGTCGTTCTTCAGGACCATCCCGCGCGAGGTGGAGGAGGCCGCGACGATCGACGGCTGCACCAGCTTCGGGTTCTTCTGGCGGATCCTGCTGCCGATGGCCCGGCCCGCCCTGGCCACCGTCTCGGTCCTCGCGATCGTCGCGAGCTGGAACAACTTCTTCCTGCCGCTGGTCATCTTCAACGACCCCAACTGGTCGACCATCCCGCTCGGCGTCCAGCAGTTCTACGGCCAGTACTCCTCCGACACGGCTCGCATCCTCGCCTACGTCGTGCTCGCGATGGTGCCCGCCCTGGCGTTCTACGCCGTCGCCGAGCGGCAGCTCATCGGCGGCCTCACGGCGGGAGCGACGAAGGGATGACCCCGCGCCTTCCACGGTCCATCGAGCTTCACGGCCTTCACGGCTTATCACCAAGGAGTGCGGAATGACCCTGCGTGTGTCCGGATCCCGCCTCGTCGAGGCCGACGGAACCTCCGTGCGGCTGCGGGGGGTGGGCCTTGGGGGCTGGATGAACATGGAGAACTTCATCACCGGCTACCCGGCCGACGAGTCGTCGATGCGCGACGCCGTGCGCAAGGTGCTGGGCGAGGAGCGGCAGGAGCTGTTCTTCGACCGGCTGCTGACGTCCTTCTTCGGCCCCGAGGACGCCGCCCTGCTCGAAGGCATGGGCGTCAACTGCGTGCGCATCCCCGTGAGCTACCGGCACTTCGAGTCCGACGACCGGCCGATGGAGATCGTCGAAAGCGGGTTCCGCCGGCTCGACCGCGTGATCGGCCTGCTGGCGGAGCGGCGCATCTACAGCGTGATCGACCTGCACGCGCTGCCGGGCGCGCAGAACCAGCACTGGCACTCCGACAACCCCACCCACGTGGCGTCGTTCTGGCGGCACCGGCACTTCCAGGACCGCGCCGTCCACCTGTGGGAGGCGATCGCCGACCACTACAAGGACCACCCGTGGGTGGCGGGGTACAACCCGGTCAACGAGCCGGGCGACGCCGCCGGGCGGGTGATCGGGCCCTTCTACGACCGCCTGGTCAAGGCGCTGCGCGCGGTGGACCCCTCCCACGTGCTCTTCCTCGACGGCAACACCTACTCCACCGACTTCTCGATCTTCCGTGAGGTGTACGAGAACACGGTGTTCGTCTGCCACGACTACGCGCTGGCGGGGTTCGCCCACGGCGGGCCCTACCCCGGGTACACGCGGGGCGAGTGGGTCGACCGAGGGCAGCTTGAGCGGGCCTTCGAGAAGCGCACGACCTTCCAGCGCGAGACCGGCACGCCGCTGTGGGTGGGGGAGTTCGGCCCGGTCTACACCGGGGACCCGGCCGTGGACGAGCAGCGCTACCAGATCCTCGCCGACCAGCTGGACATCTTCGACGGGTACGAGGCCGGCTGGTCGCTGTGGACGTACAAGGACGTGGGGCTCCAGGGCCTGGTGCACGCCGACCCCGACGGGCCGTACCTGCGCCGCTTCGGCGACTTCGTGGCCAAGAAGAAGCGGCTCGGGGCCGACCGGTGGGGCTCGACCATGGAGGAGTCGGGCGACGTCCTGGCGCCGCTGCACCGGCTCATGGAGAGCGAGTTCCCCCTGTGGGACCCGTATCCCTGGGGCGCCCGCTACCAGGTGGACGACCTCATCCGGCACATCCTCGTCGCGCAGGCGCTCGTGCCCGAGTACGCCTCCCTGTTCGCCGGGCTGGACGACGGCGAACTGGTCGCCCTGGCCGACTCCTTCGCGCTCGGGAACTGCGTGCGCCGCGACCCCCTGATCGACCTCCTGACCTCCAACCTCGTACGACCTGGCTCATCTACCTGACCTTTGAGGAGACCAGCATGCGCTTACCCCGTTCCTGGGTGGCGGCTGTCCTGTTATGCCTTCCCTTGTCCGTGCTCTCGCCCCTGGCGGCGCAGGCCGAACAATCCGTGCAGATTGCGAAATATGACTTCGAAGACGGCACCACGCAGGGATGGGGGCCACGGGGTTCCGGGGTCGCGGTCAGGGTGGCCCCGGACACCGCCCATTCGGGGAGCGGCTCCCTGCTGACCACCGGCAGGACCGCGACCTGGCACGGCGCCACCATCAGCCCGCCGCTGGAGAAGGGGGTGACGTACGCGGTCACCGCCTACGCCCGCCTCGCCGCCGGGCAGCCGTCCAGCACGATCGCGCTCACCGCGCAGCGCACCCCCGCGGGCGGGACGACCACCTACGAGCGGGTCGGCGCCGCCACGGTCACCGACGCGGCCTGGACGGAGATCGCCGGCACGTACACCTACACAGAGGACTCCACCGAGCTGCAGCTGTACGCCGAGAGCTCGGACGCCACCGGCGAGTACTACCTGGACGACATCACGATCACCACGGACACCGATCCCGGGCAGTCGGGCGTGACCAGCGACTTCGAGAGCGGCACCGCGCAGGGATGGACGTCGCGCGGCTCGGCCACGCTGACGGTCAGCACGGCTGAGGCCCACGGCGGCGCCGCGAGCCTGCTGGCCACGGGCAGGTCGGCCTCTTGGGACGGCCCCTCGCTCAACGTCCTCGGCAAGATGACCAAGGGATCGAAGTACACGCTGTCGCTGTGGGTGCGGCTCGGGCCGGACACGGCCTCGGGCGAGCTGGGCCTGTCGGTGGAGCGGCGCCTCGCCGGCACCGCGAGCTACGACCGGGTGGTGGCGCCCACCGCGATCACCGCCGGGCAGTGGGTGGAGCTGAAAGGTTCATACACGCCGGCCTACGACGTGGACTTCCTCAGCGTCTACGTGGAGTCCGGAAGCGGCGCCTTCCCGTTCTCGATCGACGACTTCACACTGGCGTACGTGCCGCCGAAGCCGATCGAGACCGGTATCCCCTCGCTCAAGGACAAGCTCTCCTTCGACATCGGAGCGGCCGTCGCGCGCGCCCAGACCCTGGGTGAGCACGGGAGCCTGCTCACCAAGCACTTCGACAGCGTGACCCCGGGCAACGCGCTGAAGTGGGACGCCACAGAGCCCCGCGAGGGCGAGTTCACCTTCGGTGACGGCGACTACCTGGTGGACTACGCCACCGAGCACGGCCTGAAGTTCCGAGGTCACACGCTCGCCTGGCACAGCCAGACCCCCGACTGGGTGTTCAAGGACGGCGACCGCGACCTGACCGCCACCCCGGCGGACAAGGCGCTGCTGCTGAAGCGGCTGGAGAACCACGTCAGAGCGGTCGTCGGCCGCTACAAGGGCAGGATCCAGACCTGGGACGTGGTCAACGAGGTCGTGGACGAGAACCAGCCCGACGGCATGCGCCGCAGCCCGTGGTTCCTGGTCACCGGCTACGACTTCATCCGCACGGCGTTCCGCGTCGCCCACGAGGTGGACCCGGCCGCCAAGCTGGTGCTCAACGACTACAACACCGAGCTGCCGCGCAAGCGCCAGGCCGTCTACAACCTGGTGAAGAAGCTCAGGGGCGAGGGAGTGCCGGTGAACGCCGTCGGCCACCAGCTCCACGTCAACATCGAACAGGCCCCGGCCTCGGAGATCGAGAAGACCATCGAGCTGTTCGCCGGGCTCGGGGTCGACCAGCAGGTCACCGAGCTGGACGTCAGCGTCTACACCGACTTCGTCTCCTCCTACACCGCCGTGCCGGCCGAGGTCCTGGCCCAGCAGGGGTACCGGTACAAGGAGATCTTCGACGTCTTCCGCCGTCAGGCCTCCCACCTGTCGTCGGTCACGGTCTGGGGCCTCGGCGACGACGGAACCTGGCTGTCGTCCTTCCCGATCACCCGGCTCAACCCGCCGCTGCTGTTCGACGACGAGCTCCAGGCCAAGCCGGCGTACTGGGGCGTGGCCGACCCGTCCCGCCTGCCGCCGCTCACGCGCAGGCTCGACGCGCCGAAGGCGACCGTCAAGGTCGACGGAGAGCGCGAGCGGCAGTGGGACCTGCTGCCCGACGCGCCGATCGCCCGGGTGGGCGACCTCGCCGCCGGGTTCCAGGCCCGCTGGTCGCCCGCCGGCCTCGCCGTGCTGGCCGAGGTACGCGACCCGACGTGCGACAAGGCGGACACGGTGACCGTGCGGCTCGGTGGCACCGCGTACGTCATGAAGCGCGACGGGCGTGCCCGATGGTTCGACACGCGGGCCGCCAAGGGCGGCTACCGCGTGGAAGCGCTCCTTCCCGCCGAGGCGGCGCTCGGCGGGAAGGTCCCCTTCGAGTTGGTCGCGCACGACGCCAAGGGAGAGGTCTCCTGGAAGGGCGAGCTGACCCTCACCGCGGCGGTGCGTCAGACCACGGCCCCACGGGGCACGCCGGTCGTGGACGGGGTCGCCGACGCCGCCTGGGCCAGGGCCCCGGAGATCCGCACCGCCACCTGGATCCAGGGCACCACAGGCGCCACCGCCACCGTACGGGCGCTGTGGGACTCAGGGCACCTGTACGTGCTCGCGCGCGTCACCGACCCGGCGCTCAGCGAGGCGTCGCCGAACCCGTGGGAGCAGGACTCCGTCGAGATCTTCGTCGACCCCGGGAACGGCAAGACCAAGGGATATGACGATGACGACGGGCAGTACCGCGTCTCCTTCTCGGGGAAGCGGACCGTCGGCGGCACCTTCGACGCCTTCGCCGTCAAGGACAACCTGACGAGCGCGGCGAAGGTCGTGCCTGGTGGCTACGTCGTCGAGGCGTCCATCAAGCTGCCGACCATCACCCCGGCCAAGGGCGGCCTCCTCGGCTTCGACATCCAGGTCAACGACGCGACCGCCGCCGCCCGTACGGCAGCCGTGACCTGGAACGACTCCTCCGGCCAGTCGTACCTGAGCACGGCCGGCTGGGGGGTGCTGGAACTGACCGGTTGACCCTGGCACCGGCCGGTACGGGGGATCGGTTCCCGTACCGGCCGGGCTCCGGGAGGTACGGGGAGTGGTCCTCCTACCGGCCCGGCTCCGGAAGACGATCAACGAGAAAGGCCGCGTGCGGTGCGCTTCAGCAACCCGATCCTGCCGGGGTTCCACCCGGACCCGTCGATCTGCCGGGTGGACGACGACTACTACCTGGTGACCTCGACCTTCGAGTGGTTCCCCGGCGTGCCGATCTTCCACAGCAAGGACCTGACGCACTGGCGGCAGATCGGGCATGTGCTCGACCGGGCGTCCCAGCTCCCGGTCGACGGCGTACGGCCGAGCGGCGGCATCTACGCGCCCACGCTCAGACACCACGACGGCGTCTTCTACATGATCACGACCTTGGTGGACGGGCTGATGGAGACGGGCAACTTCCTCGTCACCGCCACCGACCCCGCCGGGCCGTGGAGCGAGCCCTACTGGCTGCCGGAGACCGAGGGGTTCGACCCGTCCCTGTTCTTCGACGACGACGGCCGGGTGTGGGCGCACGGCACCCGCCCCGCCCGGCCCCAGCGGTACGAGGGGCACACCGAGATCTGGCTGCGCGAGCTGGACCTCGACGGCATGAAGCTCGTCGGCGAGGAGCACGTGCTCTGGGACGGCGCGGTCAAGGGCGCGATCTGGGCCGAGGGGCCGCACCTCTACAAGGTCGACGGCACCTACTACCTGCTGGTGTCCGAGGGCGGTACCGAGCACGACCACGCCCTGAGCGTCGCCCGCGCGGACACGGTGGCCGGGCCGTACACCGGGAACCCGCGCAACCCGGTGCTCACCCACCGCAACCTCGGCCGCGACCATCCCATCGTGGGCACCGGCCACGGGGACCTGGTCCAGACGCCGGGCGGGGAGTGGTGGATGGTGCTCCTCGCCATGCGGCCGTACGGCGGCTACCACTACAACCTCGGCCGCGAGACCTTCCTGACCCGGGTGCGCTGGGAGGAAGGGTGGCCCGTCCCCGGCCCGGTCGAGCTCACCGCCGAGGGGCCGGATCTTCCCCAGCACCGTTGGCCGGCCGAGCCCGCCTGCGACAACTTCGACGCCGTACGGCTGGCGCCCGGCTGGAACCACCTGCGCACGCCGCGCGAGCCGTACTGGACGCTCACCGAGCGCCCCGGGCACCTGCGCCTGCGGGGGCGGCCGGAGTCGCTCACCGAGTGGACCAACCCGAGCCTCGTCGCCCGGCGGCAGTGCCACGCCCACTTCGCCGTGCACGCCGCGATGGAGTTCACCCCCTCGGGTGGTGAACGCGCCGGTCTGGCCCTGCTTCAGAACGACGACTTCCACATCCTGCTGGTGATGACCACCGGCGGCCTCGTCGTGATCAGGAGGGAGGGCGGCGTCGACCGCACGCTCGCGCAGGCGGACGTGCCGGGTGGCCGGCTCTGGCTCGGCGTCGAGGCGCACGAGCAGGAGTACCAGATGTCGTACGCGACCTCGCCGGGGGACTGGCACCCGCTGGGCGACCCGGTGGACGGCCGGATCCTCAGCACCTCCCTCGCCGGAGGCTTCATCGGCGCCTGCATCGGCATGTACCTCTCCGGCGAAGGCCACCCCACCGGCAACATCGCCGACTTCGACTGGTTCGAATACCTCCCTCTTTCGCACTGAAGCCCCGATCTCGGGCACGACCCGTTCGATCGAGGCCTCGGTGAGCAGAGGAGATGCGCGCCCTGCCCACCGACGCCGGAGGGACGTTGAACGAAATCAGAAGGGGTCAGGCAGGAGCCAGGAAATCGGCTTGATCTTGGAGACACTGACGGACATGCCGACGAGTTTCGTGTCGACTGTCGCGACGTCGGTGATGTGCAGGCGCTCGGCCATCGCGATCACGGCTGCGTCGACTACCCCATCGGTGCGCCGCAGGATGATCAAGCTCCGCCAGAAGGCCTCTGGTCACCAGTTACGAGTCAGTAATTGATGGTCAGTGAGCGGCCTTAACCGCGAGTAGGTCAACCAGAAAGACAAGCGACTCATTCGGCGGGATCGCACGTTTTCCGGCTGCGCCGTAGGCCCGCCGCGGCCGGGATGGCGAGTTCGCCGGGCCACCGACCTTATGCCACGCAGACCCTTGTCCCAGCCCTCGATGACCTGGCCCACCCCAACACAAAGGTGAACGGGGCTTGCTGATGCCAGGACGCGTCGAACGCAGGTGCAGGCATGAACCCGGTGCGCGCCCCGGCCATCTCCCCGCTAAATAATTGTCCAACATTGTTCACGTTAGTACGTCAATGTGCCTGCTTGACGTGATTTGTACTTTTCTTCCAGACTTGCGAACCCTGATCACCCGCCAGGAAGGACCGTCACCCGTGTTAACAGCCTCGACCGCCTACCAGAGACGAGTAGGCATCGTCGCCCTTTTGCTCGCGTGCCTCGCCGCGATCGGGCTGCCGGTCGCCCACGCCGAGCCGAGCTCTGACGACAGCGTCTCCGTCACGGTCATGAACACGACCGATCTACATACCCACCTCTTCAACTGGGACTACTACGCGGATAAACCGGACACAGGGCGTGGCCTGGCCAGGGTCTCCAGCCTCATCGAGAAGGTCCGGGTCGAGAAGGGCCGAGACCACACTCTGCTGCTCGACAACGGCGACACGATCCAGGGCACGCCGCTGGGTAGCTACTACGCCAGGACCGAGCCGATCACCATGGGTACGATCCACCCGATGGCCGAGGCGATGAACGCGATCGGCTACGACGTCATGACCTTGGGCAACCACGAGTTCAACTACGGGATCGAGACTCTGCGAGCGTTCGAAAAGCAGGTCGACTTCCCGATACTCGGCGCCAACGTTCACGACTGGAACAGCGGCGAGCCCGCTTTCACCCCCTACATCATCAAGACGATGTCGATCGAGGGGCACGATCCGATCCGCGTGGGCATCCTCGGTCTGACCACACCCGGCTCCGCCATCTGGGACAAGTCCAACGTTGAAGGGCGGCTTCGCTTCAACGGGATCGTCGAAGAAGCGAAGAAGTACGTACCGATCATCCGCGACCAGGGTGTGGACATCCTCGTCGCCTCCGTCCACTCCGGCACCAGCACGGGCTCGTCGTACGGCGACCAGATCCCGTTCCCCGAGAATGCCTCCACGCTGCTCGCCCAGGAGGTCCCCGGCATCGATGTGATCATCGCCGGGCATTCTCACAGCGAGATCCCGCAGCAGTTGGTCACCAACAAGGCCACCGGTAAGCAGGTGCTTGTCACCCAGGCAGGCTCCTGGGGCAAGGTTCTCGGTGTGGTCGACATCGATCTCGCGAAGGTCGACGGTCAGTGGAGCGTCGCCTCGAAGTCGTCCAAGCTGCTGCAGGCGAGCACCGCGACCGACGACCCGAAGATCATCGCGTTGACCGCCGCGGCGCAGCAGAAGGTGGTCGATCACGTCAACGGTGTCATCGGCACGTCTCTCGGGACCATGCCGATGCGGGAGGCCCACTACAAGGACGTCGCCGCACTGGACTTCATCAACTACGTCCAGGCGGAGGTCGTGAAGAAGGGCCTGGCGGGCACGCCCGAAGCATCCCTTCCGGTCCTCTCCCTGGCTGCGCCTTTCGACGCCAAGGCCGTCATCCCGAAGGGGAACGTCACGATCCGTGACATGGCGGGAGCGTACATCTACGACAACACGCTGATCGGCGTGAAGATGAACGGCGCCCAGATGAAGGACTTCCTGGAGTGGTCGGCGAAGTTCATGAAGCAGGTGTCGGTTCCCGGCCCGTACAGGCCGGGCACCGTGACCGGTAACGGCCCGGCGTACAACTACGACGTCGCACGGGGACTGACCTACGACATCGACGTCTCCAAACCCGGTGGGGAGCGGATCATCAACCTCTCCTTCAACGGGGCGCCCCTGGACCCCGCCCAGGAGTTCGTGGTCGCGACCAACAACTACCGCCAGAACGGCGGCGGCAACGCGCCCCACATCGCCACCGCGCCGATCGTCTTCAACCCCCTCACCGAGGTGAGGGACGAGATCATCGACTGGGTGGTGGAACACGAGACCATCGACCCGGCCGCGTTCGCGCGTGTGGACTGGCGTCTGGTGTACAAGGGCGAGCCGGCCCTGGTCCTGGACACCGTCGCCACTCTGACCCCGAGCTCCACCGAACTCAGCTTCGGAAATCAGCCGACCGGGGAGCAGAGCGACCCGATGGCGGTGCGCTTCACCAACACCAGCCAGCCCACGATCACCGTCAACTCCGTCGAAGTGCCCGCGGGCTTCGTCGTCTCCGATGACACGTGCCAGGGCCGGCAGCTTGCCTCGGGTGCCTCCTGCAGCGTGTCCATGGCGTTCAAGCCGACCGCCGGTACGACCTACACCGGAAATCTGGTCGTCCGAAGCACCGCCGCCAACAGCCCGACCACGGTGGCACTCAGCGGAACCGCACTCGGTGTTCCGCTGACCGTGACCACCTCGTCCCGCTGCGTGGGCACGTCGGCGTACGTGGCGGTGACGGCCGTCAGCGGCGCCTCCGTGCCGGTGAACGTGACGCTGTCGACCCCCTACGGTTCCAAGACCGTGGCCGACGTCGCCCCGGGCAAGCAGGCGTACCAGTCCTTCAACACCCGGACCGGGCGGCTCGCCGCTGGCACGGTGAACGTGACGGGCACCGCGACGATCGGTGGCAAGCAGGTCACCTCGTCCTACGACGCCGCCTACACCGCGACCAGCTGCGCCTGACCGGACCGGCGGTGGCCGCGGTAATGCGCCGTAGGTGCCCGGGGACGCCGCCTTCAGCGAACCGGGGCCGGTCGATTCGGCCGGCCCCGGCCCTGCACCCATAAACGGAGCGATCCGCCCGGCACGGCGACCGTACGGAGTGAAACTTTCACCGACGGTTGACGCCCGTGGCGCACAGCCCGCAGGATCATGGGGTCTCCCTGGTCAGGAGGGGGCGTCGACTGAATTGCCGCTACCCATGACGAGGTGTGCCCATGCTCAATGTCCCCTCACGGATCGCGTCCGCCGTCCTGCTGACCCTGGTCGCCCTGAACGTTCCCCCCGCGTACGCCGACGACGTCACCCCGGTCGCGGTGACCGTCAACGCGCGCGCCGCACTCGCCACCGTCCCCGAAACCGGCATCGGCACCAACCATGCGATCTGGGACAGCAATCTGGGCACCGACGAGACCTCGGACCGGCTCAAGGACGCGGGCGTGAAACTGCTGCGCTATCCCGGCGGCTCCTACTCCGACATCTATCACTGGGCCGACCACACCGCTCCCGGCGGCTACGTCGCTCCCAACACCGATTTCGACACCTTCATGCGTGGCGTGCGGCGCACCGGAGCGCAGGCGATGGTGACCGCCAACTACGGCACCGGCACCGCCAACGAGGCCGCCGGCTGGGTCCGCTACGCCAACGTCACCAAGAAGTACGGCGTCAAGTACTGGGAGATCGGCAACGAGAACTACGGCAACGGCCACTACGGCTCCGCCTGGGAGGCCGACGACCACGCCGACAAGAGCCCGGCCGAGTACGCGCGCAACGTCGTCGCCTACGCCGAGGCGATGAAGGCGGTCGATCCGACCATCAAGATCGGCGCTGTGCTGACCACAGCGGGCGACTGGCCCGACGGGCTGGTCGCCGGCGGCGACGACGGAACCTGGAACAAGGTCGTCCTGTCGATCGCCGGACCGAAGATCGACTATGTGGTCCTGCACTGGTACCCCGGCGCCTTGGACAAGGCCGGCCGCGTGCCCGACATGATCTATCTCACCCGCCGGCAGATCGCCGAGTACGCGGGGCCCGGGTCGGAGCGGATCGGCATTTCGATGACCGAGTTCAACACCGGGACCAGCAGCAACGGTACGAACACCCAGCCCGGTGCGCTCGCCGCCGCCGACGCCTACGCGACGCTGCTCGCGAACGGCGTGTTCACGGTCGACTGGTGGAACGTGCATAACGGCATCGGCAGTGTCACGCAGGTCGCGGGGCACACCGACTACGGCGACTTCGGCCTGCTGTCGAGCGCGACCTGCACCTCCGACGGCAGCGTGTGCGAGCCGGCCTTGAACACACCCTTCGCGCCGTACTACGCGCTGCAGATGACGAGCAGGTTCGCCCGTCCCGGCGACCAGTTCATCCGGGCCGCCACCGACCAGGCGAAGGTCAGCGCGCACGCCGTCCGCCGCCCCGACGGCGATCTGGCGGTCCTGTTGATCAACACCTCGCCCGACACGTCCTTCCCGGTCACGATCGGTTATTCCGGCTTCAACCCGGCCTCCGGGGCGCCGGTCGTGCTGACCCACACCAACGGCGCCACCGACATCACCGGCTCGACCTCGGGGAGCGCGACCAGCCGGACGCTGCCGCCGCTGTCGCTGACCACGATCGTTGTGCATCCCAGCTCTGCGCAGACCGGACTGCCGGGCGCGCCGGGGCAGCCGACGGCCTCGAACGTGACGGACAAGACCGCCACGATCTCCTGGCCCGCCGCCTCCGCCGGGACGCGCCCGATCGTGAAGTACGAGGTCTACCGCCACGACGGAGCCGTCGGCGAGCAGCTCGGTGAGACCGCCGGTAACTCCTTCACCGTCAACAACCTCAAGCCGGGCACGGGCTACACGGTCAACGTGGTCGCGCGGGACAGCGGCGGCGGCGTCTCGTCGGCCTCCCCGCCCCTCACGTTCACGACCGGCACGCCCGCCTCCAGTTCCTGCACGGTACGGCTGACCGACCAGTCCGACTGGGGCAACGGCTACGTCGGCGCCATCGACATCACCAACAATGGCGCACTGATCAACGGCTGGACCCTGAACTTCAGCTGGCCCAGGACGTGGCAGAGCCTGGGCAGCGGCTGGAGCGCCGTCTGGACGCAGAACGGCTCGAACGTCAAGGTCGTCAACGAGCCGAACAACGGCTCGCTGCCGACCGGCGCGTCGACCACGATCGGCTTCGTCGGCAACTACAGCGGCCCGAACATCCTCCCCGCCGTCTTCACCCTCAACGGAACCGTCTGCGCAACGCGGTAGCACTGGTAGCACCGTCCGGGGTCGTCCCGCGCGGACGCCCCCGGACACGCACCCGAAGCCGCGAAGCGGGCGCGTCACGGCACCTGCGCACGCCGCGCGAGCCGTACTGGACGCTCACCGAGCGCCCCGGGCACGTGCGGCTGCGGGGACGGCCGGAGTCGCTCACCGAATGGACCAATCCGAGCCTCGTCGCCCGGCGGCAGCGGCACGCCCACTTCGCAGTGCACGCCGCCATGGAATTCACCCCCTCAGGTGGGGAGCGTGCAGCTCGCCGGAGACTTCATCGGCACCTACATCTGCATGTAAGTCTCCGGCGAAGGCCACCCAAGCGACAACGTCGCCGACTTCGACTGGTTCGAATACCTGCCACTGCCGGACTGAAACCCGGAGATCGCCACCGCATCGACGATTCGCGGTAGCGGCACTGCTCCCTGCGGACCGGACGTCCCCGCGCATCGCCCCCTGATCTGGTCGAGCTGGGTCCACACGAAGGTCGAGGTAGGCCGTATATCCGGATATGTCGGACTGTATCGTGAACTAGGCTCACAAATGGACGGTAATCGCTTGCGGCAACGAATGTGTCGCTGTACGGTGCCGTACACAGAGCCGACACTGGGTTCGGGGGGTACCTGGTCGGCCTGGACGGATCGCGGGAGAGGGTCCGCCCGTTCATGTCAGCTCTAGCGCTTCGCTAGGGATGGAGGTGGCCTCGGTAGTGAAACGGTGCAGGTGCGGCCGTCACAAGGCGCATCATCACAAGGAGGATAGGCCCGAAGACCGGGCACCGCTGGGTTTTCTCGCCGAATACCCGGCATGTTCAGAATTGGATAGTGTGATCACCGCGGTCGCCGCGAAACTGACCACAGATGATCTGATCTCCGGCATTCGGCTCTATCCGCCGCAGGTGCGGCAGATGATCTTCCACCAGTTGCGGCTGCCCAGCCAGAAAAGCATGAATTCGACGGTTACGGCGAATCTCATTCGGGTTTTGCGCACTCCGGGCAGTAAACGGGCGCCTCTAATTGAGATTTTCTGCATGCCGATTTTCCATGCCTTTCGGAACGCGGACGATCTGACGGCCGAAGACTGCGGACTTCTGCTGGTCGAGGAGACCGCCGGGAAGGTCCTGGAGGAGGCTGTGAGCCTTCGCATCGCGTTGCAGATCATGGCCCCACTGCCCAGGAGCCTGGTCGACCTCACGCTCGTGGCCGTCATGCAACGCGACCTGCCACTCTCACCACTCGCCCTGGGCATGTTGGCCGGTTCCGGGCGCGAGGTGGGAGGCGAGGCCGGAAGCGTCGTGCAGACGCTGTGGGACCAGGTCCGGGCCGGGGCGTTCGGCCTGCCGACGGCTCCTGCGGGAGTGGATGTCCTCTGCGATGTGGCCACGGCACTCGCTCAGCGGAATGCCGTCCCTGAAGGGGAGATGACCGGAGAAGCCGCCATGGCCACCGAAGAGGAGTACGCGCCGATGGGCGAGCACCAGCACGACGACGAGCCTCCTCAGGTGGGCTTGCGACGCTCCCTCGAACTGCTCGACCACCTTTACCTGGAGGCATGGGAAGCCGCAGGGCGGCTCCGTGGGGTTCTCCATGAGCGTCGCCGTCCCACCGGTGCCGACGTCGACCGCATCGTGCGGGTCGTGCATGAGTTCGACGAGATTCATGACCAGATCCAGAGCCTGGAGGACGTCGAGGTCGCGGCGACTTCCTTGGACGAGCTGTCACGCGCGCTGGACCAGGCGGAGGCCGCACAGGCCACGGTCGAGCGGGTCAGCCTGCTGATCCACGTCCACGGGCCCTCTGTACTCGACGAACAGCTCGCCGAAGTCCGCAAGGCGGCGGCCGAAGGGCCGACGGACGGACTGGACGCCCTGGCCCGGCTCATCCAACTTTCGTCGGAAGATCCGGATGCCGTCCTGATCCTCGCGGACGAACTGGAGGAACGAGCCAAGAAGGAACTTCCCGCGCGGTGGAACCCGGTGATCCGGGCCGCGGTGAGCGGCCGTCTCGGCATGGACGTCCCGGTGGCGCGACCGCCCTCGACCATCCATGCGGCCGATACCGGGCACTCATCGCACGGTGACGAGGCGGACGGTGACGCGGAAGGCGAAGACGAAGGCGGCACTCCGCCGCCTCTGGACGCCGGTCCCGATTCCACGCCGCCAACCGGTGAAAGCCTCATGGAGGCGGACGCGGAGGAAGATCTGCACCTCACCGACCTGGACCTCATGCTGGCGGACAGGTTCGGGTCCCGATCGACGGCGCATCCGGTCGAGCCGCGCCAGGCGCCGACCGAGCGGGCCGCGGTGCCGGAGGCCATCCTGGAGGAGGCGCTTCAGGCTCCGCCGGCAGAGCCCGTCGCAGCCCCCGAGGTGTCGCCCTGCGCCGCGTTCGCGGAGGCGGAGGCCGCGGCGCTCGGCGCACAGCGGTTCGGGCTCGCCGCCTGGATCAGGAAGGCCGCAGGGCGTCCGGTGGCCGAGATCGCGGCCCGGCGCTGCGCGGCGCTGGCCGTCGATATGAGCTCATTCGCCGGTCGGCTGTCCGCGGCCTTCACCGAGACGTCCCGGAAGATCACGACCGCCGGTATGGCCGACGATCCCGCCGGTCGCCTTCTGGCGTGGGCGGCCTCGATCCGGGCCGGGCTGGTGCATCCCACCGTCGAATCCGCACGCCTGGTGGACGAACTCGCCTCCACGGTCATGGGGCGTCAGGCTCTGACGGCGTGCGGTGCGGCGTTCAGCCAGGCCTTGCGGTCCGGCGTTTACCTCGTCCCTGGCCTGTCGGGTCAGATGCGTGACGTCGCCCGGGCCGAGCGGGCCCAGGCCCACGCCGTGGCGGCCTGCGCCAACCTTCTGGAAGACGGGCCACACAGAAGGATCAAGTATCCCCTCGCCACCGAAGTGTGGAAGTCGCTGATCCAACCGGAAGGGGCCGTGGGCGAGCTGGTCGGCGTCGCGGCCCGTGACGACATCGGGCAACTGCAGGAGACCGTCCGCAAGCTCGACGAGTTGCGCGAAGCGGGGGTGGTCGACCGCCTGATCGATGGGGAGGCCAAGCGTTCCAGGACGACACGGAACACCAAGATCATCGCAGGTGCGCGGGCCAAGCTCGTCGAGATGATCGACGAGGCACTGGAGAACGTCGCGAACTGGGCCACCGCTGTGCGTGAGGTGCAGGCCCGCCGTCCGTCCGGCTCCGACGAATGGCTGGCCAGAGGGCTGGCCGAACTCCGGCAGGCCATTGGCCGCCATCGGAGCGAGCTTCACTCGGAGCTTGAAGCACTGTGTGTGGACGCCGACCCGGTTCTGGCCGCCGCCGCGACGGGCGCGACGCACCTGATCAACGACACCCTGCACCTGCTCGACGGTGAGGCGCTCGGTGAGGCCGAACCCTCGGTGGCCGCCGTGCTCAACCAGGATCTCCTCTTCGCTCCCGAGATCCTGCTCGACGCGGACGGTCTCCGTCCCCACGGCGACCCTGCCTCCCAGACGCTCGCCCAGATCGCCATGGCCGACGTCCTCGACTGGCGCGGTGCCTTCGACGCCAGGGCTTCCCGTCTCGACCACGAGGGCACGCGCGCGGTGGCGGATGTGGTCTCCCATCAGGACCCCGATCTGGGGAACGAACTGCGGCACAGGAGGGACACGCTCGTCGCCGAGGCCGGAGAACGGCGTAACAAGGCGGTCGAGGAGGTTCTGGACCGGCTCGCCGGCTGGCGCAAGGACGGTGTTCTCTCCGAGACCGACGCGACGAGGATCGCGAGCGGGCTCAAGACCCTGCAGCGATCCGAGCGTGAGGACTTCGGCGTCGTCGCCGAGAAGATCTCACTGCTGGAGTCGGAAGCGGCGTCCATCCGTGCCGGGCGCATCGCCGACGAGGAGAGGCTGCTCACCCAGAAGAGCAAGGACCACCCCGACGTACGGGCCGCCGCTTCCCGCATCAGGGAGCACCTCGCCGTCGGCGACCTGACCACCGCACGGGAGTTCCTCCAGCAGGCCGAAGCTGGCCGGCCGCTTCCCGCCGTCCACAAGACGGTAGACCACTTCGGCCTCTTCTTCCCTCGCTTCCCCGAGGCGTTCGAAAGTATGTCGCTGCTCTCCTCCGGGGGACGGGCACGCAAGCAGGAGAGCGACGAGTGGGTCACCAAGCTCAAGGAGGCAATCCAAAGCGGCCGGGAGGTCACCGACCCCGACCTGCACCGCGTCATGTCCGAGGCAGGGCTGAGCGTCCAGGCTATGCCGCCCGGTCGTCGTGAGGAGTCCAAAGAAGGGCTGCGCTATTGGAAGTCGTTGGCTCAGAGTCCAAAGGCGCCGAGCAATCGGGGTGTGGCCATCCAGGCTGTGCTGCGGACGATCGGTCTGGAGGGTCGTCTGGTGCCAGCAGGGGAGGGGCAGGACAGGCTCTGGGTGACCTTGAACGACGTACGCTACGGTGACGCGCTGCTGCCGGAGTTCGGGTCGAAGATGAGCCCCTCGGGTGGCAGCATGCGCCTGCTGTTCGTCTGGCGCAGGCCGGGGCCGCAGCAGCTCATGGAGTGGCTCAAGGATGAGCCGCAGGACCGGACCATCCTGGTCTTCTACTTCGGCGTGCTTTCCCCGGCGCAGCGCGAGCAGCTGACCATGGCAGGCCGCAGGCGGCCCCGCCCCGTCACCGCGGTGATCGACGATGCCGCGATCAGCTATCTGGCCGCCCTGCCGGAGGCCGGTTGGACCGCCACGGTGAGCCTGCTCGCACCGTTCAGCGCGGCCAACCCCTACGCGCCCACGGGGGATGTGCCGATGGAGATGTTCTACGGTCGGTCGTCGCAGCTGTCGAGCGTGATCAGCGCCTCGGGTTCGTCGATCGTGTACGGCGGGCGCCAGCTCGGCAAGTCGGCGCTCCTGCGCGAGGCCGCCCGGACGCTACGCAGGAGCGATCCCGGCCGTGTCGTGATCCTGGAGACCATCCAGGAGATCGGAAAGATCGTGCCGGAGAGCATGCTGTGGCTGCGGCTGGCGCCCCGGCTGGCCGAGGCAGGGGTGCTTCCGCAGTCCGGCGCCACGCTCAAGGACCGCGCGGAGATCTGCCAGGCGGTCAAGCAGTGGGCGGACCAGGATTCGGCCCGACAGCTGCTGATCCTGCTCGACGA
This sequence comes from Sphaerisporangium sp. NPDC049003, assembly GCF_043197795.1. Classification (NCBI taxonomy): domain Bacteria; kingdom Bacillati; phylum Actinomycetota; class Actinomycetes; order Streptosporangiales; family Streptosporangiaceae; genus Sphaerisporangium; species Sphaerisporangium sp. NPDC049003. The sequence goes on from NZ_JBICTU010000011.1 coordinate 190,222, forward strand.
GGCGGACGCCTTCCTTAACCGGGATGCCGCCAACGCGAAGTTCGCGAATGTGGAGGCGTTGCGCGACCTGATGCAGGACACCGACGGACGGGTGAAGGTGGTCTTCGCCGGCCTGCACCAGACCGCCCGGTTCCAGAGCCTTTCCAACCAGCCGTTCCCCCACCTGGGAGCCCCCATCCCGATCGGGCCGCTGGACCCGCAGGACGCCTTCGACCTACTCACGCGCCCGCTCATGGCGCTCGGCTTCCGTTTCCCTCCGACCCTTGCGGCGCGGGTCATCGCGGAAGCGAACAACGCTCCGGCGCTCATCCAGCTCTTCGCGGCGGCCCTGCTCCAGAGGCTGCGGCACATCCCCATCCAGGGCGGCGGACTTCCCTACGAGATCACCTCAGACGACCTGGCCGCCGTCTGGCGGGACAGAGCTCTTGAGGTCGGCTTCCGCGACCGGTTCGAGTGGACGCTGGACCTGGACAAGCGCTACAAGGTGATCGCCTATGTCGTCGCCTTCCACGCCCTCGCCTACGGAACGGACAAGACGGTCAGCATCCAGGAGTTGAGGGATGAGTGCCTCATCTGGTGGGCCGCCGGCTTCGAGAACTGCACCAGCGACGGCTTCCGCGGATTGCTGGAGGAGTGCGTCAACCTCGGGGTGCTGTCGTCGGACGCCGACGGGTACCGCCTCCGGACGCCCCATGTGCTCACGTTGCTCGGCGGCGCGGAAGAGGTGGACACCGTCCTATCGAGGGCGAACGAGTTCGAGCAGCCCGATTCCTTCGACGCCTATGCGTATCGGGCCCTCTATCGGAACGGCCCGGATCTGTCCCCCCTCACCGGTGCCCAGGTGAGTCGCCTGTTCGAGTGCCGTGACAGCCTTCATCTGATCACCGGCTCCGCGGCACTGCACATCGAGCGGGTCGGCCTTGCTCTGGAGGAGGCCGGGCGGCAGCATATCGCCCACGTCCGGCGGGTGCAGTCGAACAAAGGCACCTTCGAGGGCGCCGTGCAGCGGAGCAGGGACGGCGGCGGCCACAACGTGGTCGTCGTCGACCTCGCTGGCCGCTCGGCCGAGCAGGCGACGGAGATCATCAAGACGGCGACCGCCGCCGTGTCCACGGGCGGCGCCGGAACGCTCGCGGTCGCGCTGGTGGCACCGCCCGAACTGGTCCCGGTCTGGCTCGCCGTCGCTTCGGGCGCCGAGGAACCGGCTCGGCGCGTCTGGCACATGGAACTGCGGCGCTACGACCAGCCGGTCGTGCGCCAGTGGATGGACGACGCCGGCCTCGGCTACCGTGACGCGGCCGGCCAGGAAGCCCTTCTGAAGGCCACCGGCGGCTGGCCGCTGCTGGTCAGCAAGCTCGTCGAGCGACCTTTCTCCGACCGGGAGCAGGCACTCGAAGGGTGCCGTGCCTGGATACGGGAGAACGCCGAGGAGTTCGTCCGGTCGACCGGTGTGCTCAGGGACCCCACGCTCTGGCAGGCGTGGCGGCACCTCATCGACGTCGGCCCGGATCGGCCCGACGACCTCGCCACCTACCTGGAGATGGCCGGTGAGGAACCGTCCGGGCCCCTGCACCGAGACCGGCTTGAGGCCATCGGCTATCCGTCTTGGGTCGCCCTGGTCGAAGTCCTCAGATCGCTTGGCGCGCTGGACCTGAGGGCGGACGGCACTCTCGCTTGCGAGCCGGTCCTCGCCGCGGTAAGCGAGCGGCTGGAGGCCGGCTCATGACGGACCTGTTAGCGCCGCTACTGCGTACGGCGGCCGAGGTGGTGCTCTCCCGTCCGGCGTTGGCAGGGTACGGAGGTGACGCGGACCGATTCGTCGCGGACCACCGGACCGACCTGCTCGACATGCTCATCTCCTCGGAGGAGTTGCGGCGGGTCAGCCTGGATCGGCTGCGGGTCCCCGGTTCGCAGCGGACGGAACGCGACTTCGCCCAGCTCGTGCTTCACCCCGATCCTGCGGTGCGGGCCGTGGCGGTTCGGATCGCCGGGGCGGTCACGGAGAGAGCGTCCCGCAATGCCGCCGACCGCAGGCTGCGCCGCCTGAACGACAAGAACGCGGAGCTGAAGGAGAGGCTGCGCACGGCGAACGGGCGGCACCGCAACGCCTTGGCGGACGTGGAGACGTTCCGCGAAGCGGCGCGTGAGGCGACAGAACGGGCCGATCTCCTGGACTCCGAGCTAGCGGCGACGCGCCGGCGGCTGCGTGACCCGAAGTCCATGACCTCGGTGCTCCTCGCGTTACTGCAGGAGGAGCCGCCCGAGCCCGAGGGCGATCCGAGCACCCGTGATCCCCATCGGCCAAAGCCGGTCGAGCGGCCCCCCTCGCCTTTGGAGGTGGCGGCCAAGGCCGCCGGTATCGGCCCCGAGTCGCTCGTGAAGGCACTCCAAGCGCTCGTCGACCCTCCGAAGCCGAGTGCGGCAGCGGTCACCGTGACCCGGGAACGTGACCTTAGGGTCGTGCCGTTGGGCGGCGGGACAAAGATCGGCGGCTCCTGCCTGCTGGTCGAAGCAGGTGGAACCCGCGTTCTCATCGACGCCGGGCTGGTTCCGGGCGACCCGTCCTTGCCGCCTCCGGGCATCGGGCAGGCGCTGGAAGGTCCCCTCCACGCCGTCGTCGTGACGCACGCCCACAACGACCACTGCGGGTACGTCCCGGCGCTGGCGGACCGGCTGCCGGACCTGCGGATCATCGCCACCCCGGAGACCACACAGCTCATGCCGGCCATGTGGGCCGACTCGGTGAAGATCATGCGGCAGCGGCAGAGGCTCGCGAGCACGTGGGGCACGCACGTGGAACCGCTGTACCCCCGCGAGGCGATCACCAGGGCGACGGGGGGAAGCGAGGAACTGGCCTTCGGCGTGCCTCGCAAGATCGGCGACCTCGTGGTCGAGCTGTTCCCGGCCGGTCACATCCTCGGGGCCGCCGGCGTGGTGGTCCGGGCGGGCGACTCCACCGTCGTCGTGACCGGCGACATCTCGGGGTTCCGGCAGCACAGCGTCGGGGGGTACGCCATCCCCGAGGCGGCCAGGTACGCGGATCTGCTCGTCATGGAGTCCACCTGCTGCGCCGAGGACCACCAGGACCGGGGTGACCTGGTGGGCGCGCTCGTCAGGGCCGTCGAGAGCGTGTACGCGGGGGGCGGCCGGGTGCTCATCCCGGCCTTCGCCCTCGGCCGCGCCCAGGAACTGGCCCTGATCATGCGTGACCGCCTCCCGCACGTGCCGGTCCTTCTTGACGGCATGGCAGCGGACATCGCCAGGTCCTTCGAGACCGTGACCGCCGGTGGTCCTCTTCCACTGTCCGTCTTTGGGGACAACGTGGCCCGTGCCCGTCCCGGCGACCTGGACGAGTTCACCCGAGGCGTGGTGATCAGCACGTCGGGGATGCTCGCCGGAGGTCCGGCCTTCCGCTGGGCGGCCGAGATTCTGCCGGACCCGAAGAGCGCCCTGTTCCTGTCGGGATACCAGGACGAGGAGTCGCCGGGCAAGCGGCTGCTCGACGCCGTACAGGGTGGGGCTCCGCAGTTGATCCTCGACGACATGGGCGAGGAGAGGAAGATCCCGCTGCGGGCACGGGTGGAGATGATGCGGCTGTCGGCACACGCCGACAAGAGAGGACTGCTCGACATCGCCGACGAGGTCTCGGCGCGCCAGGTGATGCTCGTCCACGGCCTGGCCAGACGCCAGGCCGACTTCCGCGAGATCCTACGGCTCCGCGGTCACGCCACAACGGAAACGGGCCCTTGGCAGGCCTTCTGACTCCAGAGAGCACCCGGCCTTCGCATTTGGGCCTCCACCACGGTGGTGGATCCACGGAACGGGCGGGGGTGGGCTGATCCAGCCCGCCCGACACGTTCGATCGAGGCGTCGGTGAGCAGAGGAGATCCGCGCTCTGCTCGCTGACGCTGGCCCACGCAGCGACGACGCACCAACGCGAGGCATCTAGGCTGCCCGGGATGCGATGATCATCGCTTTGTGTAGCGACTTGATTACGGAATTCGGTCAAACGTCTGCGGGTGGAGCCGTCGTACAGTGAGGATATGGCTGTGCTCACCGTACAGATCGACGCGAAGACCGAGAAGGCCCTCGCCGAGCTGACCGCTGACGGCAGGTCCGCCACCGATGTGGTCCGCGAAGCTCTTCTCATCGCCAACCGCCTCAGGCGTATGGAAGTGGCCCGGTTGGAAGCTCAGGAGCTCGCCCACGACCCAGAGAACTTGGCGGAGCTTCGCTCTGTTCGATACGACCTGGGCGAAGACTGTGCGCGGTGACGTCTATCGCCTGCGGATGCCACGTGAAGCGGTCGGCCACGAGCAGCGCGGCGAGCGCTTCGCCGTCCTACTGCAATCCGATGCGCTCGCCTCACTCTCCACCCTGATCATCGCACCGACATCGACCAGTGCGCGTCCGATGACATTCCGGCCTGAGATCGAGCTGAACGGCAAGACCACCCGGGTCCTCATTGATCAGCTCAAGGCCGTGGACACATGCAGGCTCGGTGACTTCGCGGGTCGACTGGACCCTGCGGAGATCGAGGAGATCGACGAAGCGCTTCACGTCATGCTCGGCCTGCTCACATGAGCTGACTGGCGGATTTCAGCTGCCATTTCGATTGACACGACCGCCAGCACCGAGGGTATCGCCTAGCCCTGGGAGGGTCCGTCCGGAGTGATGAGCCTGTGCGCACGGAACGTCCGACATTGACTGTCAACCATGCCGCTCTTCTTGCCCTCTTCGGGCGGTATCTCATGCCTGATTATCGATTGTCTGCTCTTGAGGCGCAGAAGTTGGCCTACTTCCTACAGGAGTGCGGGCAGTCGCTTCGCCTGCGGTTCGCCAAGGGCAAGTACGGTCCATACGCAGAGAACCTGAACCACGCGCTCCAGCAGCTAGAGGCCCACTTCATCCGTGGTTACGGCGACCGGACACAGGATTCCCGGATATACCTCTTGCCAGGGGCGGCCGAGGAGTCCGACCAGGTCCTCACCCAGGACGATGCGACAGTCGCGAGGGTTGGCAGGGTCGCTCGCCTCATCGAGGGGTTCGAGACTCCATACGGCCTCGAACTGCTGGCCATGGTTCACTGGGCGGCCGTCGAGACCGGCGGTACGAACGCCGGCGATCTGAGCACGCACATCCGGGAGTGGTCCGCCCGTACGGGGGCTCTGTTCAAGCCGTCGCATGTCAGCGTGGCGTTGGAACGTCTCCGGAAGCTTGATTTTCTACCAGTTCGTGCCGCAGCCTGTAAGGAACATTCGGTCGAGCGGCAGTCCGCGTTGGGTGGCCCAGCAGCAGATCAGGCGGGCAAGGGCGTCCAGCCCTTGCCCGCCTGAGCCGTGCGATGGGTTCGGTACGGGCACGTCGGTATTGCAGCCAAGCCCTTGCCGGACGCCGTTTCGGGGGCGTGGAACTCGCGTCCGTCTTCCGGTCCATGCCTGGACCCGTGATCCCGATTCGCTCGATGGGTCGCCGCCGCTCGGCGGGCACGTCGTAACGGTCATGCAGTCCGCGCCGGAACGCGGTGTGCTTGAAGCGGGTGAAGAGGGCGAGGAACTCTTCGCGTCACGAGTTGGGTCACCGGTGCTCCTGGGCGAGTGCCAGGACGTCCGCAGGGACCTCCACGATCGTCTTGTCGTCCGCGAGGTCGCGCACCGCGGGCCTCAGGTCTGATCGAGGGATGGGACGACGCGGCCCGCACGCGCTGGACGGTGTGCGGATCGGCGCCGCTCCGCTGGTGGGCGGCAGGCACGGGACGCCCACCCTCATCGGTCACCCTCACGCGGTGCACTACACCGCCGGGCGAAATAGTGTGCCCATCGTTGCCACTCGAAGGCTAATTGCCCTGGTTTGGCTAAGTAAGTCGCTATTGATCGTCGGCGGCGACACATAACTGTCCCGGTCCGGCAATCTGGACTACCCGCGATCAGTCCGGGTTCATGGTTGATATGGCCCGGAAACACACTCTTACGGCTCCGCTGCTCGTCAAGGCGAAGGCCGCTGTCTCGAAGTTTGGCAAGCATGTCACGCCGAAGTTACAGGGAGACATCGGAGGTCGAGAAGATCAACTCCGGGCTCCTTTGGAAGCTCTCATCACGGATATGGGAGTCGTTCTGGGGGTGGATGTAGTCATGCTGGGAGAGGCTACGCTCACAACGCTCGGGGTCCGGCCCGATTACGCGGTGAACGTGGCCGGTGCCCGGGTGGGCTATATCGAGGTCAAGGCTCCCGGCAGAGGGGTTCCGTCCACATGGGGCAAGCCCAACCCTCACGAAAGGAAACAATGGGCCATACTCCAGCTGTTGCCGAACGTCCTGTACACCGATGGTACGCAATGGGCGCTCTACCGAAGCGGGGAGCTGGTCGGCCAGGTCGCCCGATTCCATGGAGATCTCAGGAAGGCCGCCGACAAGTTACAACCCGTTGACGGTGAGTTCGTGCGGGTTATCTCGGAGTTCTTACTGTGGGAGCCCGAGCCCCCCCGTAGCATCCGGCAGCTTGTCAAAGCCGTCGCCGGCCTGTGCCGGGTACTTCGCGGCGAAGTTCTTGACTCGCTGGATCGAGAGAGGCGCGGAGAGGAGCGCGACAAGGTCTTCAGTGAGCTCGCGGATGACTGGGGTCGGCTTCTCTTTCCTGGTCTCGCAGGGGAGAAGTTCGCCGATGCCTACGCCCAGACCGTGACGTTCGCCCTTCTGCTCGCCCGAGTAGAGGGCATCGGCTTTCAGGGGTCCCATCTGGCCGACATTGCACGGTTGCTCGGGAAGAAGCATTCGCTCATGGGCAAGGCCTTGAGCGTGCTGACCGCGGACACGGTGGAAGGGCGTAGCATCGTGGCCACCACGCTGCTGCGGGTCATCGGAGCGGTCAACTGGGATCAGATCAGCGATGGATCGGCCGACTCCTACCTTCATCTGTATGAGAACTTCCTGGAGCTCTACGATCCAGAGCTTCGGAAGGAAAGCGGCTCTTACTACACTCCGAACTCAATCGTCTCATTCATGGTTAGATTCACCGACGAGGTGCTTCGCACACGTTTGGGTAAGCCCCGTGGGTTTGCGACAGAAGATGTGACGATCGTGGATCCCGCGATGGGAACGGGAACGTTCCTGCTCAACATCATAGACGTGGTGGCGCAGGCTATTGAGGAAGAAGAGGGGCCCGGGGCCGTTCCCCCTCAGCTTCGTTCGCTTTTCAGCCGTCTCATCGGATTCGAGATGCAAACCGGTCCCTATGCTGTCGCCGAGCTACGAGTTCACCAGGCGCTGAAGTCACAGTATCGAACGGAGATCCCCGAGAAGGAAGTACGGTTCTACGTCGCTGACACGCTTGATGATCCCTATGTTGAACAGATCGATGTGATGTCAGGGTACGGGGCGATCGTGCGCTCGAGGAACGAGGCCAACAAGGTCAAACGGGAGACTCCCGTCCTTGTGGTGATCGGCAATCCGCCCTATGGCGACAGGGCTAGGGGACAGGGAGGCTGGATAGATCCCCCCGGAAGGCGGAACGGCAAAGCAAGGGTCCCCCTCGACGCCTTCCGTGCCCCGGATCTCGCCAGACACTCCTTCAAATTGGCCAGCATGTACGTCTACTTCTGGCGCTGGGCCACCTGGAAGGTCTTCGACGCTCATCCGGAGCAGCCAGCCGGAGTCGTCACCCTCATCACCCCGTCCAGCTATATCGACGGCCCCGGATTCGCCGAGATGCGCAGCTATCTACGCCGGTCGGCCGACGAGGGCTGGATTATCGATCTCTCCCCTGAACAGCACCAGCCGGACGGCAGCACGCGTGTTTTTCCTGGGGTTCAGCAGAATCTGTGCATCGGTGTATTCGTCCGATATGGTCCCGTCGACCGTAACACCCCTGCTCGCGTTCGCTACATGGCAGTCACCGGCCATCGAGAGCAGAAGTTCGCACGGCTGGCATCGGTGAGCATCGACGATTCGTGCTGGAAAGCCTGCGACACGGGATGGCGTGATCCGTTCACTCCCGCCGCCGGTGACCGGTGGCTGAGTTACCTCGCGCTGACCGATCTGTTCCCGTGGGCTCTGACTGGCATAACGCCCAACCGCAACTGGGTACACGCGCCCGACAAGGAAACGCTCAACCGCCGCTGGGCGAGGTTGATCGACGCCGGGCCTGACGAGAAGCGGATCTTGATGAAGGAGACGACGGATCGGGACCTCACCGACCTGCCCGGTGCACTGCCCGGGGAACCCCCTCCTGCTCATCCGCTCGACGTCGAAACGTGCAGGAATCCACGTACCGAGCCGGTCGCCTTACGCAGCTTCGATCGCCAGCACGTCATCTATGACGCACGCGTGATCGACCGTCCTCGCCCCGCCCTATGGGCCGTCCGCGGGCAACGTCAGATCTATGCCACTGAACAGCACTCTCAACCGATCACTTCGGGCCCGGCGCTCACCTTCGCCTCTCTGGTGCCCAGCGCGCACCACTACAACGGCCGTGGTGGGCGAGTTCTGCCGCTCTACCGTGACGCCCTGGGTCTGCAGCCCAATCTGACGCCAGGGCTTCTCGAATCGATCGGTCTCAGAATCGGTAAGACCATCAGTGCTGATGACCTGATGGCCTACGTCGCAGCACTGAGCGCGCACCCTTCTTACACAAGCCGGTTCGCGGAGGAACTCAAGAACCCGGGCCTGCGAATACCGCTCACCGCCGACTCTGAAGCTTGGGACGAGGGGGTTCACATCGGCCGGCGAGTGCTGTGGCTGCACACCTACGGAGAGCGTTGTGCCGATGCGGGGGAAGGACGACCCCTTGGTCCACCCAAGTTGCCGCCCGCAGTACGGCCCAAAGCTCGAGTGACTATCCCCTATACCGAGGAGTCGATGCCAGAGACGATCTCGTACGACGCGACCACTCGTACCCTGCACGTTGGAGCCGGTGAGATTTCGCCGGTCTCCCCGCAGGTGTGGGATTACGAGATCTCCGGCTGGAAGGTGGTACGTCGCTGGTTCGGCTACCGCCGCGCCAACCCCGGCGGGAACCGATCATCACCCCTGGACTCCATCAACATCGGTCGCTGGCCTGCGCAGTTCACCACCGAATTGCTGGAACTCCTCAACGTCTTGAGCCTGTGCGTCGAACTCGAACCGGCACAGGCCGTATTACTTGAGAAGATCTGCGATGGTCCGCTCATCACGGCCGCCGACCTCGAACAGCGAAAGGTACTGCCCGCTCCCGCCAACGTGAGAAAGGCGCCGCAGGTGGAGGCGGACCACGCCCCGCGACTCTTCTGACTCGCGAACGGCAGCTCAAAGTATGGGGTTGGCGCAGTATCGGACTTGGTGAGGCGCATTATTATCGAACCTCATTCTCCTTCTTCCAGCAGTTTCGCGGCGGCTTTGGGATCCATCAGATTGGACCAAGCCTGTTCGGCTCCATAGAGCGGGCGACCAGGTAGTTGCGGTTCGGGGTACCAGCCGTCGCGTTCACAACCGGGTACGAGATCGAGGGTGAGATAGGCGATGTTGTCAGGAACGCTGCCGGTGATGCGGACGGCGACGTAGGTCTCGTGCCCATCGTCGGCCCGAACCTGAATGCCGATCACAAAGGTGGCGTAATCGGCGCTATGCTCGCGGCCGTCCCCGAGTGATGATCTGATCAGACCTCGGATCGTCTGAGCCAGGTGTCGAAGCAGGCGAGCGCCGGCTTCCATCTGATAACGCTCGTGGTCGTCCTGATTGGGCAGCAGGTGACCGGTGTAGGTGGCACTGGTCAGGGGCTTTGCGTGATCGGTGTTGTAGCGAGCTCGGGCCGCCTTGCCGTCTTCCTCCAAGGACGCGTAGAAGTCATCGGGTGACCCGTTCTCGCGTACCCCACCGGCGACCAGCCAGGGCAGGTCCTCTTCGGTCCAGACGGCGCCACGCCACCTTTGAATTTTGACCTTGAAAAGGATCTGGTCATCGATCGCCCGGATGCGCTCGTGCTTGGCGTGCTCATCGGCGAATTGCTCGGTGGTCTTGTTCAGGAGTGGGTGGGCGATCTCGTCCAGCGGGTCGTCTGCAGGCGGGACCGCGAGCTTCAGATCATCACGCAAGCAGCGCAAGGTAGGACGCGCTCGGTTCGTCGGCACCTTCAGTCGTCCTCGCGTACTCCGCCGAGCTCATCGATGCGCTCAGGGCTCAGACCGGTCAGCATGGCCAGACGCGACCGGTTGGAGCCGTCCAGTTGAGCCATCGCGCTCAGCATCTTCTGCCGGATCTCCTCACGACGGATCTCCAGGTAGACCCGTACGGCCTCGGCCACAAGATCTTTCTTGGTGACGCCGAGGAAATGAGCCCCGTTGGAGATGAGCTGGTCGATTTCTGGATCGACCTTCAACGGCGACAGTGCCATGCTGATCGCCTCCCTCATATTCGGTACCTCAGGGTACCTAGGGTACGACAGCCGTGTGCACGAGACATCACTTGGGCCTCCTACCTGACACGCCCGAGCCAGGCCACGATGAGGTGGCTACTTGCCTCGGTTCGCCAGATACGTTCGGCCAGTTCATCTGGGCTGCCAACCTCGATAAGGCTTAGATGTTCGTGGTGGTGGGCGGGTGGGAGCGCCCACCAATGTCCGGTGGTGTTGCCGTACCAAAGAGCCGGTGAACCGCCGTGCCAGTGCACGCACTGTGTCGTGGGCGTGCGGTGGCGGCGTCGCTGCAGGTCACGATCATAGGTGGGCCCCAGGGGTGTCGGTGGGGGAGAGTTCCGCCCACGTGGTGGTTTTGCGGCGGCCGATGGTGAAGCCCCAGCACGCCGCCACCGCGTCCACCAGCCGTAGGCCCCGGCCACGAAGATCCAGCTCGTCCAGTGCTCCGGCCCACTCCGGGAGCTCTGCCGCTTCGGCAGACCGCAGGCATGGGACGCCGTCCGCGCCGTCGTCCTGCACCTCGATACGCACCCGGGTGCCGACGTGCAGGACGTACAGCGTCACTGTGCCGCCTGGCAGCGACGATCGGGAGTGCTGGACGCTGTTGGAGACCAGCTCGGAGACCACCAGCAGGGCGGACTCCAGGAGCGGATCCCCGGCGAGGAGCTTGCGGACGAACGCGCGTGCCGCCCCCACCTGTTCGACGTGGCCGGCGAGGGTGAGGTATCCGGCGACGGTCCACGCGCCCGGCTGCGTGCCGTTCCGGTGCTCGTCGTCGTGACCGATGGCGCCGTCCACGACGATCACACCCTGCGGGTCCATTCCCGGGCCTGGTACGGCCGCGCTGGGCCGTACCGTTTCGCGGCTGCTCGCCGGTGGGACGGACTGCGCGGCCGTCCTGTCCGTCTGGGGGACGTCGATGCGGGACACCTCCCGTTCCAGGACCTGAAGCACCCGTGCCCCGGCGCCCAACAACTCCAACCGCCCAGCCTCTCGCCCCACCATCGACCTCCACAGGCTCCTGCGGCTGCCCTTGCCGCCTCTACGTCGAGACGCGCTGCAACCAGTTGATTACTTTCTGTTTACGGAGTGTCGCGGAGTGCACGTGCCTCCTGCAAGTGCATCGCGCAAATTCCACAGGATTTTCGTAGCCGAATGTAGGGGCGAGGTGACCGGAGGTGACGCTAGGGTTCACCGGTGACGTCCCCACGGCCTTCGAGGTGAAGCGTGTCCGCAAGTCAAGGGTCAACGGTCCGCCGCCGCCGACTGGGCATCGAGCTGCGGCGCCTACGGGAGGCCTCGGACAAGACGATCGAGGAAGTTGCACGTCATCTGGAGCGTTCCGCCTCGACCATCAGTCGCATTGAGACCGGGAAGACCGTGCCACGGCTTCGAGACGTGCGGGACATGCTTGATATGTACGGAGCCGTAGACGATCAGCGGGAGTTGCTTCTCGCCATGGTGCGAGACGCTCAGCAGAAGGGGTGGTGGACGGACTACGAGGACGTCCTGCCCGCTGGCTTCGAGACGTACGTGGGACTCGAAGCCGAGGCCGCATCGCTGCGCACCTATCAGACCAACCTTGTCCATGGACTCCTGCAGACCGAGGACTACGCGCGTGCTCTTCTTCGTGCTGTCCGGCTCATGGACAGCCAGGAGAACGTGGACCGCCTCGTCTCCCTACGGATGAGACGTCAGTCGGCCCTTGTGCGGGATCACCCCCTTGAGTTGTGGGCTGTGCTTGACGAGGCTGTTCTGTGCCGTCCCATCGGTGGGCCCACCGTCATGCGGGCTCAGTTGGAGCGCCTCGTACAGGTTGCCGGCACGCCCACTGTCACCATCCAAATCCTGCCCTTCGCGAAGGGCGCCCATGTTGGGCTTATCGGCCCGTTCTCGATCATCGAGTTCCCCGACGTAACGGACTCCGATGTCGTTTACGCAGAAAGTCCCGCTGGAAACCTATACGTAGAGAAACCGAAGGATGTACGGCGTTATACGCTGGTTTTCGACCACCTGCGCGCCGCTGCGCTGCCACCGGATGAATCAGTGGCTCTCCTCGTCGCAGCGATGAAGGCGATCGGGTGACTGAGACGGGAAAGGTGGGATCCACGATGGACACATCGCAGCTCCGGTGGCGTAAGAGCACCCGCAGTGCCAACGGGTCGGAGTGCGTCGAGGTAGCCATGGTGGGCAACGCATCGGACACGGGAGTACAGCCTCCCTTGGTCCTGCTGCGTGACAGCAAGAACCCGTCCGGACCCGTCCTCGCTGTCGCCTCGGTCCAGTGGCGTGCCTTTATCGGTGGAGTGAAGGAGGGATGGCTCCCGTAGAGCGGTGGTGGCCGCCGGAGATTTCTTGTCTTGTGAATAGCGCTCACAGCTTGGTTGCTGTAGCATCTCGTTCGGCTGATCCGGGCCGCGTGCCGGCCCGGAAGGCGGCAGACTTGCTCTGCCTGAAGTGTCGACGAGAAGGGTCACCACGTGGCCAAGCTGACGTTGCCCCAGTTGGAGCGCCACCTGTTCGGGGCGGCGGACATCCTCCGCGGCAAGATGGACGCCTCGGAGTTCAAGGAGTACATCTTCGGGATGCTCTTCCTGAAGCGCTGCTCCGACCAGTTCGACGTGGTACGCGCCGCGCTCATCCAAGAGTTGCGGGCCGGTGGGCGCAGCCAGGAAGAGGCCGAGCGGGCGGCGGACAACCCGATGTTCTACGAGGGTGGCAGCTTCTTCGTTCCGGAAAACGGGCGCTGGCAGTACATCAAGGACAACTCCCGTAAGAAGGGCGTTGGCGACCTGCTGAACAAGGCCCTCCACGAGCTGGAGCTGGCCAACTCCAGGGCGCTGGAAGGCGTCCTGGAGCATATCGACTTCACCCGGAAGGTCGGCCAGTCCACGATCCCGGACAAGCGGCTCCAGCAACTCGTCGACCACTTCGACCGCTACCGCCTGGGCAACGACGACTTCGAGTTCCCCGACCTGCTCGGCGCCGCGTACGAGTACCTGATCGGCCAGTTCGCCGACTCGGCGGGCAAGAAGGGCGGCGAGTTCTACACCCCGCGTGGCGTCGTCCGCATGATGGTCCGCCTGATCAAGCCCGGTCCGAACATGCGCGTCTACGACCCCTGCTCCGGCTCGGGCGGCATGCTGATCCACGCCAAGGAGTACGTCGAGGAGCACGGCCGGAACCACCGTGACCTGACCCTGTGCGGCCAGGAGTACAACGGCGGCACCTGGGCCATCTCCAAGATGAACATGATTCTGCACGGCGTGCTCAACGCGGACCTGCGCAACGACGACACCCTCGCCAACCCGCTGCACAAGGAGGGTGGCTACCTCACCCAGTTCGACCGGGTGCTCACCAACCCGCCGTTCTCGCAGAACTACAACCGCGAGGGAATGGAGCACCCCGAGCGGTTCTCCAAGTACGGCTGGGCTCCGGAGACGGGCAAGAAGGCCGACCTGATGTTCGCCCAGCACGTGCTGGCGGTGCTGAAGGCGGACGGGCTCGGCGCGATCGTCCTGCCGCATGGCGTGCTGTTCCGTGGCGGCAAGGAGAAGGACATCCGCGAGGGCATCATCAAGGACGACCGCCTGGAGGCGGTGATCGGCCTCGCCCCGAACCTCTTCTACGGCACCGGCATCCCGGCCTGCGTCCTGATCCTGCGCGGTACGGCCCGGCGGCCGGACGAGCGTCGCGGCAAGGTGCTGTTCATCAACGCCGACCGCGAGTACACCTCTGGCCGGGCGCAGAACTACCTGGATCCCCAGCACGCGGAGAAGATCGTCTCTGCCTTCGAGGAGTACCGCGAGATCCCCGGCTTCGCCCGAGTGGTGGACATCAAGGAGTTGAGAGAGAACGACTTCAACCTCAACATCCGCCGGTACGTCGACAACACCCCGCCGCCCGAGCCGCAGGACGTACGGGCTCACCTGCACGGCGGCGTCCCCAAGGCCGAGGTCCGGGACAAGGCCCACCTGTTCACCGCGTTCGACATCGACCCGGCCACGCTCTTCGCGGAGCGGGACGCGGACTACTACGACTTCCTGCCCGAAGGCTGGCAGCACACGGCTGAACGCCTCCCGTCGCTGGCCGAGCCGGCCGAGGCGAGGCTCCGTGAGGCGTTCTCGGACTGGTGGTCGCGACACAGCAAGCGCCTGGTCGAACTGCCGGAAACCCACAAGGTCATGGAGATCCGGGCCGAACTGCTGGAGTCCTTCGTCGCGGAACTGAAGCCCCTCGGCCTGCTCGACCGCTTCGAGCTGGCTGGCGTGGTAGCCGCCTGGTGGGGCGAAACCCAGTACGACATCAAGGCCCTCTCCCTGAACGGCTTCACGGGAGTCGTCGAAGGCTGGCTCACCACCATCGAAAGCGCCTTCGCCCTCGATGAGGAAGAAGCCGAATACTGGGACAAGCAGAAGATCGCCACCGAGAAACGCAAGGCCCGTGACCACCGGGTCGTCCCCGTGCTCATCCCCGAGTACCTGGCCGAACTGGAGGAGGCGGAGACCCGCTACGCAGAGCTGAACGCCCAGCTCAAGGTGGCAACGGCCAAGCCCGGCGAGGAGGACGAGGAGGCGGACGAGCCCGAGGAAAGGATGTCATCGGCTGATCTCAAGAGCCTTAAGGATGACGTCGCCGATGCTCGCAGCGAGGCCAGTCGCCTCCAGGATGACTTCATCCACCGTCTTCGCCAGGCCATCGACGCACTCAACGACGACACCCGCACCACCCTCGTGCTCAACGTCTTCCATGACGCACTCCGCATCCGGCTCGACTCCCTTACGGCCGTTGCCCGTCGAGCCCTGGAAGCTACCTTCGGAACGTGGGCCGACAAATACGCCGTGACCCTCCGTGAACTCGAATCTCAACGTGCAGCCGCCGCCACCCGCCTGGAGATCTACCTGAAGGACCTCGGCTATGCATGACACGCCAGTGAGATGGTCGCGGAAGAAGTTGCTGGACCTTGTGAGTTTGCCCAGCGGCCAGGTCAATCCGCAGCGCAGCCCTTATTCGGAGCAGCCGCTGATCGCGCCGGATCACGTCGAGAGCGGTACCGGAAATCTTTTGAAAGTGCGAACTGCACGTGAACAAGGGGCAGTTAGCGGTAAATATATCATTCGGCCAGGAGATGTCGTTTACAGCAAGATTCGGCCAGCGCTTCGTAAGGCTGCGATGGCCCGGTTCGACGGTCTCTGTTCAGCAGACATGTATCCGCTCAGACCTTCCGGTCAGATCGATTCTCGTTACTTGCTTGCGGTGCTTCTCGGAGAGGGCTTCTCTAGATTTGCTGAAGCTCTTTCTGGGAGGAGTGGAATTCCGAAAATAAATCGAGAAGAGCTAGAAGAGTACGTCTTTATGCTGCCCCCCATCGCGGAGCAGCGACGGATCGTGGAGATCCTAGACGTCCTAGATCTTAAATTTGACGCCCAGCGACGACTCGTCATTAAGCTGACGCTTGTCGCGCAAGCGGTTCTTGAGGCCGAGTTGAATCGGCTTGCATGTGAGTCAGAACAGGTCATTCGGTTGGGAGCGGTGGCCCATATCGGAAGCGGCGTCACGTTGGGGACGGAGTCGGGGGGCGCAATAGAACTCCCTTATCTGCGTGTAGCTAATGTGCAGGACGGATTCATCGATACATCAGAGATGAAGACTGTACGAATTAGTCGCTCTGACCTGAAGAGATATCTCCTACAATCCGGAGACGTCTTGCTGACCGAGGGGGGCGACTTGGACAAGCTTGGGCGAGGTGCGGTTTGGGATGCGCGCATCGATCCATGTATCTGCCAGAACCACATCTTCCGAGTGCGTTCTGATCGATCGCGCATTCTACCTGAGTATCTGGCTTCTTATGCGTCTTCGTCCGCCGGAAAAAGCTATTTCCTGAGCATTGCCAAGCAGACTACCAATCTCGCGACCATCAATTCAACGCAACTCAAGGCGATGCCCATACCTCTGGTCTCACTGGAGAGGCAGGAAAACCACATTGCGGTGCAGCGAGTTCTTCAAGAGCGGCTGGAGATAGAAAAAACACAGCTAAACCGTATGGGCGCGCTCAAGCAGGGGCTCATGGAGGATCTCCTGACCGGGCGAGTGCGGATCTCGGAGGGTGAAGCGGTGCTTGAGGGGCTGTGATCCGGGCGAGGTCGGGGGACGTAGCGGCGGGTTTATAGGCGTCAACTGAATATCTGAGATAGCGGCGGGAATCGTAATGGCTGATCTGGAGTACAAGCTGGTTGAGCGGCCCTTATGCGAGCAGCTCAAGGCGATGGGGTGGAAGCATCTCGAAGGGGCGGAGTACGGGGCGGTTATCCCGACCAAGCCTTTCGCGTCCGGGCGGACCACGTTTGACGAGGTGATTCTCGAAGACCGGTTACGGGACGCTATCTACAAGATCAACCTCGGCCAGGACGGTAAGCCGTGGCTGGACGAGGCTCGGATCACCAGTGCCGTCAACGCGCTGTCCCGCATCCCGGCGAGCAGTCTCCTCGAAGCGAACCAGCAGGCCACCGAGCTACTGATCAAGGGTACGGTCGTGGACGGCGTACCGGGCTGGGAAGGCGGCAAGGGGCGCACTGTCCACTTCATCGACTGGAAGACGCCGGCGAACAACGAGTTCACCGTGGTCAACCAGTTCAGGGTGAACATCCCCGGCACCCAGGGCAGGCCGATCATCCCCGACGTGGTCCTGTTCGTGAACGGCATCCCGCTCGTCGTCGTGGAATGCAAGGAACCCAGGACCACCAGCCTGGGCAAGGCCGTCGACCAGCTCCTTGACTACGCCGAGCAGCGGCCGAGCGAGGTCCGTACCGGCAACCAGAAGCTCTTCCACACCGTGCAGCTCACCATCGTGACCAGCGGCGAGGAGGCCAAGCTCGGCACGTTCACCGCCCGGCTCGAACACTACGTGCCGTGGCGCGACCCGTACCCGCTCACCAAGGAAGAGCTCGCCGAGGAAAGAGGCAAGACCCCCGGCCAGCTCAGCAGGCAGGAGATCCTGACCTCGGCCGTCCTGCGTCCGGGCAGGTTGCTCGACATCATGCACAACTACGTGGCCTTCCTGACCACCGACCAGGGCAAGACCATCAAGGTCGCCCCCAGATACCAGCAGTTCCGTGCGGTGGACCGGACGGTCAGGCGGTTGCGTACCGGCAAGACGCGCGCCCGGGACGGCGTGAACGACAGGCGCGGCGGCATCATCTGGCACACCCAGGGCTCCGGCAAGAGCCTGACGATGACCTTCCTGGTCAGAAAACTCCGTTCCACCCGCGACCTGGCGAACGCGAAGGTCGTCGTCGTCACCGACCGCACGCAGCTCCAGGGGCAGCTCAGCGAGACCATGCGGCTCAGCGGCGAGCAGGTCGACGTGGCGAAGAGCGCGGCCAGGGCGAAGACGATTCTCGCCAAGCACGGCCCCGGCGTGGTCTTCGTCATGATCCAGAAGAACCAGGACGACCGGACGACCCAGGGGATGGCGGCGGGCACCGAGCTCGGTGAGGTGAACGCCGACGAGTCGATCGTCGTGCTCATCGACGAGGCGCACCGCTCGCACACCGCCGCCCTCGGCGCCAACCTCCGGGAGGCGCTGCCGAACGCCGCCCGCATCGGCTTCACCGGCACGCCGATCATGACCAGGAAGGGGCAGCGGAAGACCAGCGTCGAGCTGTTCGGCAGCTTCATCGACACCTACCGCCTCAAGGAGGCCGAAGAGGACGGGGTGATCGTCCCGATCCTCTACGAGGGCCACACCGTCACCGGCGCCATCCGGGACGGCCGGGACCTGGACGAGGTGTTCGAGGAGGACCTGGAGGAACTGTCCGACGAGGAGCGCGACCGGCTGCAACGGCGGTACGCCACCAAGGGCCAGGTGTCGTCGGCGGAGGAGCTCATCGCCGCCAAGGCCAGGCACATGCTGCGGCACTACGTCGGCAAGATCCTTCCCGAGGGCTTCAAGGCGCAGGTCGTCGCGCGCGGCCGGGAGGAGACGATCCGCTACCGCGAGGCGCTGCTCGCCGCCAGGGACGACCTGGTCCGGCAGATCGAGCGGCTGCCGGAGAAGATCCTGGCAACCCCCTCCGACGAACTCAAGCCGCGCCACGCCTTGCTGGTGAACGCCGCGCGCCACCTCGACGTGCTGAAGCGCATGGACTTCGTCCCGGTCATCTCGGCCGGCGAGAAGGACGACAGCCGGTACACCGAGTGGACCGACCAGGCGAAGCAGGAGCGGCGGATCCAGGAGTTCACCAAGCCGTACGGCGAGTCCGGCATCGGGTTCGTCATAGTGAAGTCGATGCTGCTGACCGGCTTCGACGCGCCGATCGAGCAGGTCATGTACCTGGACCGCTCGCTCCAGGACGCCGAACTGCTCCAGGCCGTCGCCCGGGTGAACCGTACCTCCGACGGCAAGGAGTTCGGCTACGTCGTCGACTACCAGGGCGTGGCCAAGAACCTGCTCGACGCGCTACGGGTCTACGCCCGCGACTTCGACGACGCCGAGGCGCAGGACGTCGAGTCCGCGCTCAAGGACCCCAGCGCCGAGATCGCCAAGCTTGAGCCCCAGCGCGACCGGTTACGCCTGATGTTCCGCGACCCGGCCGACATCGAGGGGTGCGTGCAGACGCTGGAGGACGAGGAGCTCCGCGCCAGGTTCACCGTCGCGCTCACCCGCTTCCTCAAGACCGTCAACACGGTCCTGCCGGACCCGGCGGCCAAGCCGTACCTGGAGGACGCGAAGCGGTTCGGCGTCATCAAGATCACGGCGACCCGCCGCTACCGCGACGACGAAGGGCGGTTCGATCCGGCCGCGTACGGGGCGAAGATCCGCGAGTTGATCGACGAGCACGTCACCTCGCTCGGCATCGAGCAGAAGCTCCCGCCGGTCGCGCTCACCGCCCCCGACTTCGCGCAGAAGGTGGAGGCGCTGCCCGGGCCGCGCGCCAGGGCGTCGGAGATGGAGCACGCCATCCGGCACCACATCACCGTGCACCGTGCCGAGGACCCGGCCCGCTACCAGCGGCTGAGCGAGCGGCTGGAGGAGATCCTGAAGCAGCTCGCCACCGACTGGGAGCAGCAGGTCCTCGCGCTGAGCGGGCTGATCGCCGAGATGACGGAGGAGCAGCCGCAGAACCCCTTCGGGCTGAGCCAGGTGGAGAGCGCGCTCTACGGTCTCATCCTGCAGGAGACCGCCACCTCCGCCGACAGCGCGCAGGACGAGCACCTCGCCGACGTGGCCCGGAAGATCCACCGAGTCGCCGCAGATAGCATCCACATCACCGACTTCTGGACGTCGAGCAAGCAGGTCGACCAGGAGGACTTCCGCCGGCACATCTTCCGCATCCTGTTCGACGAGAAGGTATGCGAGATGAGCGCCCTCGACCACCTGGCTGGCCTGCTCTTCGACGTGGTCAAGAGTAACCGCCAGTACATACCGCAGGGGTGACCCTGGCATGCTGATGACCGTGAGTGATTTTCCTGGTGTCCTGCACGTCGGCGACCTCGACGTGAACGTGTCGGTGAGCGAGCGCCGCAGAAGCGTGCGGCTCACCGTCGAGCGGGACGCCTCGGTCACCGCGGTCGTCCCGCCGGAGATCTCGCGGGACGAGCTGGCCAAGGTCGTCCGGGCGAAGCGGTCCTGGCTGTACGGCAAGCTCGCCGAGCGGCGCGAGCTGGGGGAGTCCCGGCCCGCCCGCGAATACGTGTCCGGGGAGGGGTTCCCGTACCTGGGCAGGTCCTATCGCCTGCGCATCGTAGACCGCGCCCGTGAGGTGCGGCTGGTGCGCGGGCGGCTGGAGCTGGGCCGGGGCGGCGGAGCCGAGGAACTGGTCCGCTGGTACCGCCGGGTGGGTGAGACGTGGCTGAAACGGCGGGTCGAGCCGTGGGCCTCGCGCCTGGGGGTCGAGGTGTCCGGCCTGCGGGTGCTGCCGCTCGGGTACCGCTGGGGGTCGTGCTCCCCGTCCGGGACGGTGAACATCCACTGGGCGACGATGCAGTTGCCCCCCACGTTGATCGACTACGTTCTGGTGCACGAGCTGGCCCATCTGCTCCGCCACGACCACAGCGCGGAGTTCTGGCGGCTGGTCGAGCGCGCGATGCCCGACTTTCAGGACCGCCGTGAGCTTCTACGCCGCCTCGGCCCCGACCTGTGGCTGCCGGAAGAGGGACGATGATGCGAGACGACGTCACCGTCAACGCGGCCGACATCGCGCGCCTCGCCGACGTGGGCCGGGCGGCGGTCAGCAACTGGCGCAAACGGTTCGACGACTTCCCTGAGCCGGTGGGCGGCACGGCGACCAGCCCGGCGTTCTCCCTGGCGCAGGTGGAGCAGTGGCTGCGCCAGCACGACAGGTACGTCGAAGTCCCGCCTCTGGAACGGGCCTGGCAACGGCTCCGCAGCGCTGGTGAGGATCTCCGCTTGGGCGACGCCGTGGGCTACGTCGGCGCGTTCCTGCTGTACCTGCGACGCGACGCCGCCGGGTGGCGGAAACTCTCTCTTCTTCCCGACGACCAGCTCGTTCAGCGCCTTTCCGCGGCGGTTCAGGACGCTGTTCCAGAGATCCCCGGTAGGCTCCCCGGGGCGTCGGCGGTGGAACCAGAGGTCATCCGGGCTCTTGCCGAAATCGCCGCCGAGCGCGGCCCGGCGGGTGCCTTCGACGAGATCTGCGACCGCTACACAGACCTGCACTCCCGCCGGCTGCTCGCCACTCCGCGCGACGTGGCCGAGCTGATGGCCCGCCTGGCCGGGACGTCCAGTGGGACCGTTCTCGATCCCTCCTGCGGCATCGGCACTCTGCTGCTGGCCTGTGGTGGTTCGCGGGTCCTCGGACAGGACGTCAACGCGAGCGCGGCACGGTTGACCGCGACCAGGCTGCTGCTCCATGGCGTCGACGCCGTCATCCGGGCGGGTGACTCGCTCAGGGCCGACGCCTTCTCCAGCGAGCGGGTGGACGCGGTGGTTTGCAACCCGCCGTTCAACGACCGCGGCTGGGGCTACGAGGAGCTGACCAGTGATCCGCGCTGGGAGTACGGCCTGCCGCCGCGAGGTGAGTCCGAGCTCGCCTGGGTCCAGCACTGTCTCGCCCATGTCCGGCCCGGCGGACTCGTCGTGATCATGATGCCGGGGGTCGCCGCGAGTCGCCGCGCCGGTCGGCGGATCCGGGGCAACCTGCTTCGCGCCGGGGCGGTGCGGGCGATCGTGACCCTCTCCGCCGGTGCCGCGCCCGCCTCCAGCGGGGCGCCCGACCTGTGGGTGCTGCGCCGTCCTGAGCAGGACGAGCAGCCCGCCTCCGACGTGCTCCTGGTGAACGCAGGAGAGGACCTGGCAGTCGCCGAAGCGGCCTGGCGCGCCTACACTGACAGCACCGAGCTGCCCAGCGCGGCCCGTACCGTGCGGATCATCGACCTGCTCGACGAGGAGATCTCGTTCACCCCCACACATCGGGTGAGCGGCCTCAGCCAGCTGGAGCCGTCCGTGTTCACGGCGGTCCGGGAACGGACGGCGGCGGCGCTCGCCGGACTCGACATCCCGAAACTGACCCCGCTGGCACGGCGCCGGGAGTTGCCGATGGCCACGGTCGGGGAGCTGGTCAGGGCCGGGGTGGTGGCCGTCTACCAAGGGCCGCTCAAGATGGCCTTCGAGGAAGACGGCCTGCCCGTCCTGACGGTCAAGGACCTCTTGCTCGACCGAGCGCCCAGCAGGAGAACCGGGGACGTGCCGGGACTGGTCGTCATCGAACCAGGGGACGTCGTATCGCCGCTCATCCATCGTCGTGACATGGCCACCCGCGTGATGCGGGAGGGCGGAGCCGTTCTCGGGCCCGAGCTGCTGCTGTTCAGAACCGATCCCGACCGGCTGGACCCGCAGTTCCTCGCCGGGTGCCTCCGCGGCACCGGGGAGTCCAGCACGCGTCTGGGTTCCTCCGGCCGCATCGATCCCCGTCGCGCCCAGCTGCCACGTCTGCCCATCGACGAGCAGCGGGCGTATGGTGAGACCTTCCGCAGGCTCCTCGCCTTCGAGGACGCCGTCCGGGAGATGAGGACGGTCAGCGACGCCCTGGTCAGGTCCGGCCTCGACGGTCTTCTCGAAGGCACGCTGCAACCCGGCTAGATTCTTCCCTGTCGATCTCTCCTGCGACGTCCGGAGGCGTGGTGGCTGAGCACGTCCGTATCCTCGGTCGGTATGAACTGGACAAGATCCACCTCGCCAGAGGAGGCATGGGCGAGGTGTGGGGAGGCTTCGACAAACGCCTGGACCGCCGGGTCGCCGTCAAGTTCATCCGCTTCCCTGATGGCGTTCCCAATCCGGAGTTGGAGCGCAGGTTCATCCATGAAGCGATGATCATGGCCAAGCTGGATCACCCCGGGATACCCGCCATCCATGATGCGGGATCGTTCGAGGATCCGCTGCGCGGACCACGGCTGTTCCTGGTGATGCAGTTCGTCGAGGGCGTCACGCTCGACCATGTCGTCGACGAGCATGGCCCCCTTCCCGTCGGCTGGGTCGCCGCGATCGGAGCCCAGGTGGCGGCGGTGCTGAGCGCCGCCCACGAACGGTCGATCCTCCACCGGGATCTGAAGCCCGCCAATCTCATGCTGTGTCCGGACGGCACCCTCAAGGTGCTCGACTTCGGGCTGGCCGTGCTCGATGACCCGAACCTGTCCCGGCTCACCCGCACCGGCCACATGCTGGGCACCGCCTCGTACATGCCGCCGGAGCAGATCCGAGCCGGCACCCTGGCACCGCAGACCGACCTGTACGCCCTCGCTTGTGTGCTGCACGAGTTGTTCACGGGCAAAAGGCTGTTCACCGGGAAGACCGAGTACAGCGTGTTCGAGCAGCACGTACAGACCGCGCCCTCCTCGGTGCTCCCGCTCCGGCCCGACGTGCCGGCCGATCTTGACGCCCTCCTCCTGTCGATGCTGGCCAAGCGGGTGGAGGACAGGCCCGCGGACGCCGCGACCGTCCATGACCGGTTGCTTCCCTATGTAACCAGGGTCGGGCAGCTTCCCGGTGTCACCGTGAGCGGACCCAGCCCGCTGCGCATGTACTCGCAGGTGGTCGGTCGGATGCTGAATCGGCCTGACGCGACGGGCGCGCCTGCGGCACGGGTCATCGCTCAGCCTTCCGGATGGGGTGACACGGACTTCAGCAGGGGAGACATCGAGCGTGCGCGTCGTGAGGCCATGTCGCTCGTACGAGAATCCCGCTACAGCCAGGCTGTCGACGTGCTCGCGACCGTCGCCGAGCCGGCCGGCCAGGCCCTCGGCGCGGATGATCCCGAAGTACTCAGCTTGCGCATGCAACTCGCCAACGTGCTGTTCGGGGGCGGCGACTACCGCCAGGCGGTTCCGGAATTCCACCGGCTCGCCGCGGATCTGGCGAAGCGGTACACCGCCGACGACGAGCGGGTCTTCCAGTGCCGTATGCAGGAGGCCACCTGTCACGCTCACCTTGGGGATGGTGCGCTCGCCCTCCGACTGATGAACGATCTTCTGTTCGACGAGATGCATGCCTATCCGGTGGACGACCCACGGACCCTGGAGCTGCGGCGGCAGATCGGCGAGTTGGAGAAGAGCACCGGCGACATCGACTCCGCCCGCCGCACGCTCGCCGACCTGCTCGATGATCTCGACCGCCTGTACGGCTCCGACCACCCGGCGACGGTCAGAGTCCGGGATGGTCTCGCCCGACTTACTCTCTGAGTTGGCCGCCCGACCTGGTCGCCAAGCCTCGGCTTGTACTGGATGACAGCGGAGGGACGACAGGTGCCCTACCTCAGACGCGTACGGCTAACGACATTCCGCTGGGCGATCGCCAACCGCAGGTCTGACGGTGCCCTCCTATCCGGCAGGGCGATCGCAGCCCAAACGCAGTGGCAACGACGGCCAGCACGGATGACGCCAGTTCGTATCTTGATCTCAGGCAGGGCGCCCGATCAGCTAGTCGCCTCGAATCGCATCAGCGAGAGCAGGACCTGTGCTCAACCTGCCGATGAGCTCAAGGACGAATCGTGATATTCCGTACTCGTTTCGCTCTCCCCAAGACATTGTCCAGTAGCCGCCGTAGATCAGAGTGGCGGTCTGTTTCGTCCGCGTAAGGCCGACGTAGAACGGTCTTCTTGACTCTGTGAGTCCTGCCTTACTCGGTTCAAGGTGCCGTCCATGCGGGCGCGACCACGGGCGGTAAGGCATGATGCCGTCCACGAGCCCGGGCAGCATGACGAAGTCCCACTCGCGCCCCTTCGCGGAATGATAGGTCGTGAGGGTTAGCCTGCCGACGCGAACAGAGCCCGCGACGTCGCCTACCGTGAGTCCGTAGCTCTGGGCGACGTTCATGAAGCCTTGGAGTGCTTTCTGGTCCCGGACGATCGGGCTCCCTGTGCCCACAGCGGCAAGTTGCAGCGCATCAGAAAGTTTTTCCAACCAAAGGGCCAGGTAGTCCTCTGCGGATGTCCCATGGAGGGCCTTGACCAGTAGGCCTCCAACGACGTGTTCGGGGAGTTCGAGTAGACCGCTGCTGCGTCGAAGTCGGTTGTAGGTGTGCGCCAGATCCGTGATCGTGCTCACGCTGTCGACATGGTGATCGATTTTCCCATGGATCGGCTGAGGTCCGAGGATGGCACGGGCGGCGCACTCTCGGATGAAGTCGGCCAGGTCGCCCTTGGGGAGACGGTGTTCGCCCTCATGAACGTATGCAAGGCCGCTCATGTCGAAAGCATTGATGAGCGCGTCCAATAGCTCACCCTTGCGCGGGTAGAAAACCGCGATCTTGTGGAGGTCCACGCCTGAGGCCATGAGCTGGTCCACCTTGTCGACAACACGCTGTGCGTGGTCAGGCAGGTCTCCAGCGAGAGGAACGAATTCCAGGCCTCCGGAATCGCTGCGAAGGGGGTCTGCCCGGTGGGTACGGGCCCCGTCAAGCGCGACATGGCTGGCATCGATCACGGCTTGTCCGCAGCGGTAGTTGATATTGAGAGGGATTTCGCGGAAGTCCGAATGCGAAGCCAGTTCCAGGAGATGCGGGGTTCGGCCCCGGTAAAGGACATGACGGACTGATCGGGATCGCCGAAGGCGGCGACTCGAACACCTTCATGGTCATGCAGGTGCAAGACCAGCTCATGTAAGACTGGGCCGAGATCCTGGTACTCGTCGACGATCAACCAGGGATATCGGGCGGCGATCATCTTCGAAACCTTCGGGTTCTCGCGCAGGACCCGTAGCGACTGCGCGACGATCGAGTCGAAGTCGAACAGCCCGATTGTCGTCAAATGGACGGAGGTGTAGACGGCGAGGTCCAGGCGGCCGAAGCCGAGCAGTACGAGGTTGGGGAGGGCGGCCGCGATGACGACGCTGAACACGGGCTTGTGCCAGGCGTCGGCGGCCGGTCGGAGCCGCAGGACGCCCCTGAACGGTAGTGGCCGGACCCGGCGGCCAGGTCGCTGAGGTGTGGTCGTGCCGCCGTGATCCCGCATCCGAACAACTTGGCAGATGATTTACTTGGAAAATTTTCGCCGCGCCACCTGATCCGGGACCCGGATACGCTGCCGGTGCGGAATGACCTTCGACGAGGAACTGGGAAGACCGTGACACGTGATCTCTGCTCGAAATGCGGCTCGCCCCATGTCATGGCCGGCGTGGAGGTGCGCGATCACGCGAGGAACGGTTCGCTGCCGCTGAGCGTCCGCGTCGAGGAGCCCGAGCCGCCGGACCACGGGTTCGTCTGGAAGCAGGGCTCCTCGACGGGCACCGTGCGCGCCTGGATCTGTGCGTCCTGCGGCTACACAGAGCTCTACACTGACAACCTCGCCGCCCTGTACGAGAGCTACCGCAAGGCCCACCCCTGACAGCGGCGCCGCTCGCGATCCAAGGGGGAGTCGCCAAGCGCGTCGCTCAACGCCTCCGAAGCCGGCCCGCGTCACGGCGTCAGCACCTTGGTGGCGATCTCCGCCGCGACGACGAGGTCCTCCATGGCGAGGCCGACCGACTTGAAGAGGGTGGGACGCTCCGGGCGGGTCCACGGTTCGGTGACGACGCGGTGCAGGTCGACGTCGAAGACGGAGTCGTCCGCCGCGCCGGACTTCACCGCCATGATCAGGTCTCCGGCCTCGCGGCGGGCCGGGCCGGGCTGCTCGACCACGACGAAGGCCCGCCGCACGGTCTCGCAGTCGACCTCTCGCACCTCGGGGTGGTGGCCGCCGATGGCGTTGACATGTGCCACGTCGGCCAGAAGGCGGCCGTCGAACAGGGGAGTGGCCGAACCGGTGCAGGTGCAGACGATGTCGGCCGCCGCCACGTCAGCGGGGGTGCCGGGAGTCACCGGCAGCCCGTGTTCCACGGCGAGCTCGCCGGCCAGTTTCGCGGCCCGCGCCGGATCGCGGGAGACGACGCGCACCTCGGCCAGTTGCCGGACGCCGAGCATCGCCCGCACATGCGACCGGGCCTGCGGGCCGGTGCCGAAGACCACCAGGGTCCGCGCGTCGGTGTGGGCCAGATAGCGGGTCGCCAGAGCGCTGACGGCGGCGGTCCGCAGCGCGGTCAGTTCGGACGCGTCCAGGAGCAGCCTCGGGACCAGGGTCGCGGCGTCGAAGAGGACGTAGGTGCCGTTGATCCGGTCCACCGAGAGCGCGGGGTTGCCGGGGGCGACGGTGACGAGCTTGGTGCCCGCCCACTCGGCGTGCTCGCTGGGCATCACCAGCAGCTCGCCGTGGCTCCACGGAACGGCCGTGCGGGGCGGGTCGTCCTCGCCCGCGCGGGCGCGGAACGCCTGCTCCAGCGCCATCACCGCGTGCTCCATCGGCAGGACGCGCCGGATCTGCTCACCCGTGACGTATGGCGGGGGCTCGTTGTCCGCCCCTCGACCGATCTGCTCACCCGTGACGTACTGCGGGGGCTGGTCGTCCGCCCCCCGACCGAGACGCCGTGGCCATGGCCCCCTCGACGCCGCCGTCATGAGCGGTCCAGTGGAACCGCGGCGGTCGCGAGCGACTCCAGCAGCCGGGTGAGGGTGAGCACGCCGAAGCCGGTGGCGCCGTGGCCGGAGGCGGGACCGCGCCATGCCGGCCCGCTGATGTCCAGGTGGGCGAACGGGATCTCCTCCGGGACGAACTCGCCGAGCAGCAGGGCCGCCGTGATGGCACGGCCCGTGTCGGCCTCGGGGAAGTTCCGCACCTCGGCGTAGCCGGACGCGATCTGGTCCCGGTAGCGACGCGCCCAGGGCAGCGCCCACAGCGGCTCGCCGGCGAGCGCGCCCGCCCGGAGCACCTGCCGCGTCAGGCCCCGGTCGCGGCCGAGCACCCCGCCGATCTCCGGTCCGAGCGCCGTCACCACCTGGTAGGTCAGCGTGGCGACGTCCACGATCGCGCCGGGGCGTTCCCGCGCGGCGAGGGCGAGCGCGTCGGCCAGCGTCACCCGGCCCTCGAAGTCGGTGTCCAGCACCTGGATCCGCCGGCCGTCACAGGCGCGCAGCACGTCGCCGGGCCGTACGCCGGCCGGGCCGATCATGTTCTCGGCGAGCGGGAGCAGGCCGCGGACCGCGACAGGGAGCCCCCGCCTGGCCAGCACCGACATCACGGCGAGTACGACCGCGGCGCCCGCCATGTCGCCCCGCATGCCCATCATGGCCGCGGGTGACTTCAGGGACAGGCCGCCGGAGTCGAAGGTGATGCCCTTGCCCACCAGCGTGACCGAACACCGCGCGCCCGGGGGCTCGTGGCGCAGGTCCACCAGCCGAGGCGGGTGCGGAGATCCGGCGCCCATGCCGAGCAGGGCCCCCATCCCGAGTTCCCGCAGGTCATGCTCGTCCAGGACCCGTACGGCCAGGCCTTCCCGGGCGGCGACGTCCCGCGCGAGGCACGCCAGGTCATCCGGGACGAGCTCGCTCGGCGGGCGGTTGGTCAGTTCCCGGGCCAGCAGCACGGCCTCCGCGTCCAGCAGCCCCGCGGTGGCGTGGTCACCGTCGGGTCCATCCAGCCCGGTGAGCGTCACGCTGAGCGGCCGCGCGGCCGTGAGGGCCAGCCCGGCCACGACCGCGCGGACGGATTCCCCGGCGCCGAGCGCGCCCGCGCCGCGGCCCGCCAGGTCGACCCGCACGGCATCGCCGGGCAGCAGTGCCGCCGCGGCCGCCGCGGCGGCGCGCAGCCGCTCGGCGTCGCACCCGTCCAGCGGCCCGAGACCGGCCAGCAGCACAGGACCCCCGTCCTCGACCGGCGCGGTGGAGCCCGGCTCGGCCGTGAACCCCTCCCACCTGAGCAGGCCCGCCGCGCGAAGGCTCTCCACCTCCTCGGTGAAGACCCCTCGCACCTCCGGCACATCCGCCCGACCCGGTCCGACCGCGACGTCCATCGCCTACCTCCCCTGTTACGGCGCGCCCAGTTTCCCGCCGGACCTCAAGCCCTCGCAGGGCGCCTCGCACGGTGACCCGGCGATGTGGTGGTCGCCGTGCACATCCCGGGTGGCCGCGCCGGAGCTACGGTCACCGCTACGCCTTGCAGAGAGGAGCTCCTTGATGAGCCGTTTCCGGGTCTCCATGGACATCGGCGGCACATTCACCGACGTCATCGGCTACGACGAAGCCACCGGCCGTTATCAGGTGGGCAAATCGTCCACAACGCCGGAAGACCTGACCGAGGGAGTGCTGACAGCGCTGGAGTCCCTGGTGGACTCCCCAGGCGACATCTCGTTCACGGTGCACGGCACCACGCAGGGGCTCAACGCCTTCCTTGAGCGGCGCGGCGTGAAGGTGCTGCTGCTGTCCACCAAGGGCGCGGGGGACACCTACCACATCGCGCGCGGCCCGCGCACCCGGCTGTACGACCTGCACTTCCGCAAGCCGGCGCCGCTGGTCCCGCTGCGCGACATCGTCGAGGTCGGCGGCCGGTTCGACGCCGGCGGCACGGAGCTCGAACCTCTGGACGAGCAGGCCGTGCGGCAGGCGGCCCAGCGCTACCGCGACGGCGGGTTCGGCGCGATCGCGGTCGCCTATCTCTTCAGCTACCTGGATCCGGCGCACGAGCTGCGCACCCGCGAGATCCTGAGCGAGGAGCTCGGCGAGGACCTCACGATCTCGCTGTCGCACGAGGCCGCGAAGGAGTGGCGGGAGTACGAGCGCACCTCCTCGGCGGTCGTCGAGGCGTACACCGGCCCGGTGGTGCGACGCTACCTGGAGCGTCTGGAGACGAACCTGACGGAGCGGGGGCTCGCCGTACCGCTGCACGTCATGCAGTCCTCCGGGGGCATCCTCACCGCCGAGTCGGCCCGCCGCCGCCCGTTGCAGACGCTGCTGTCCGGCCCGGTCGGCGGCACCATGGGCGGGGTCGAGCTGGCCCGCGCGATCGGCCGGCCGAACCTCATCTGCGTGGACATGGGCGGCACGTCCTTCGACGTGTCGCTGGTCATCGACGGGCAGCCGGACATCTCACCGGAGGCCAAGATCGAGGGCCTCCCGATGCTGATGAGCGTGGTGAACATCCACACCATCGGAGCCGGCGGCGGCTCCGTCGCCTGGCTGGAGGCCGGCGGCCTGCGGGTGGGCCCCCGCTCGGCGGGCGCGACCCCCGGCCCCGCCTGCTACGGCCGCAGCGGCACCGAGCCGACCGTGACGGACGCCAACCTCGTCCTGGGCCGCATCGACCCGGAGTGGTTCGCCGGCGGCTCGCTCACGCTGGACACCGGCGCGGCCCGTACCGCTCTGGAAGGCCTGGCACAGGGCCTCGGCCTGGACACCGTGGCCATGGCCGAAGGCGTCTGCGACGTCGCCAACGCCAAGATGGCCCAGGCGATCAGGACCATCACCGTCTCGCGGGGCATCGAACCGCGCGACTTCACCCTGGTCGCCTTCGGCGGCGCCGGTCCGATGCACGCGGTCTTCCTCGCCAGGGAGCTCGGCATCGGCGAGGTCGTGGTGCCGCGCTTCCCGGGCGCGTTCTCCGCGTGGGGCATGCTGCAGACCGACATCCGCAAGGACGCCTCGGACACCTACTTCCACCTCGACGCCGACCTGGACACCGCCGACATGGCGGCCAGGCTCGCGGCGATGGCCGAGGCCGCCCTGAGCTCGCTGGCCGACGAGGGGGTGCCCGAGCCGAACCGCCGGGTGGAGTACGCGGTCGACATCCGTTACGCCGCTCAGGAGTACACCCTGACCGTGCCGCTCCTCGACGCGAGCGAGCCGGCCCGCGACGACTTCGTGGAGATCATCGCCAAGCGGTTCGGGCAGCAGCACGAGTCCCGTTACGGCCACGCGAACCTGGGCGCGCCGATCGAGTTCGTCACGCTGCGCACCACCGCGTTCGGCGACCTCGGCCGGGGCGCCGCCGAGCAGGTGGAGAGGGCCACGGAGACGGCGTTCCCGCACCGGCTCCGCGAGGTCGTGTTCGACGGCCAGAGCCGCTCGACCCCGCTCATCCGCCGTGAGGACCTGGCGGCCGGGCACGCGTTCGAGGGCCCGGCGATCATCGTGGAGGGCACGGCCACCACCGTGGTGCCCCCCGGCTTCTCGGTGTCGGTGGACCCCATCGGCTCCCTGGTGATCCGGACCAGCACGGACGGCACGCTGTGAGAAACGCTGTGAGACAGGAGGAATCGTGACCGACAACAGGACCGTCGACCCGGTCGTGGTAGAGATCATCCGCAACGCGCTCGCCGCCGCCGCCGACGACATGAACGCCACCCTCATCCGATCGGCCTACACCCCGATCATCTACGAGTGCGGCGACTGCGTCGTCGCGCTGCTGGACGACCGGCACCAGGTGCTGGGCCAGTCCGCCGGCCTGCCGATCTTCCTGGGCAACCTGGAGACCTGCACCAAGGCGACCGAGGAGCAGTTCGGCCGCGAGGTGTGGCAGCCGGGCGACGTGTGGATCCTCAACGACAGCTATCTCGGCGGCACCCACCTCAACGACGTCACCATCTTCGGGCCGGTCTTCGTCGACGAGGAGCTGGTCGGCTTCACCGCCACCCGGGCGCACTGGATCGACGTGGGCTCCAAGGACCCGGGCGGGTCGATGGACTCGGTGAACATCTACCAGGAGGGCCTGCGGCTCGGCGCGCAGAAGCTGGTCGAGGGTGGCCGCGACGTCCCCGGGGTGATGAGCACGATCGCCACGAACGTGCGCTTCCCCTACCAGACCAGCGGCGACATGCACGCGATGATCGCCACCATCAAGATGGGCCAGGCACGCCTGGAGGAGATCGTCCGGCGCTTCGGCCTCGAAACGCTGCGCGCCGCCCGCGACGAGATCTTCGCCCAGACCGAGGCGCTGGAGCGCGAGGTCATCGCGGCCATCCCGGACGGGGTCTACACCGCGGAGGGTTGCCTCGACAACGACGGCATCGACCTCGGCACCACCATCCCGATCAAGCTCAGGATCACGGTCAGCGGTTCGGACATCGACTTCGACGTCACCGAGTCGGCCGACCAGACCACGGGGCCGATCAACTGCGGCACGTCCCAGACGGTGTCCGCCTGCCGGGTCGGGTACAAGCTGCTCGTCAGCCCGGACGTGCCCGGCAACGGCGGGTCCTTCCGCCCGATGACGGTCCAGGTGCGGGAGGGATCGGTCTTCGGCGCGGTGGCCCCGGCCGCCTGCCAGTGGTACTTCTCCCACCTGGGGCTGCTCATCGACATGGTGGCCAAGGCGCTCGCTCCGGCGATGCCGGGCAAGGTGGCGGGCGCCAGCCACGGCGACTCGATGATCGTGCTGCTGGCCGGCACCGACCCGCGGACCAGGCGCGACTACGTCAGCCTGGAGGCCACCCTCGGTGGCTGGGGCGCCTGGGACGGCTCGGACGGCGAGACCGCCCTGATCAACAACGTGAACGGCTCGCTCAAGGACATCCCGGTGGAGGTGTTCGAGACCCGCTACCCGTTCCGCATCAGCCGGTACGAGATCCGGCCGGACTCCGGCGGCTCCGGCCGCTTCCGCGGGGGCAACGGCGTGCTCCGGGAGTACACGGTGCTGCACGACTGCACGGTCTCACTGTGGTTCGAGCGGTCGTCGACCCCGGCGTGGGGCCTGTTCGGCGGGCACGACGCGGTCCCGCCGGAGATCGTCATCAACCCCGGCCGTCCCGACGAGCGGCGCATCCTCAAGTGCAACGGCCTGCGCCTGGCCGCCGGTGACGTGATCCGCTGCATGACCGGTGGCGGCGGCGGCTTCGGCGACCCGGCCGAGCGCGACGCCGAGGCCGTACGGACCGACGTGCTCGACGGCCACGTCTCCGCCGCGCGGGCGGCCGAGCTCTACGCGGTCTCCGTCTGAGCCCGGCATCCGATCCCGGTACGGCGGCGCGGGGCCTGACCCGCGCCGCCGTACCGGTCTCAACGGCATGTCCGGATGGCTCAGCTCAGCTCGGGCAGCAGCGCGTAGCAGGCGAGGTGGAGCGCGAGCCGCTGATCGGGGCGATCGGGATCGATGCCGCGCGCCCTGATGCGCTCGACCCGGCCGAGCACCGTGTTGCGGTGCACGCCGAGCCGGGCGGCGGCCTGGCTGGTGGAGTTCGCGCAGTCGAGCAGCGCGGCCAGCGTGGTCACCAGCACCGGCCCGTCCGGCGCCGAGAGCAGGTCGGCGAGCACCATCCGGGCGGATCCGACCAGCTCCGTCTGTGACAGCGAGGCGAGCAGCACCCGGAAGCCCAGCTCGTCGAACGAGCGCACCGTCCCGTGGCCGTCCCGCACCGTCACCCCGGCCGCGAGCATCGCCTGCGACAGCGACTCCCGCAGCCCTTCGGCCCCTTCGGCGACGCGGCCCACGCCCGCGCTCAGCGGGATCGGCGAGCGCATCCGGGCGAGGTGCCGCCGCAGCGCCGACGCCACCTGCTCCACCTCGATCTCCTCGCCGGTCCACCAGCTGGCCCAGCCGGCGTCCCACGGCACCAGAGGCAGGTCGTCGATGACCTCCTGCCAGGCCGAGATCACGCCGGGACCGGTGGCGGCGGTGTCCAGCGGGGTGCTCGACCGCAGGAAGACCGCGACGTGCCGCCCGCCGACGCGCCATCCGAGCGCCTCCCCCGGGACGGTCCGTTCCCGGTCACGGGTGCCCGGCTCCTCCTGCGCCGTCGGTGCGGGATCACGTCCGGCCGAGGCGAAGAGGGCACGGAGAGCCGCCCGGCCTCGCTCGGCGTCGTGCACCGCGTCGACCCGCTCTCTGGCGACCGAGGCGGCCAGCGGCCCGCGGGCCAGGCGCAGGATGAGGAGCACGGTTTCGGCCCAGGTGGGAGAGGAAGGGCCGGCCGTGGCGGCGACCAGCTCGGCCCAGCGACGCCCGTCCGGGCCCGGCACGTCCACCTGGACGCGGTGCTCGGCCCGGTCGGCGGACGCCTGGCCGGCGAGCACGTGACCGTCCGGAGCCACCAGCGCGGCCGTCACGCCGGGAACCTCCGAGTTGATCACTCCGACGATGCCCCGGGCGTTGCTCCGTTCGGCGAACAGCTCCGCGCAACGCGCCGCGAGGCGGGCGCGGGCGGCCTCGGGGCTGGCGATGGCCGCGGCCAGGTCCAGGGCGCAGGCGGCGGTGTCCCCGTTCACGACGAACACCGGCAGCCGCATCCGCCGGGCGAGCTGGGCGGTGGCCTGGTCCAGCCCGACGACGGCGGGGCTGACCAGGCAGGCGGCACTGCGCTCCCAGGCCAGGCGCAGCGCCGACTCGACCGCCCACGCCCCCTGCGCCAGCCCGCCGGAGAGGACCACGGCGGTACCGGGCCCGCAGTGGCGGACCTGGTCGAGATCGGAGATGAGCGCCACCCGTGACACCGGCCGGGCGAGGTTCTCCCCGACCAGCATCTGGGCGTGGCCGAGCGGCCCGTACCTGACCAGCTCGTCCACGGTCAGCTGCTCGGCGGGGCGTCCGGCGCGCTTCATCGGCCCTCCTGGCGCGGGTGGCGCAGAGGGAAGCCGAAGGCTCCCGGCCCGCCGAGGCCGAGCCCGTGGACGGTGTGCCATACGGGCGCGGCCGGCACGCACAGCACGTCCACCTGGTCACCGACGGTGAGCCGTTCCGGCCCGGTCATCCGCAGCGTGCCCCGGTCGAGCAGGCAGAGCAGGTCGGGAACGGCCGCGGTGAGCGCGCCGTCGGCGAGGGCGAGCACCAGCTCGTTGTGCGCCTCCAGCCGGATCAGGCGGCCGCTGTCGTGGTCGTGGACCACCATGCTCATCGGGTTGCCCGGATAGACGGTTCCGGCCTGCCGCACAGAAGGGCCGAGCTCCACCACCCGGCCGCCGCCCAGGACCGTCGCGCCGGTCGCCGCCGCGAGGTCACGGAGCAGGCGCTCGTGCGGCGCGGTGCCGCTCGCCGGCCACCCGCCGTCGCCGGGGCGCCCGTACCGGGGCGGTGCGGAGCCGCCGCCACCGGCGGACTCCCGCGCCGTCCTGCCGTCGGAGGTGTGCTCGCGCAGCAGCCGGCCGACCTCCAGCGTGCGGCTCACCGAGCCGTGGATGGCGGCCTCGTGCAACCGTCCCACCTGCGTGGGGTACATCCCGCACAGCAGCCACCCGCCGGCGGCCTGGGCGATCGACCTGGCGATCCGCTCGGCGCGGGCCGAGCCGGTGTCCAGCAGCAGCGAGTCGTTGCCGGCGCTGACGACCGCGAGCGGGCTGAGCGAGAGGCCCGCCAGCTCGTAGGTGGTCTGGTGGATCAGCGGGAACACCCGGCCCATGCCGTCGCAGTCGATCAGCGGCAGGCCGAGCACCGCGGCGGCGGCCACCGGGTGCAGCGCGTTCACGCTGGCCGCGTTGAGCGGCATGATGGCGCCCAGCGGGGCGCCGAACCGCCCGGCCAGGCTGCGTGCCAGGGCCACGGGTTCCTCCCCGGAGGGCGGCAGCTCGGCCATGGCGACGGTCGAGCCCATCGCGCCGACCGCCGCGCACGGCGTGCCCGGGTCGAGCTCGCCGGCCGTGACCAGCTCCACGGGCCCCGTCCGCGCGAGGATGTCCTCCAGCCAGAAGCCCGCGAACTCGATGCCCTCGCCCGCGGCGCTGGCCGAGAAGAACTCCGCCCCCGCCAGCAGGGCCGGGACGTCCGCCACGGTGATGGAGCGGCCGGTCACGCGTCGTCCTCCGCCCGGCCGCCCGCGCGTACCACCAGCCGGTAGGAGCCGCTGCGCAGGAACGACAGCGACATGGCGCGGGAGCTGACCACGCGCTCGCTGCCGAGCCGCGCGCCGCTCTCGGCCACCAGGGTGAGCGCCCGCTGCTCCGCGGCGGCCTGCTTGCGGGCCAGCACCTCGGAGGTCTCGGCGTACAGTACAGTGTCGAGCCAGGCGCTCGGCTCCGTGCCCGCCGCGCCGATGGCGGCCAGCTCGGCCGACGGCTCCACCAGCACCGACGCCGACGGCAGCCGGGCCGCGGCGGCCCGCGCCCGGTCGGTGGCGTCCCCGTCGCGGGGGTCCCCGTCCGGGCCCGTATCGGCGACGGCGATGACCGCGGTGTGCTGGTCGTGCTCGGCCAGCAGGGCGAAGGCCGACGCCGTGGCCGTGTGCGAGCCGCGGATCGGGGTCAGCGACGCCTGGGGAACGGCCATCCGCACCCCACCCGGACCGGGCCGGTCGGTCGCCACGTCCGGGAGGCCGTCGCGGACGTGGCCCACGGCGAGCCCGTCGGGCCCGGCCAGCCCCACGACCGCGTCGTCCACTCCGGCCAGCCGCGCGGCGCCGGTCAGGGCGGCGGCGCCGGTGGCCGACAGCCCCAGCACCGGCAGCAGCCGCAGCCGCTCGGCGGAGATCCTGCCGCCGTCCCCGGCCACGAACCAGGCCGACGTCGAGCCTCCGAGCCGGCCCGAGATCACGACGCAGCGCTCGACCACCTGCTCGGCGCGGCTCAGCAGCGCGGCGTTGATCACCGTCGCGGCCTCGCGCTCCAGCAGGCCAAGGCCTCCGACCTGGTGCGAGAGCGAGACCCTGAGCTGGGGAAAGGCCTCACGGACCAGCTCGGCCGCGGCGAGCTCGTGGTCGGGGCATCCGAGAGCCCCCGTGGCCGTCAGCGCCAGCGCGCTCATCCCCTCCGCCCGCACGGCCGCCGCGGTGCGGAGCACCTCGTAGATGTCCAGCGTGGCGAGCTCGACCCCGAACAGGTCGTGCCCTCCGACCACCGCGGCCCGGTGCCCGGCCAATGCCAGGAGCAGGGGAGAGGGATGCCCGCTGCCGACCGGCGGGCGCGGCATGACCCGCAGGGACGCCACCGGCGAACCGGCGGTGGCCGGGTCGAGCTCGGCGGAGACGTCCCAGGTCACCGACCGGACCGGCGTGCCCTCTGCGAGGCCACGGAGCATGCGCGAGAGCGTGCGGTCGTCGCCGGAGCCGCACGCGGCGTGGCGGATGTCACCGGCGCCGACAAGAGCGGCCCGAGCTTGGCCGGCACCCAGCCGGACCCCGATGCGCGCGCCAGCCACCTAACTCCTTCGGCCTCGCAGCAGCCGGTCGAAGCTGACCGCTCCGAGGATCAGCGCACCCTGCACGACCTGCTGATATATGGTATCCCAGCCCAGCAGGTTGAATCCGTTGCCGATCAAGGTGATGAGGAGCACGCCGATCAGCCCGCGCCAGATCGCGCCCTCGCCGCCGAGCACGCTGGTGCCGCCAACCACCGCCGCCGCGATCGCGGTGAGCTCCATGCCCGTGGCCATGCCCGCCTGCGCCGACCCGCCGCGGGAGGCCAGGATGAGTCCCGCCAGCGCCGCGCACACGCCACTGATCGCGAAGACCGCCACCCGCACCGCGCCGACCCGGATGCCGGACAGGCGCGCGGCCTCCTCGTTGCCGCCGACGGCGTAGATGCGCCGGCCGAAGGTGGTGCGCGCGAGCACCACCCAGCAGACCGCCGCGACCAGCAGGAACAACAGCGAGGCCGCGGTGATCCCGCCGAGCACGGTCGGCCAGCCGAGCGCCTGGAAGGACGCGAGCCTGCTCTCCTGCGGGTACACGATGGCGCCGGCCGTCAGGATCACGGCCAGCCCCCGGTACATGATGCTGAGGGCGAGCGTGGCGATGAACGAGTGGACCTTGACGGAGATCACGACCAGGCCGTTGATCGCGCCGAGCACGCCGCCGGTCAGCACCCCGGCGGCCATGCCCGCCGGCACCCCGGCATGCGTGGTGACCACCACGGCGACGATCGCCGAGACGGCGAGCACGGCGGTGATCGACAGGTCGAAGGCGCCCGAGATGATGACGAGGGTGGCGGCGCAGGCCAGCAGCCCGATCACCGCCGCCTGGTCGAGCAGGTTGACCAGGTTGCCGGTGGTCATGAAGGTCTGGGTGGTCAGCGACAGCGCGACCACGATCACCACCACGGTCAGCACGATGCCGAAGTCGTGCAGCCTGGTGAACCTGCTGGCCGTGGCCCGTGCGGCCGCCTCGGGCGGGGCCTCCGTGTCAGCCATGGTGGTCATTCGTGCTCCTCCGTGCTGTTACGGCTTGATTCTGGGTAGTTCGTCGGGTCAGCTGAGCGGGTCGGCCCGGGGGCGGCTCCGGTGGGGAGGTCGTCGGCGAAAGCCATCGAGAGCACCTGCTCACGGGTCGCCTCGCCCCGGGCGAACTCGGCGACGAGCCGGCCGTGCCGCATCACCAGCACCCGGTGTGACAGCCCCATGACCTCCTCGACCTCCGAGGACACCATGAGGACCGCCATGCCCCCGGCGGCGAGGTCGACGAGGAGCCGGTGGATCTGGCTCTTGGCAGCCACGTCCACGCCGCGGGTCGGCTCGTCCACCAGCAGCACCGCGGGCTTCTCCAGCAGCCACTTGCCGAAGAGCACCTTCTGCTGGTTGCCGCCCGACAGCGTCCAGACGGGCCCGCCGAGGTCCGAGCCCCGCACGTCCAGGTCGCGGAGCATGGACCCGGCCGCCGGCCTCTCGGACCCGCCCCTGACGAAACCGGCGAGCTGCCTGGAGCTCAGGCTGGCCAGCGCGATGTTCTCGCGGACCGAGCGGTCCAGCACCAGCCCCTGCTCCTTGCGGGACTCCGGGACCATCGCCAGGCCGGCGCGCATGGCCCGCGACGGCGAGCCGGGAGGCACCGGGTCGCCGTCCACCTCGACGGCGCCGCCGTCGCGCGGGTCGGCGCCGAAGATCGCGCGCAGCGTCTCCGACCTGCCGCTGCCGACCAGCCCCGCCACCCCCACGATCTCCCCGGCCCTTATCTCCATCGACACGCCGCGCACCGCCGTGCCGCGTCGCAGGTCGCGGACGCTGAGCACCACCGGGGCGGCGTCCTTCACCGGGGCCGGCTCGGGGTAGAACAGTTCGAGCGGCCGGCCGACCATGTGCCGCACCAGGCTGCCGGGCGTCTGCGAGGCGGCCGGTCCGGTGACCACATGGCGGCCGTCGCGCAGCACGGTGACGTCGTCGCAGACCGACAGCACCTCCTCCAGGAAGTGCGAGATCAGCACCACGGCGGTGCCGTCGGCCGCGAGCTGCCTGATGACGGCCATCAGCCGGTCGGTCTCGGTCTGGGTGAGCAGCGCCGTGGGCTCGTCCATGCCGATCACCGAGGCTCCGGACGCCAGCGCCCGGAGGATCTCCACCTGTTGCTGCGCGGCGAGCGGCAGGTCACGCACCAGGGCCGAGGGGTCGAGATCGAACCCGGTGCGCTCGATCAGCCGGGCCAGCGTCCTGCCGTCCTCGCGGCCGGTCCGCCAGCCGAGCCGGTTGCGCCACCGGCCGAGGTGGACGTTGTCCAGAACGGTCATGGCCGGCACCAGGGCGAGCTCCTGGGAGATGAGCGCGAACCCGTGCCGCAGCGCGTCCCGGGGGGAGCCGACCGAGATCGGCTCGCCGTCCAGCAAGATGCGCCCGGTGTCCGGAGCCACCGCTCCGCACACCGCCTTGAGCAACGTCGACTTGCCGGCGCCGTTCTCGCCGAGCAGCCCGTGCACCCGTCCCCCGTACAGGGTGAACGACACATCGCGCAGCACGGGCACGCCGCCGTAAGCCTTGCCGAACCCTTCCAGGTCGATCCTGACCGGCTGGGACATCGAGTGACCCCCTTCCGTGCCGCTCCTGCTATTCGTCGTACTCGCCCTGGACGCCGGCGAGCACGTCCTTGGTGCCCTTGCCCTCACCGGGGGCCAGGTCGGTCGAGCTGTTGGTCGTCGTCACTTCCTGGCCGCGCGCCTTGGCGAGACCGAGCTCGGCGGCCTTGGCGCCGGCGGACTTCTCCGGCAGGTAGTAGGTCGCGAACCAGCGGCCGTCCTGCACGGCCCGCACCGCCTGGCGGGAGCCGCCGTTGCCGATCAGCAGCACATCCTTGCCCTTGAGTACGGCCTCGGCGCCCGCGACGGCCTGGGAGGAGCCGATGACGACGTCGACGCCCGGGTGCGACTGGAGCACGTCCTGCGTCGCCTTGCGTCCGCTCTCCTTGGTGTAGCCGCCCTCGACCCGGGCGACCAGCTTCACGCCGGCTGCGGCCTCCAGGGCCTTGACGGCGGCGTCGGTGCGCGCGTTGTCCAGCGGGAGCGACTTGAAGCCCTCCAGGTACGCGACCTCGCACGGGTCGAGCTTCTTGCTCTCGCAGGCGGCCACGCCGAGCTCGCCCAGCTTGCGGCCGTTGTCCACCGGAACGTCCAGTAGCGTGATCACGCCGGGCACCTGCGACTCGGCGGTGTCATAGCGGGTGCCCACCGGGGTGAACTCGGCCACCACGGTGATCCCGGCCGCCACCGCCTGCTTGACCGCGGGCACCACGGCCGCGCCGTCGTTGGCCTGCACGACGAACACGTCGAAGCGCTTGGACGTCACCGCGTCCTGGATCTGCTGCACCTGGGCCTGGGCGTCGAAGTTGGGGTCGAAGAACTCGGCCTCCGCGTCGTTGGCCTTGGCGTACTCCTCGATGCCCGCCCAGGTGGCCGCGGCGAACGAGTTGGCACGCGCGAACCCGAAGAAGGCGATGCGCTTGTGCCCGGCGTTCGAAGCGGCCGATGAGTCCGCGGAAGCCGTGCCCGTCGCCGTGGTGTCCGATTCCGGCGCGACGCAGGCGGTGCTCAGCGCGAGCACCCCGGCCACGACACCGAGGGCGAGTCCCTTTTTCTTGATGTGCATGTGCATCCCGCTTCTCATTGAGCCGCTTCCTCGTCACCGGTCTCGTCGCCGGCCGCCGCCACGATCGTGTAGAGCCCGCCGCCCTGGTCGGCGCGGGGGCCGCCGTCGAGCAGGTCGCCCAGCTCTCCGGTGATCCGCTGGCGCCAGGGGTCGCCGAGCCACTGCTGGTAGTCGGACTCGCCGGTCCACGTAGCGGTGACCAGGTACGGCCCGCCCGACTCGGCGGGGCGATGCAACGCGGCCCCGTGACAGCCCGGCAGGGACAGCGCCCGGTTGAGCACACCGTGGCGGGCGTAGAACTCCTCCAGGTCGCCCTCCTTGCCGGGGAGCGGTCTGAGGTAGAGAACACTGCGGATCATGTGTTCCTCCGAACGGATTGGACGGTGGCCGCCCGTCGATGCCCGACGACGTGGCAGAAACTGTAGAAACCGGTCCAGCCCTCCCCTGGGCGTCCCGCACAGTGCGGGACGCCGCCGCTGTGCGGCTCGCCGCACCCCTCCTGAACAGGCGAAGTCAGGCTGTGCGTGGTCGTTCGCGGCCACCGCGGCCCAGGACACCCGGGAAACCTCGCAGGTCATCCCGAGGCCCGCCGAGACCGCGCCGGACACGGGCGTCCCGGACAGGAAGGAAGCCAATGATGGACAAGGCGAGCAGGCTGGCGATCGACGTCGGAGGGACGTTCACCGATGTCGTCGAGCTGATCCCCGAAACGGGTGAACTCCGCTTCGACAAGGTGCCCACGACGCCCGAAGCGCCGACGAAGGGCGTGATGAGCGCCTTCGGAGTGGCACGGGCGCCCATGACGGACATCGGGATGTTCACCCATGGGACGACCCTCGGGCTGAACGCGCTGCTGACGCGCACCGGCGCGCGTACCGCGGTGATCGGCACCAGGGGCTTCCGCGACGTCTACCTTCTCGGGCGCACCGACCGCAGGACCAACTACGACATCACCTACCGCAAGCCCCCGGCGCTCCTCGAACGTCACGACACCTTCGAGGTGACCGAGCGGAGCCGCTTCGACGGCACCGTGCACACCCCCTTCGACGTCGACGACGCGCGCCGCGTGGCGGCCGTCGTCGCCGCGCGCGGGTACCAGTCGGTGGCCGTCGCCTTCCTGCACTCCTACGCCAACCCCGGCCACGAGCTGCGGATGCGGGAGGTGCTCGCCGAGGTCGCGCCCGGCGTGGCGGTCACGCTGTCGCACGAACTGTCGCGCGAGTACCGGGAGTACGAGCGCACCAGCACCGCCGTCCTGGACGCCTACGTCAAGCCCATCGTGCGCCACTACCTGCACACGCTGGAGGGAGAGCTCGCCTCGGGCGGGTTCGGCGGGCGCTTCCTCATGACGCGCTCAGGCGGCGGGGCGATGACCGCGAGCTCGGCGCGGGAGCAGCCGGTGAGCCTGATCCTGTCCGGCCCGGCCGGCGGCGTCATCGGCGCGGCGGCCCTGTCGAAGATCCTGGACCGGCCGAATCTGATCACGATCGACATGGGCGGGACCAGCCTCGACGCGTCCTTGATCCTCGACTACGAGCCCGTCCTGTACCAGGGGGCCGAGTTCGAGCAGATGCCCATCAACACCCCGTCGCTGTACATCCACACCATCGGCGCGGGCGGCGGCTCGATCGCGTGGCTGGACGAGGCCGGCGCGCTGCAGGTCGGGCCGCAGAGCGCGGGCGCCGTGCCCGGGCCGGCGTGCTACGGCCGGGGCGGTATGGCGCCCACCTTCACCGACGCCGCCCTGGCACTGGGCTACCTCGGCGGCGGCACGCCGCTGGGCGGCAAGCTCACCCTGGACGCCGCCCTGGCCGACAAGGCGCTCCAGCCGATCGCCGGCGAGCTGGGCATGACCGTCAAGGCGCTCGCCCGGGGCATCGTCCGCATCTCCAACACCAAGATCATGGGCGCGGTGCGGGCGATCACCGTCGAGCTGGGCCGTGACCCGAAGGACTTCGCCCTGCTGTCCTTCGGCGGCGGCGGAGGGCTGGTGGCCGTCGAGGTGGCGCGCGAGCTGGGCATTCCCACCGTCATCGTCCCGCCGGGCCAGGGCGCCTTCTCCGCCTTCGGGATGCTGATGGCCGACGTGCAGCACGACTTCGCCCGCACCTCGGTATCGCCGCTGGACGGGCTGGACCCCTCGGCCGTGGAGGCCTCCTACGGTGAGATGGAACGCGAGGCCCTGGCGCAACTGGCGGGCGAGGGGTTCGACGAGCGGAGCGTGACCCTCGCCCGGTCGCTGGACGTCCGGTACGCGGGCCAGGAGCACTCGGTGACCGTGGCCTTCCCCGCGAGCGCCGACGACATGGTCACCCGGGTCGCGGAGAGCTTCGCCAGGCTGCACGAGCGGCAGTACGGGCACACGATGGGCGACCCGGTCGAGGTCACGACGCTTCGCCTTCGGGCCACGGGATCGGTGGACAAACCCGCGCTGCCACTGGTGGCGCGGCGGGAGTCCGGCTCGCTTTCGGCCGAGGGCACCCGCGCCGTCCACCTGTCGGCGGACCGGCCGGCCGCCGGCTACGCCCTCTACACCCGCGAGTCGCTGCTGGCCGGCGACGCCATCGAGGGCCCCGCGGTGATCGCCGAGCACACGGCCACCTCCGTCATCCACGCAGGGGACGGCCTCAAGGTCGGGCCGTACGGCGAACTGGTCATCTCCGTCGCCCCGGGAACCGTCGCCCCGGGAACCGTCGCCTCCGGAACCAAGGAGTTCAACCGATGAACGACGCCATCACCACAGAGATCATCCGGCACGGGCTGCTCGCCGCGGCGGAGGAGATGGCCCGCAACCTGTGCCGCACGGCGTACAACACCGTGGTGTACGAGATCCACGACTACGGCATCGGCATCCACGACGCCAAGGGGGACGTCGTCGCGGACGCGCCCGGCATCGCGGTGTTCACCCGGGGGAACGACCACGGCATCAAGAAGGCCGTGGAGTTCCTCGGCGAGGACGGCCTGCTGCCCGGCGACGTCGTCATCCTCAACTACCCGTACTGGTCCTCCGCCCACACGCTGGACCCG
Organism: Sphaerisporangium sp. NPDC049003; assembly: GCF_043197795.1. NCBI lineage: Bacteria > Bacillati > Actinomycetota > Actinomycetes > Streptosporangiales > Streptosporangiaceae > Sphaerisporangium > Sphaerisporangium sp. NPDC049003. The sequence goes on from NZ_JBICTU010000011.1 coordinate 233,649, forward strand.
CTGGTCTTCGCCCCCATCCATCACCAGGACGAGCTCATCGGCTTCGCCTCCTGCCGGATCCACGTGCTCGACCTGAAGCAGAAGGACCCGGGATACGTCCTGGACTCCACGGACATGTCGCAGGAGGGGCTCTTCTTCCCGGCCACCAAGCTCTACCGGGGCGGGGTCCAGAACGACGACATCTTCAACATCATCCGCTTCAACAGCCGGATGCCGGAGCGGACCATCGGCGACATCCAGGCGCAGGTCTCCGCCTGCGTCACCGGCGTCCGCCGCACCCAGGAGATCGCGGCCAAGTACGGCGCCGAGACCCTCCTCGGCGCGATGGACGCGATCAACGACCACGGTGAGAAGCTCGCCCGTCTGGCCCTGGCCAAGCTCCCCAAGGGAACCTGGACCGCCCACGACTTCGTCGACAACGACGGTGTCGACCTCGACCGCCTGATCAAGATGCAGGTCACGGTCACGATCACCGACGACGAGATGGTCATCGACTGGACCGGCAGCGACCGTGACGTGAGGGGGCCCGTCAACCTTCCCGTGGGCCAGACCGAGGCCTTCTGCAGCCTCATCTTCAAGGCGCTGACGACCCCCGACACCTCGGTGGTGGCCGGGAACTTCCGGCCGATGCGCGTCGTCACCGAACCCGGATCCGTGATGCACGCGGTGCCGCCCATGCCGACCTTCACCCTGTGGACCGGGCTGCTCGGCGGCGAGGTCGTGCTGAAGGCGCTCGCGCAGGGCATGCCGGACCGGGTGCCCGCATGCTCCGGTGGCGACGTCAGCTCGATGATGGGCCTCGGGGTCAACCCCCGCAACGGCGAGGCATGGCTGGAGGCGACCAACGAGGCGGTCGGGTTCGGCGGGCACGCCCGGGGCGACGGCGAGGACGGGATCATGCACCTGTCCGAGCCCGGATGCCGCAACAACCCCGTCGAGATCCTCGAGACCAAGTCGCCGATGTTCATCGAGTCCTACGGCTACCGGCCGGACACCGGAGGCGCGGGCCGGCACCGCGGCGGCGTCGGCGTCGGGCGGACGTACCGGTTCACCGCGCCGTCCACCGGCATCTGCCTGGTCTACAAGACCAGGACCAAGCCGTGGCCGATCGGGGACGGGCGGCCGGGGGAGAACAACCACATCGTGCTCAACCCCGGCACCGACCGCGAGGTGACGCAGGGCGGCAGCTACAACCGCCTGGCGGCCGGTGACGTGCTGGTCAACAACACCGGCGGTGGCGGCGGGTACGGTGACCCGTTCGAGCGCGAGCCGGAGCGGGTCGCCAAGGACGTGCGCAACGGCTTCGTGACCGCGGCCGCGGCCGCCCGCGACTACGGTGTCGTGGTGGATCCGGACACCTTCCAGGTCGACCTCGACGCGACCGCGGGGCTCCGGGGCGGGGCGACCGTATGATCCAAATCGTCGCGGCGAGCCCTCGTGGCGCCGCCGGAAAGGGGTGCTGAAATGGGTTCCTCGCTCGCGGGAGACCTGACCATCGTCAACGCCGCCGTCTTCGACGGCCGGTCGGCCGAGCTCTCGGACGGCCCTGTGCACATCTCCGGCGGCATCGTCGTCCAGGTCGGCGGCGCCGCGCCGGCCGCGCAGCGGGTGGTCGACGCGCGGGGTGGCACGGTCATCCCCGGTCTCATCGACGCCCACTTCCACGCCTACGGCGTCTCACTGAGCCTGCTGGAGATCGAGTCGGCCCCGCTGAGCTACCTCGCGCTGGCCGGGGCCCGCAGGCTCGGCGCCGCGCTCGGCCGGGGGTTCACGACCGTGCGAGACGTCGCCGGAGGGGACCCTGGACTGGCGAAGGCCATCGCCCAGGGCCTGATCCGTTCGCCCCGCTACCTGTACACGGGGCCGGCCCTGACCCAGACCGGCGGGCACGGCGATCCCCGCCCGGGTGACCAGGACCTGTGTGCCTGCGGGAGCCACACCGGAGAGATCGTGGACGGCGTGGACCCGCTGCGCCGGGCCGTACGCGACCGCTTCCGGCGGGGCGCCCACGCCATCAAGATCATGACTTCTGGCGGGGTGGTCTCGCTGACCGACCCGATCCGGGTTCCGCAGTACTCGCCCGAGGAGGTTCGCGCGGTCACCGGGGAGGCGTCGCGCCGGGGCAGTTACGTGGCGGCCCACGCCTACTCGCCCGAGGCGATCGCGCACTCGGTCGAGAACGGCGTGCGCTCGATCGAGCACGGCAACCTCCTCGACCGGCCGGCCGCGAAGCTGATGGCCGGGCACGGCGCCTTCCTGGTGCCCACCCTCGCGACGTACGACGCGATGGACAGGCGAGGTGCGGACCTCGGGCTGGGCCCGATCCCCCGGGCCAAGAACGCCGAGGTGCTGGAGTCCGGGCGCCGGGCGGTCGAGATCGCGAGGGCCGAGGGGGTGCGCATCGGCTTCGGCACCGACCTCATGGGCGCGCTCGACGACGAGCAGCTCAACGGGCTCCGGCTCCAGGTCGAGGTCGAGGGCGCCCTGGAGGCGCTGCGGTCGGCCACGTCCGTGAACGCCGACCTCATCGGCCGCCCGGACCTCGGCCGCATCGAGCCGGGCGCCGTCGCGGACCTGGTGATCCTGGACGGCGACCCGTTCGGCGACCCGTCGGTCCTGTGGGCGGGCCCCGAGCGCCGCACGGTCATCCAGGCGGGCAGAGTGACAGCGGCGTCCTGAACCCGCCGCCGGGCGGCGCCCGCCGGTTTCCGTGGTGAACGTTTCACGGGTTCCAGCGGGCTCCGTCCGGCCGTGCGCAGGTGGGGCCGGTGGTCCGACGGGGTCGTGGCGCCTGCGGTTGCGGTGGGGCGAAGGGCGTGATCTTTATGGGAGCGCTCCCACTCGCCGCCGTGGCAAGGAACATCATGAGACGACGGATCCGACCGGTATATCTGCTGCTGTCACTGGTGCTGGCCATCGCCGCCGGCACCGTCACGCTCACCCTCTCCGGCGCCAACGCGGCGATCTCGGGGTTCGTGCAGCGCTGCGGCGTCCACTTCTGCCTCAACGGCAAGCCGTACTACTTCGCCGGGACGAACACCTACGACGTGTTCACCTACGGCGGCAGCTACGGGGACACCGAGACGCAGTACATGGACAAGGCGCGCATAGACGCCCACATGGCCGAGTTGCAGGCCGACAAGGTGAGCGTGCTGCGGCTGTGGATGTTCAGCCACGAGAGCTGGCACGGGTTCGAGACCGCCAAGGGCGTCTACAACGACCAGCAGTTCGCGCTCTTCGACTACGTCATCCAGTCGGCCAAGGCGCACGACATCCGCCTCATCCCGGTGTTCGAGAACTACTGGGAGGCCTACGGCGGCATCGACACCCGGCTCAAGTGGGAGGGACTGAACGGCGGGCACCCCGGCCGGGCCGTCTTCTTCGACAAGGCCAAGTGCCCGGGCTGCTTCACCCAGTACAAGAACTATGTCAACTACGCGCTCAACCGGACCAACCACTACAGCGGCGTGAAGTACAAGGACGAGCCGGGCATCTTCGCCTGGGAGCTCATGAACGAGCCGCGCTACCAGGACGTCAGCGCCGACGAGAACAAGAGCGGCGCCACCCTGCGCAAGTGGGTCGACGAGATGGCCTCCTACGTCAAGGGCATCGACTCCAACCACATGGTCGGCACCGGGCTGGAAGGGCACGAGTCGAGATACGGCTTCGGCGGCGACGAGGGCAACCCGTTCGTCTACATCCACCAGTCGCCGTACGTCGACTTCACCTCCGCGCACCCCTATCCGAACGCGAGCTGGGCCAACCTGACCCTCGACCAGACCAAGACCCTGATCGGCCGGTGGATCTCCGACTCGCACGACGTGGTCGGCAAGCCGTTCTTCCTGGGGGAGTTCAACACCGAGGGCAACGCCGACCGGGTGACCTGGTGGAACGCGCTCTACGCCGACTTCGAGGCCAGGGACGGGGACGGCTCGGCCTTCTGGTGGTATCCGGACAAGAACGCCGGGGGCGACCCGCACAGCGTGAAGAGCGGCGACCCGGCGCTGGCGGTGTTCCGCGCGCACTCGGCCCGGATGACGGCCAAGAGCGGCGGCTCCACCTCCCCTTCGCCCACCCCGACCCCGACGCCCACGCCCACCCCGACACCCACGCCCACTCCGACACGGACCCCCACCCCCACTCCCACGCCGACCGTCTCGCCCGGTGGTTGCTCGGTGGTCTACAAGCTGAACGACTGGGGGAGCGGGTTCACCGCCGACGTGACCCTCACCAACGGCGGGAGCGCGGCGATCAACGGCTGGACCCTGGCGTTCGCCTTCACCGGCACCCAGAAGATCACGAACACCTGGAACGGCGTCACCACGCAGTCCGGAGCCCAGGTCACGGTGAAGAACGCGGACTGGAACGGCACGATCGGCGCGAACGGCGGCACGGCGAGCTTCGGCTTCCAGGCCACCTACACCGGCACCAACGCCGTACCGGCCACCTTCACCCTCAACGGCACCACCTGCGCGAAGAAGTGACCCACCTCTGCGCAGGTCTTGGAGCTGGTGAAGGCACCTGCCGGGCTGACCGCTGATGGCCCGTGCTCGTCCAGCATGTGCGAGAGCGGGAATGTTCGACGGCCCACCCGTCAAGGGGTTGACGGGTGGGCCGTGTGTTGTCACCCAAGTGTTGGCCTCACCGGACGACGGATGAAACACCTCAGCCGCGTCTAGGTCTGTGCCCCCCTGCGCGCCCGAACGACGTTCCGGGTTCCCCTGGTCGTGACGCGCAGTGGCACGGGTTGGGGCGGCATGCGAAAGCAACCCGAAGCGAACGCGGCGCCACCTGCCGAATTGGACACGTTACGTGTTCGTACGGTTACGGAATTGCGTTAAACGCCTGCGGGGCAGGCCGTCGTACAGTGGATATGGCTGTGCTCACCGTACAGATCGATGCGAAGACCGAGAAGGCCCTCGCCGAGCTGACCGCTGACGGCAGATCCGCCACCGATGTGGTCCGCGAAGCGCTTCTCATCGCCAACCGCCTTCGTCGCATGGAAGTGGCTCGGACGGAGGCACAGGAGCTCGCCGGCGACCCAGAGAACCTGGCGGAAATCCGCGCCGTTCGCCACGACCTTGGCGAAGACTGTGCGCGGTGACGTCTACCGGTCGCGCACGCCACGCGATGCGGTCGGCCACGAGCAGCGTGGCGAGCGCTTCGCCGTACTTCTGCAATCATCTGTCAGCCGGTGAGGCGCCGGGAAGACGGTGGTACGTGGCGGTGTTGAGGGGGCGGTGGGTGGTCCGCCGGTGCCGGCGGACGCTCCCGGGAAGGGGACGAGCCGATGTCCTACGACGAGTACCAGCGGGGAATGATGTTCTTCGACGCGAAGGACTACCCGGAGGCGGGGCGCATTCTCGCTCCGATCGTGGAGCGGGATCCGGGTAACCGGGCGGCTGTCGAGCTGCTGGGCCGGGCCTACTTCCACAGCGCCCAGCTTGGCCGCGCGGAGGCGACCTTCCGGCGGCTGTTGGAGCTCGACCCGGCCAACGGATGGGCGTACGAGGCGCTGGCCAGGACTCTCGAACGGAGTAACCGCGGCGATGAGGCGCGGCGATACCGCAAGCTGGCACTTGCGATGGGTGCCGACCAGGTGAGCGAGATCGACGTGTCCGTGTACGCGGCCAACCTGGTCTAGTACCGCGCGCGTTCAGCACGACGAAGGGGCTCGAAGCCGGGGACACAAGGGTTTCGAGGCCCTTTGGCGTTGTTCGGATGAGAACGCGGGCCCTTGGGTGATGTTCTCTCCTACCCACCCGTCCAGCACTTGACGGGTGAACACCGTTCTGGCCACCCGGCACATGCCCCGCCACAAGCGGTGGTCGCCAGGCCCGCCGCAGGGCAGACGGTGTCGGCGCCTGCCGGAGGCGATGGTGGGGCGGTGTGGGGACGTGGAGGGGCGATGGGGGAGGTGAACTCCTCATGGTGCTGATCGATGGACTCTTGGGTCCACGACCTCGAACGCCTCGTGTGCGCAGAAGAGGCTCCACGGCGCGATCAAGGCGGCAAATGCAGCTGTTTCTACCGGTTGTGCAGCGCGCCTGCCAGGCGGGGGCGCGCTGCGGTCGTGATGTAACTTTTGATGGGGGTCAACGAAGCAATTGGGATCGATCTTCGTGTAGATGCAGCGATACTTACCCCCAGGATGTAATTATCGCTTCAGGTAGACGGTAACCTTTGATGCATGAGGCGGGATCGGGCACTTAGAACGATAGGCGAGCAGGCCGCCGATCAATGGGGTCTCGTGACGGCATCTCAAGCCAAAGTCGCAGGTCTTAGCGCTGTTGATCTACTGCGACTGGTTGAAGCCGGTCTCCTTGAGAGCGTCGGCCGCGGCGTCTACCTTGTCACAGGTGCCGCGCGGCCGGATCATCTGGAGATCAAGGTGGCTTGGCTACGACTCGAACCCGAGCTGCCGGCGTGGCGACGCCACACCTTTGATACGTATGGGGGAGTTGTCTCTCATGGCTCGGCTTGCGTCCTGCAACAACTCGGAGAGCTTCCCGCGTCCACGGTTGAAATCTCTGTACCTCGGCGTCGCACCACTCGTGAGCGCGGTGTACGCCTGCGTCGTGCCGATCTCGCACCGGACGACGTTGTACGGGTCGACGGCCTTCCGGTCACCACAGCCGAGCGAACTGTAGTTGATCTACTGGCTGCGCATGTAGACGGTGCGCACGTTGGCGGAGTGATCGCCGACGCTGATCGACGTGGCCTGACGAACCGCGCTTCTCTGGCTGAGCGTGTCGCGCGTTTCGCCGGAGCCTACGGGCTGCCGCGCTCTGCGGCAGGGGAGCGACTGCTGGAGTATCTCGCGGGGCAGGCTGGCACGAAGCTCCCTGTGGAGGAGAGCACACGTCTCAGGCGAGAAGGCGCTGTTCAGGGTTTCGTCTCTGCGCTCGCGCTGCTGCTTTCTGGGCTTGAAGACGCCCAGCCGAAAGACGCCGCCATTCGTCGTTCGATCAACCAGGACCTGATTGGATTCACAGGCATCTCCTCGCTCGCTGAACAGCTGGCAAAAGTCGGTCCTCTTACCTCTGCGCGTTCCGAGGTCATCGAGACGATAAAGAAAAGTTTCGCCGATCACCCCAACTCCATCCCCTCCCTGCCTCCGAGCGTACTTACCGCGATTCAAAAGATTCTGGCCGAATCCACAGAGGTCTCATTTGCGGAACACATAGCCCGCAGCATCGGCCAGGCATCAACGATCAGCCATCAGGCATCTGAACTCCCTGCTGACCGTGCTCCGGTTACGAAAACGCAGAAGCCGACCACAGGCAGAGGGTCTCCCAGCCAACCATCGACCACACCCAGTAGCGCGACCAAAGATTCCAGTGAGGCTCCGTGAGTCAGCCCTACACCACCCCCCGAGCCTTTGAAAGGGCCATGAAAGATCGCTTAGGGGCCCACGCCAAGAAGCACGGACTTGACCCCGGGCCTGGTGTTTCGTAGCTTCTACTTCAGCCGTTTGGCGGCCCGGGTCTTTCGTCATGACCCTTCTGGATGGATTCTCAAGGGTGGACAGGCACTCCTGCTGCGCTACCCGGCTCAGGCCCGTCTGAGTCGCGACATCGATCTGCAACGTCCCACAGCGCAGAGTGCCCAGGAAGCGCTGAACGCGTTGTTCGACGCTGTCGCCGGCCAGGCTTATGGGACCACCGAGGGTGGTTTTCTGCCACGAGCATGGGACCACCCGGTTGCCAGTGATGGGACCACCCCGCGTGTCG
>NZ_JBICTU010000012.1:0-201856 GCF_043197795.1 Sphaerisporangium sp. NPDC049003
CCACCACGTCTACAGCCACCGACGCACCCTCAATCTGTTCAAGATGGAAGTGAGGGAATCAAGCTGACCAAATCACAAACTCGCCGGGGCCCTGGGGGTGGGGTGAGTACGCGAAGCGGGCTCCGCCCGTTGGCGAACGCGGATCCGTGAGATGACCGCGGATCAGGGATCCCGATGGCTGGAGAAGGCCTTCCTGGGCCACCGAGACGCCAAGTTACTCCCGCGTAGGTTACCGTGCAGGCATGGCTGAGATCCTCTACCCCCTGGTGATCACGACCGCGAGAGGGCTGTTCAAGGCGCTCGACCTCAGGATCGAGGTCAACGGCGCCGAACGCGTGCCGAGGAGCGGCGGCGCCGTGCTGGTCAGCAACCACGTGAGCTACCTGGACTTCATCTTCGTCGGGTACGGCGCCTACCCCTCGCGCCGGCTCGTGCGGTTCATGGCCAAGAAGGAGGTCTTCGCCCACCGGGTCTCCGGGCCGCTGATGCGCGGCATGCGCCACATCCCGGTCGACCGGTCGGCGGGCGCGGGGGCGTACGGCAGCGCCGTGGCCGCCCTGCGGGCGGGCGAGGTGGTCGGCGTGTTCGCCGAGGCGACGATCAGCCGGTCCTTCACCCTCAAGGACCTCAAGAACGGCGCCGTGCGCATGGCGTCCCAGGCCGAGGTCCCGCTGATCCCGGTCACGGTCTGGGGGACACAGCGCATGTGGACCAAGGGCCGCCCGAAGGCCCTGACCCAGCGGCACGTGCCCATCACGGTCGACGTGGGCGAGCCCCTGTTCCCCAAGGCCGGGCAGGACATCGCGGAGCTCGCGGACGGCCTGCGGACCCGGATGTCGGAGCAGCTCGATCGGGTGCAGCGGAGCTATCCCGAGATCCCGCAGGGCGTGTGGTGGCAGCCCGCCCACCTCGGCGGCACCGCTCCGACCCCCGAGGAGGCCGCCGCACTGGACGCCGCCGAGCGGGCATCGCGCCGCCGAGGCTGACCGGCGGGCGCCACCGGGCGTTGTCGTGGACGAGGCAGCCGAGTGTGCATGCAAGTTGCATGCTAAATTGGTGGCATGGGAACGATTCAGATCCGCGATGTCCCCGATGCGACCGAGAGGACACTGAAGGCACGGGCCGAGCGCGAAGGTAAGTCGCTGACGGCATATGTGCGCGACCTTCTGAACGAGGAGGCGGTCACGCCGACTCTGGACGAGGTGATGGCCAAGATCGCCTCCGACGAGCCGGTGCCGTACGACCCTGACTTCGTTCGCGAGACGCTGCGAGAAGACCACCGGTGAGCCTCGTCGTGGACGCCTCGATCGTCTTCCGCCTGCTGGCCAACGTGAAGGGCGACGATCTTCTCCGCCAGCGGCTGGCGCGCAAGCTGCATGCCCCGGCGTTGATCGACGTCGAGCTCGCCTCGGTGGTACGGGGGCATGTGATCACCAGCAGGCCGGAGGTGCGGATCTCCGAGGCCCGTGCCCGGGTCATGCTGGAGCGCTACGCGCAGCTGAAGATCGTCCGGCATTCGATGCTCCCTCTCCAGCCGCGCGTCCTGGAGCTTCGGAACAACCTCACCGCCTATGACGGCATGTACGTGGCGCTCGCCGAGTCGCTGGGCGTTCCGCTCCTGACCGACGACGCCAAGTTCGCCGGCTCGGCGGGGCACCGGGCGGAGATTCACCGGTACCCGCCGCCGTTGGCGTAGATCACCGCTGTCGGTCGCTGCTGAACCTCTTCGCGGGCAACCTGATCGTCATGTCCTCATCGGCCGGAAGGGCCATCATGGCGCTTCTGGAGCACGTGGCGAAGCTGATCTACCAAGCGGTACACCGGGCCTTCTTCCACGGCGGTATCGGGCCATTGCACCACTCGCATCGCCGTAGCCCTCCAGCAGCCGGATGGATTACCGGATCAGATAAACGCGTATGCGGACGCATAAGCCACTCCCGGTCCAGGCGTACCCCTGTGAACCGCTGGACAAGGGCCAGCGGTGGCCACGCCCCCCGAGGCTCGCGATGTCCAGGTCGCTACGGGCGGCGGAAACCAAGTTCGCCGGCTCGGCGGGGCACCGGGCGGAGACCCACAGCTATCCACCGTCGGTGATACAGGTCAGAAGGCACGACAGCCGGACTTTCGTCTAAGCCGTGGAGGATCCGCTCAAGATCTCCAGGGCGCTGTCGAGATAGAAGGCGTCACCGGTCTCGACGCCCCATCCGCGGTCCTTGAGCTGACGCAGGAGGGGCAGGAATTGTGGGTCGCCGAGTTCCTGGGCCGCCTCCAGGTAGAGGTTCCCGACGTCGAGGTCGGCGAGCTTCTCCTTGAGCACCGGAAGCACTCGGGGGTCGTGACGTAGTGCGAGCGCCACGGCCGCCTCCCCCGCGGTGTCGGCTTCCAGGTCCTCCAGAACGGCGGCGAGAGCGTCGCGGATCTCGGGAGTGTCATTGCCCGACCGCACTCCGAGCGAGAAGGTGGCCCAGTCGCGGACGCCGGGGTTCAGATCGCGCATGAGATCGAGCAGCACCGTGACCGCCTCTTCCGGCAGCAGCATCAATCCACTGGGACTGGCCCCGCGGGCCACATGCCGGCGCACGTCGGGGTCAGGGTCGCGGGCGAAACGCAGGAGAGGCACGAGCGCCCGCTCATGATCGACGGCTGCCAGCGCGTGGGCGGCGGACCAGCGGAGATTCTCGTCGACCCTATCCAGGTCAAGTGCCTCGGCGGCCTCGACGAGTGGAGTGAGCTGCCAGGAGACATCGGGGGACTTGAAGGCGAGCAGGTCGAATCCGAGTGCGCGCATCTTCTCGTCCGGATCCGCCCACAGCCTCCTGGCCAGACCGAGGGTGACCGCCGGATCGCCAAGCGAGTCACGAAACCGGTCGACGGCATCGAAGTACTCGTCGAAGAACTCCTCGTCCCAGTCGCCGGGGGCGTTCAGCCGCGTGAGGATCTCCTCCGGAATGGGCGGAAGCGTGGGAATGGACATGACGAAAGTGTCGGTTCCGGCATATCCCGCCTGCAAGAGATTTTAGGACGGCGCGCCGCTGTGGTCATTCCCGCTGCGGACGTCGGCGGCCTGCGAAACGCCTGGAAAGCGGAACGCCCGGGCGGCCTGCGTCAGGCTGCCCAGGCGTTGTCGTTCTCGTGGGTGAGCGCTGGTTACCGGGCTCCCTGGGACGAGAACGGTCAGCCCATGTGGGGGTAGCGGTGGTCGGTCGGTGGGTTGAAGGTTTCCTTGATGGCGCGGGCGTTGACCCAGCGGATCAGGTTGAAGATGGAGCCGGCCTTGTCGTCGGTGCCGGAGGCGCGGGCGCCGCCGAAGGGCTGCTGGCCGACGACGGCGCCGGTGGGCTTGTCGTTGATGTAGAAGTTGCCGGCGGCGAAGCGCAGGCGCTCGGTGGCCGAGGCGATGGCGTAGCGGTCCTGCGCGATGATCGATCCGGTGAGCGCGTACGGTGAGACGCTCTCCATCTGGTCGAGCACAGTGTCGAAGCGGCTGTCGTCGTAGACGTGGACCGACAGGATCGGGCCGAAGTACTCCTTGACGAAGATCTCGTCCGCGGGGTCGGCGCCTTCGAGGATGGTCGGCCTGACGAAGTAGCCGGTGGAGTCGTCGTAGGAGCCGGTGAGCAGTTCGATCGAGTCGGTGGCGCGTGCCCGGTCGATGGCGGCCCTGTTCTTGGCGAAGGACCGGGAGTCGATGACGGCGCCCATGAACGTCGACAGGTCGGCGGCCACGTCGCCCACCGTCAGGGACTCGGCCGTGGCCACGAGGTCGTCGCGGATCGCCGACCAGATCGAGCGCGGGACGTACGCGCGGGACGCCGCCGAGCACTTCTGGCCCTGGTACTCGAACGCGCCGCGGATCAGCGCCGTGGACAGCACGGCGGGGTCGGCGGAGGGGTGGGCGAGCACGAAGTCCTTGCCGCCGGTCTCACCGACCAGGCGCGGGTAGCCCCGGTAGGAGGCGATGTTGGCGCCGACCGTACCCCACAGGTGCTGGAAGGTGGCGGTGGAGCCGGTGAAGTGGATGCCGGCCAGGTTCGGGTCGGTCAGCGCGACCTCCGAGACGGCCGCGCCGTTGCCGGTCACCAGGTTGATGACGCCCGGCGGGAGCCCGGCCTCCTCCAGCAGTCGCATCGTGAAGTGGGCCGCGAACTGCTGCGTCGGCGACGGCTTCCAGACGACGACATTTCCCATCAACGCCGCAGAAGTCGGCAAATTTCCGGCGATGGCGGTGAAGTTGAACGGCGTGATCGCGAGCACGAAGCCTTCCAGCGGCCGGTACTCCATGCGGTTCCACACGCCCGGCGACGAGATCGGCTGCTCGGTGAGGAGCTGACGCGCGAACGACACGTTGAACCGCAGGAAGTCGATCAGCTCGCACGCGGCGTCGATCTCCGCCTGCTGCGCCGACTTCGACTGGCCGAGGATCGTGGCCGCGTTCAGCGTGGCGCGGCGCGGCCCGGCGAGCAGGTCCGCGGCCTTGAGGAAGATCGCGGCGCGCTCGTCGAACGACAGCGCCCGCCAGGCCGGAGCCGCCCTCAGCGCCGCGTCGACGGCGGCGCGCACGTCGGCGGCCGAGGCGTCCGCCGTACGGCCGAGCACGTGCGCGTGGTTGTGCGGCTGCACGACGTCGATCACGTCGCCCGAGCCCATGCGCTGCTCGCCGTCGATGGTCATCGTCAGGTCGATCGCGGAGCCGGAGAGCTCCTTGACGCGGCCCTCCAGCGCGGAACGCTCGGCGCTGCCGGGGGCGTAGCCGTAGATCGGCTCGTTGGCCGGGACGGGGACGTTGCTGACGGCATCCATGGAAGACCTCACTTGGAGCGGAGTGAACGCAGGAAGAAGGCGACGTTGGCGGGGCGCTCGGCGAGGCGGCGCATGAAGTAGCCGTACCAGTCGTCGCCGTAGGGGACGTAGACGCGGACCGAGGATCCGGCGCGGGCGAGCGCCTCCTGCTTGTCGGTCCTGATGCCGTAGAGCATCTGGTACTCGAAGGTCTCGCGCTCACGTCCCACGCGGTCGGCGAGCAGCTCGGTGATGGAGATGAGCCGGTCGTCGTGCGTGGCCACCATGGGGTAACCCTTCCCCTCCATGAGGATACGCAGGCACCGCACGTAGGCCTTGTCCACCTCGCCCTTGCCCTGGTGGGCCACGGAGGCCGGTTCGGCGTAGGCCCCCTTGACCAGGCGCACCCGGGACCCCTCGTGCGACAGCTCGCGCAGGTCGGCCTCACTGCGGAACAGGTAGGCCTGGACGGCGACCCCGGTCGCGGGGAAGTCCTCGCGCAGCGCGCGCAGGATCGACAGCGTGGAGTCGACCGTGGTGTGGTCCTCCATGTCGAGGGTCACGGTCGTCCCGGCGTCGCGCGCGGCGGCGCAGATCTCCCGGGCGTGGTCCAGGGCCAGGTCGTGGCCGAGCACCTGGCCGACGGCCGACAGCTTGACCGAGACCTCGGCGCGGCCCCCCAGCCCGAGCGGGCTCAGCGCGTCGAGCAGGGTCACGTAGGCCTTGACGGTCTCGGCGGCGGCCTTGGCGTCCGTGGTCTCCTCGCCGAGGTGGTCGAGGGTGACCGACAGGCGGGCGTCGGTGAGGCGCTGGACGGCGGTCAGCGCGTCCCCGGTGTCCTCGCCGGCGACGAACCGGTCGACCACGCGCCGGGTCACCGGGAAACCTGAGACGGCGCGGCGCGCGAGCGGGCTTCGCGAGACCGCGAGCAGTACGGAACCGAGCATGTTCACCACCATAAATCCGCAGCTCAATAGCCTTCCATGGACATCCGCCACGGGCCACGACTACCCCCTTCATACAGATGTATGACAATGGGCGGGTGGACCTGCAGGAAATCGTCGACGACATCGCCCGCCTCCTGGACTCCTCGGCGACGCTGGAGGACCGTACGTTCCAGTTGCTCGCGTACGCGGCCCAGAGCGGCGACATCGACACGGTGAGGAGCGAGTCGATCCTGCGCCGCCGCGCCTCCGACGAGGTCCGCGCCTACTTCGAGGACTACGGCATCGCCTCGGCGGCCGGGCCGGTCCGCATCCCCGCCGACGAGGGCCTCGGCGTGCTCGCCAGGGTCTGCGTCCCGCTGCGCCACCGCGAGGTGACGTACGGGTACCTCTGGCTGCTCGACTCTGGCTCACTGAGCGACCTGCGCCTGGCGAGCGTGTCGCCCCTGGTCGGCCGGGCCGCGGCCGTGCTCGCCCAGGAGGCCCGCAGCCGCCAGGACCTCGGCGCCCGCCTGCGGGACCTGCTGTCGGCCGACCCGGAGGTCCGCGCCTCGGCCGGTCTGGACCTCACCGGCCCCGTCGCCGCGATAGCCGTGCAGGCCGCCTCGGGGCGGGTCGCGCCGCTGTGGACCCTGCCGCGCGGGGTGCTCGCCGGCGCGGGCGACCCCCTCACCGCCGTCCTCGCCTCCGCCGCGCAGGCCCGGGCCGTCGCGGTGAGGGTCCAGGGCATGTACGGCACGGCCGCCGGCATAGGCGGCCCACGCGACGACCCGGCCGAGGCGTGGCGAAGCTGGCGGGAGGCCACGCTCGCCCTGCGCGTGGCCCAGCGGGTGCCGAGGTTCGCCCCCGTCGCCACCTGGGCCGAGCTGGGCGTCCATCGCGTGCTGGTGCGCCTGTCGGGGGCCGAGCTGGCCGATCTCGCGGCCGAGGCGGGGGCGCTGGACGGTGAGCTCGCCCGTACGGTCGAGACCTACCTCGACCAGGGAGGGCAGGCGCGCGAGACCGCCGCGCGGCTCGGCGTCCACCGCCAGACGCTGTACTACCGGCTGGCGAAGGCCGAACGCGTGACCGGCCTCGACCTCGCCGACGGCGAGAGCCGCCTCCTGCTCCACCTCGGACTCAAGGCGGCGGAGCTCCTCAAGGGCCCCGGCGCGCGTCAAGGAGCGCGGTAGATCCTGACCCAGTCGACGAACATCGACACCGTCTTCGGCGTCGAGGAGTCGCGGCAGGGCGACCACTGGTTGCAGACCACGTCGTTCTGCAGCGTCAGGTGCATCGGCCGGCCCTCGGGAACGCGCGGGCCCGTGTAGTCCCAGGTCTGCCTGCCGTCGAGCCAGAAGGTCAGGCGGCCGGGCAGCCAGTCGACGGCCACCGTGTGCCACTGGGTGAAGTCGGCGCGCACCTGGCTCTGCGCCTGCTCGGCCTCGCCCCTGTGGATGTAGATGCCGCCGGTCCGCCGGGTGGGGTCGATCACCTCGGCGAAGTCGATCTCGGAGTACTCGCCGCCCTGGCTGCTCGGCCACAGCAACGTGACCAGGGAGTACCCCGCGCCCACCTCCCCGCGGAAGCGCACCTCCCACCGTCCGTACGTCTGGGACAGGTGGCTCGCGACGCCGCCCGAGAGGTCCTTGCCGCCGTAGAAGCCGCCGGTCATCTGGAGCATGCCGTCGTGGACCGCCGTCGCCCGCGCCGTGCGCGGGTTCACCTGGGCGTCGGGGGAGTCGTACACCTCCCACTTGCTCCGGTCGATCCCCGTCCCGTCGAAGTCCTCCACGAACACCGGCGTGCCCCACCGGGAGCCGGCCGGCGGAAGGGCGCCGGGCGGCACGGAGGCGCGCACGCCCGGCGGCGGAGGCGAACCCGGCCCACCGGGCGGGCGGCCCCCTGGCGGCGGAGGCGAACCCGGCCCTCCGGACGGACGGCCCCCTGGCGGCGGAGGCGAGCCGGGCCCCCCGTACGGGCTCTCGCCCGGGGGAGGCGGGGAACCGGGCCGCCCGTACCGGTGGTCGTAGACCGGGGGCGGCGGATAGCCCGGGGCGTCGCCCTCGCCCGGCCGGCCGCCGTCGTCACCGGGAGGGCGGCTCGCGTAGCCGCTTGGAGGGCGGCTCGCGACCGGGCCGGCGTGCGGAGGGTGGCTCCGCGCCGCACTCGGGGGAGAGGCCGTGCCGTGGACGGCGGGCGGGCGCGTCGCGCTCCGGGAGTGGCCGTCGTACGGCCCGCCGTCGCCGGGGCTGGGACACAGGCTCAACGTCGTCGCCGCTACGATCATGTATGCGTCACGAATCGACATGCGCCCATGAAAGCAAGCATCTTCCCGCGCTCACAGTGTTATAGCGATTTGGCGTTCCCAGAGGGCTCGCACAGCTTCACGGATTAAGTAGTTAGCCCCACACTTAGCGTTGTGTCGGATTTCGAGGTTCTTGTTCTGGGTTCCGGGCCCGGCGGGCAGAAAGCGGCCATCGCCGCGGCCAAGCTGGAGCGTCGCGTCGCGATCGTCGAGCGCCGCAACATGATCGGCGGGGTGTGCATCAACACCGGCACGATCCCGTCGAAGACCATGCGCGAGGCGGTGCTCTACCTCACCGGCCTCAACCAGCGTGAGATGTACGGCCAGAGTTACCGCCTCAAGGAAGATGTCACGGTCGCCGACCTCACCATGCGCACCGCGCACGTGGTGGGCCGCGAGGTGGACGTGATCCGCAGCCAGCTCTCCCGCAACCACGTCACCGTTCTCGTCGGCACCGGCAGGTTCGTCGACGCGCACACCATCGAGGTGGTCGACGAGCACGGCAAGGGAAGCAAGGTCACCGCCGACAAGATCATCATCGCCACCGGGACCCGGCCGGCCCGCCCCGAGAGCGTCGAGTTCGACGACCGCACGGTCATCGACTCCGACGGCATGATCCGGCTTGATCGGGTGCCCGACTCGATGGTGGTCGTCGGCGCCGGGGTGATCGGCATCGAGTACGCCTCCATGTTCGCCGCCCTCGGCACCAAGGTGACCGTGGTCGAGCGGCGCGAGCGCATGCTGGACTTCTGCGACCTGGAGGTGGTCGAGGCGCTGAAGTACCACCTGCGCGACCTCGCCGTCACCTTCAGGTTCGGCGAGACGGTCGCCGCCGTCGAGCGCCGGGCGCGCGGCTGCGTCACGGTACTGGAGAGCGGCAAGAAGATCCCCGCCGAGACCGTCATGTACTCCGCGGGCCGCCACGGGGTCACCGACGGGCTCGACCTCGAAGCCGCGGGCCTGGGCGCGGACGACCGGGGCCGCATCCCGGTCGACGAGAACTACCGCACGGCGGTGCCGCACGTCTACGCGGTGGGGGACGTCATCGGCTTCCCGTCGCTGGCCGCCACGTCCATGGAGCAGGGGCGCATCGCCGCCCACCACGCCTGCGGCGAGCCGCTCAAGGCGATGTCGCACCTGCAGCCGATCGGGATCTACACCATCCCGGAGATCAGCTTCATCGGGAAGACCGAGGACGAGCTCACCAAGTCCCTCATCCCCTTCGAGGTGGGGATCTCCCGCTACCGGGAGCTCGCGCGGGGACAGATCATCGGGGACACCTACGGCATGCTCAAGCTGCTGGTGTCACCGGAGGACCGTGCCCTGCTCGGGGTGCACGTCTTCGGCACCGGGGCCACCGAGCTGCTCCACATCGGGCAGGCGGTCATGGGCTGCGGTGGCACGGTCGACTACCTGGTGGACGCGGTGTTCAACTACCCGACGCTCGCCGAGTCGTACAAGGTGGCGGCCCTGGACGCCATGAACAAGATCCGCCGGATGGCCCGCTTCGCGGAGTGAGCGAGACGTCCGGACATGGGGGAGCCCGTGCCACCGGAGGGTGACACGGGCTCGGGCCGGGCGGGGGAGCGTGCGCCCGCTCAGGCGGCCTCGGCCTCCTCGACCTCGGCCTCGGCCTGCTGACGGCCCGTCACGTTGTCGTAGACGCGGACCAGCTCGCGGCTGATGCGCTCCATCGAGTAGCGCGAGCCGGCGCGGTCGGCGCCGGCGAAGCCGAGGGCCGTGCGGCGGGTGAGGTCGCCGAGGAGCTGGCGGATGCGGCGGGCGAGGACGGCGGGGTTGTCGGAGCGGACCAGCATGCCGGTCACGCCGTCGACCACCGAGTCGAGGTGGGCGCCCACGGCCGAGGCGACGACGGGGACGCCGCAGGCCATGGCCTCCAGGGCCACCTTGCCGTTGGGGACGGCGATCGGCAGCGAGAGCACCACGTCGGCGCTGCGCATCAGCTTGGCGATGCCGTTGTGGGGGACGTGTCCGAGAAGGGTGACGCGGTCCTCGACGCCGCACTCCTTGGCCAGCAGGCGCAGGCGCTCCAGGTCGTGCTCGGTGTCGGGCGCGCCCGGCACCGGGCCGCCGGCGATCAGCAGCTCGGCGCCGGGGATGCCGTCGAGCGCACGGATCGCGGTGTGCGCGCCGCCACCGGGGGTGATGTGGCCGACGTGAACGAGGCGGGGGCGGTCGCTCCGGGTGAGGGACGGGCCCTGGCGGCGGAAGCGCTCGACGTCGACGCCGTGCGGGACGACCGCGATGTTCCTGCGCGGCACGCCCATGCGGATCAGCTCGGCGGCCTCGTCGTCGCAGGAGGCGATGACCGCGTTGGCCCGGCGGCCGATCGCGCGCTCCAGCCGGACCCGCGCGGCATGGCCGCGGTCGGCGCCGGGCCGGATGCGGGACGACCCGAGCTGGTGGAAGGTCTGGGTGATCGGCACGCCGAGGCCCTCGGAGCCGGCGATGGCGGCGAGCCCGCCCGTCCATGAGTGGGCGTGGACGACGTCGGGGCGGTCCTTGCTCCACCGCTGCCTGAGCTGCGCGCTGAACTCGGAGATGTACGGCATGAGCGCGTTCTCCGGAAGCGGCTCCGCGGGGCCCGCCGTCAGGTACTCGATGGTCACGCCGGCCGCCACCTTCACCCGCGGCTTGCGGTCGGCGGCGTTGCGGCGGGTGTACACGGTCACGCGGTGGGCACTGCTGAGCTCACGGGCGATGGCCGGGATGTCGGCGGGAAGATCGTGCACGGAGACGATGGCGATGTTCATGGCACACCTCAGGGGAGTCGGGTCGCGTCGACCCACAGACGTACTGAGTTGTGCCTGCGTCTTAGGCACTGAATCTGTGACTCAGTGTACCGGTGTCCGGAACAGGGGAAACCCCTCAAGGTAAAAAAATCTCAAGAGAGCGCCCGCGAAAGCGCCTGACCTAGGCGGACAGTCCCAAAGGAAACTTCTGTCCTGAGCGCACGGATGGTCACCGGATCTCATCCCCCGGCGACCCGAGGACCGGTACGGCCTCACCGGCGGAACCCCGCCCGGACGGGCGGGAAGCCGTGCGTGCCATGTCGACCGCAAGCCCGTTTCCTGGACGGGCGTGGGGGCGGCGGGCCCTTCAGCGGGTGCGGCGCAGGGCGAGGATGGTGGTCTCGTCGAGCACCTGACCGCCGCAGAAGGCCTGGTGGTCCTCCTCGACCGCCTTGACGACCGCGCCGGCCGACTGCCCGGTGCAGCGCGTGAGCACCTCGGTGAGGCGTCCCTCGCCGTACGCCAGCTCGGCCTGGCCCGTACGGCCGCGCGAGCCGGCGAGCCCGTCGGAGTACAGCACCAGGCACTCGCCGAGGGCGACGCTGACCTCCTCGACAGGGATCTCCGCGCCCGTCTCGATGCCGAGCGGCATGCCGCCTCCCGAGGTGAAGCGCACCCCGCCGTCGCCCTTCAGGACCGCGGGAGGATGGTTGCCCGCCGAGGCCAGCCGGATGCGGCCCCCGCGCCTGCCGGGGGTGACGAACCCGGCGGCCACCATGACGAACATGCCGGTGTCCTGCATCACCAGGGCGTCGTTGAGCTTGGCCACCACCGATCCTGGGTCGTCCTCCCACACGCTGAGCGTGCGCAGGCCGCCGCGCACCATCGCGGTGACCGAGGCGGCCTCGTCGCCCTGGCCGACCACACCGCCGACGGCGAAGCCCCAGCCGTTCTTGACGCGGAAGACGTCGTAGAACTCCCCGCCGATCGCCCTCGGCCCGGCGCCGGTGTGGTACGCCGCCGCCGTGTCGTAGCCGGGGACGTCCGGCAGGGTGCGCGGCAGCACCCCGGTCTGCAGGGTGTCGGCGGCCTGTGACCTGCCCTGGAAGAGGCGCTGCGCGCGCAGGGCCAGCCCGATGTGGGCGCCGGCGTCCTCCATCAGAGCGAGGTCGGCGAGGCCGAACGGGGGCCGCTCGCGCAGCCGCAGCAGCGTGACGACGCCGTGGGTCTCCTCGCCCGCCTGGATGGGGACGCTCAGCACCGAACCGGCCCGCGTCGCGTGCAGGACCGGGGTGCCGTCGGGCAGCACGCCGAGCGCCGAGTCGTCCTCGACCATCTCCTGCACCACGCCCCCCTCGCTCGCGAGCACGTGGGCGACGAGCGGGGCCGCCGAGGGGTCCATGCGCTCCAGGGTCTGCACCAGGCGCGCCACCGGCTGGTTGGTGGGCCCGATGACCAGCGACCGCTGCGCCACGCCGTTACGGACGACGTCGGCGAACACCCAGTCGGCCGTATGGGAGGCCAGCAGCCGGCCCGCCCGGATAAGCGCCACCGGCTCGCTCAGGCTCTCCTCGTCCAGGAGCAGGCGGGTGAGCCGCGACATCAGCTCCTGACGCCGGGCCGTGGCCATCACGGCCGACTCCTCGGGCGCCGACTCGGGCTCGGCCCCCTGCCCCGGCTCCGGCATCCGCACCTCGACCGGCAGCGCCACCGCGGCGATCATCTCCTGGGGCTCCCCGGGCATGCGGAGCTGGGTCAGGACGAGCCGTACGTTGTGGGCGCGGCCCTGGTGGGCCAGCCGCGTCGGGAAGGCCGCCGTCTCCCCGGTGTGGAGCACGGAGGTCAGGTGCGAGCGGAAGGCGGCCCGGCGGGAGACGTCCACCAGCAGCGGGAAGGCCCGGCCCGTCAGGTAGCCGTCCGGGCTGCCGAGCAGGCGGGAGGCCTCGGCGTTCACGCGCCGCACCGTGCCCGCGGTGTCGAGGACGACGACCGGCACCGGCATGGTGCGGTAGATGGTGCGCAGCAGCTTCAGCTCGCGGTTGGAACTGCTCTCCTTGCCGCCCGACCTGCGTCGCGACTTGCTCAGCTCGCCGATCGAGGCGCGCAGGAGGTCGCGGGCGGTCTCCAGTTCCACGAGCGCCGCGTCCAGCGTCGGACCCGGGTCGCCGGGGTAGGCCGAGCGCGCGTCGCGAAGGGACGATATGCGGGCCGTGAGCCCGCTCAGCGCCTGTTCGAGCGCGGGAACATCAGTAGGGTCGGTCAATTGTGGTCCTTCGTATGGCCGAGGGGAGCGTGGGTTCCCCTGCTAGACCGTACGTCAAGAAGACGCTTCCCATCGATGAGCACCTCGCGGTTGGAATTAACCTGGCATTCAAGGGAAACGGGAGCCTTGTATGGAGACCATGAGGATGTTCAGCCCCGCCCTCGCCCGGGACCTCGCGGCCCTCGGCCGCGTCCACGAGGGCACCTCGATGGAGAGCGTGCTGCGGGGCATCACGGGCGCCGTGGCCGTCGGCGTGCCCGGCTGCGCCGGCGGCACGGTCGAGCTGCGCCGCGAGGAGCGGCTCATGCTCTCCGCGTCCCACAGCGACCTGATCGCGCTGGTCGACCGGGAGCAGGCGCTCGGCGAGGGTCCCTCCTCCGAGGCGCTGGCCACGGGCAGGAACGTCGTCGTCACCGATGTGCTGCTCGACCCCCGCTGGCCCCGGTACGCCGCGACGGCCGTCAAGCACGGTGTGCGCTCGATCTTCGTGCTGCCGATCGCCGTCGACGGCGCGACGCTCGTCCTCGGCCTGTACGCGGTGCGGCCGGGCGCGTTCGCCGGCGGCTCGGCCGAGTCGCTCGCCACCCTGCTCACCGAGCAGCTCACGGTGGCCCTGGCCAACATCTCCGACTACGACGACGTGCTCACCGACGCGGCGCAGCTCCAGGAGGCGCTCGCGGGCCGCGCGGTGATCGACCAGGCGAAGGGCATCATCATGCACGCCAGCGGCTGCTCGTCCGAGGCGGCCTTCGACGAGCTGCGCCGCCTGTCGCAGCACCACCAGGTCAAGGTCGCCGACCTGGCCCGCCTGCTGGTCAGCGAGCACCAGAGCAAGCACGGCGGGGCCGCGCCGTCCTGACCGCCTTTCACGATCGGCCGCGCCGTTCAGGCCCTGAAGGCCGCCAGCGCCTCGTCGAGGGTGTCGTACAGCGGGAGGCGCTGGGCGAGGCCGGTCACCCACATGACCTTGGAGTTGGAGTACTGCACTCCGACCAGGGCGAAGTGGCCCTGCGCCGCCATCGTGCGCTGCCAGTGGTGCACGATCAGCCCGAGCGCACGGGAGTCCATGAACGTGACGCCGGCCAGGTCGAGGACCAGATCGGGCCCGTAGTCGTCGGCGATCTCGGCGAGCCGGTCGGTGAACTGCTCCCGCGTGGTCGCGTCGAGGATGCCGGTCACCTTGACCACGGGCACCCCCTCGGCGACCGCCGAAGTAAGGGTCAGGGCCGAATCTGCCCTATCTGGAACGGTCACCACGCGCCTCCTCGCCGCTTCCCTGGCGCATGGCGCCAACCCCATCGGGGGGTCAATCGCAACATTACTGTTGCCTGGGGGGTAGCAATACTCTTGATTTTTAGGGAATACTGGAGCCGAGGTCCAGCAGAGGGCCTCGTCTCGACAGTAGTACGCGAGGCGATGTCGGCTCTGCATGGGCATTGCCGGTTGCGCCTCGCTTGCAAGGCATACGAGGGAGCAGCAATGGCTGCCGAGGACCGCACTTTCCCCCAGACCGACGTCACCGCCGAAGACCTCCTGCGCGAGCTCGTGGAGCCGGGCGTCACCGAGGACCGGCGAGCGCGGCTGCGCGAGATGATCGTCGAGATGCACCTCCCCATGGCCAGGGAGATCTCCCGCCGGTACCTCCACCGGGGCGAGCCCATGGAAGACCTGCTCCAGGCCGCGTACGTGGGCCTGATGAAGGCGATCAACGGATTCGACGCCGAGCTGGGACACAGCTTCAGAGGCTATGCCATGGTGACCATGACCGGCGAAGTGAAGCGGCACTTCCGCGACAGGACCTGGGCCGTCCGGGTCCCGCGCCTCTACCAGGAGCGGCGTTCCGAGCTCAACCGGCTCGTCGCCGACTTCACCCAGGAGCTCGGCAGGTTCCCCACCGTCGCCGAGCTGGCCAAGAGGATGGGCATCTCCGAGGAGGACATGCTCCTCACGATGGACGCCTCCGCCGCGTACAGCACCCTGTCGCTGGACGCCCCGATGGGCGCCGACGACGACGCCGCCGCGCTCGGGGACCTGATCCCGGACGAGGACGACGAGCTGGCCACGCTCGTGGACCGCGAGGCCATCAAGCCCCTGATCGACCAGCTGCCGGAGCGCGAGCGCAACATCCTGCTCCTGCGCTACTACGGCAACATGACCCAGGCCGAGATCGCCGCCGAGTTCGGCATCTCCCAGATGCACGTGTCCCGCATCCTGCGCAAGGTTCTCGACCAGCTCCGGTCGCAGCTGGTCGCCACTTGCTGATTAATCCGCCCCTCCCGGGGCACTCAACCGCCGAACAGAAGTTACGCGGAGGGGGCACTTCCCTCACGAACCGGCAACCCGGGGTATCTTCGTCGGTGTAAATCGGCGGCCCCGGGTGCAGGGTGACCTTTCAAGCTGATCGCTCTTGGAGGCGGTTATCGGGTGAACGAGGACGAAGTCCCTCCTCCCCGCTTCCTCACGGACGGGAGCGGCCCTTCGCCGCTTCCGTCCGGCGCGGCGGTCAGGGAAATGACGTTCTGTGTGGGAGACCTCCCGGACGTCCGAGACTTCGCCGCCCTCCAGGCCCGCCGGGCGGGCATGGTCGAGGGGGACATCGGCGACTACCTGGTCGCCGTCAACGAGGTCGCCACCAACGCCGTGACGCACGGAGCCGCCAAGGCGCGGGTGCGCGTGTGGTGCGAGGGCGGCGACCTCCTGGTCGACGTCCACGACGACGGCCACTGGATCCCCGGCGAGGCGCCGGGCATGATCGCCCCGCACGACTACTCGACCAGCGGGATGGGCCTGTGGGTGGCCAGGCGGCTGACGAAGAAGCTCACCCTCAAAACCGGCGCAAACGGGACGAACGTCGTAATGCGCTTCAAGCTCTGACAAATCTCTGTATGTCGCTCTCCGGTGGGGTACGTCCCGGGGTATGACTCAGCGAATCCCTCGGGTGCTCATCGTGGGAGGCGGCTATGTCGGCATGTTCGTGGCCCTCCGCCTGCAGAGGAAGCTCCGCCGGTACGAGGCCCGCGTGACCGTGGCCGACCTGGACTCCTACATGACCTACCAGCCTTTCCTGCCGGAGGCGGCGGCCGGCAGCGTGGAGCCGAGGCACGTCGTGGTCTTCCTGCGCCGCGTGCTGCCGGGATGCGAGATCCTCAGCGGCAGGGTGACCAGGGTCGACCTGGCCTCGCGCTCGGCCGACTTCGAGCCCTACGAGGGGCCGGGTCGCCGGCTCGAATACGACTATCTCGTGTTCGCGCCCGGTTCGGTCTCCCGTACGCTCCCGATCCCCGGACTCGCCGAGTGCGGAATCGGCTTCAAGACCCTGGAAGAGGCCATCCACCTGCGCAACCACGTGCTCGCCAAGCTCGACCTGGTGGCCTCGACCACCGACGAGCGGGTACGGCGGCGGGCGCTGGCGTTCGTCTTCGTGGGCGGGGGCTTCGCCGGTGTCGAGGCCCTGGCCGAGCTGGAGGACATGGCGACCGAGGCGTGCCGCTACTTCCCCGCCATCAGGCCGTGGGACATGCGCTGGACGCTCGTCGAGGCCAGCGACAAGATCCTTCCCGAGGTCGGCGCCGAGATGGGGGAGTGGACCGCCGAGCAGCTCCGCGGGCGGGGCATCGAGGTCCGGACGAACACCCTGCTCAGATCGGCCGAGAATCACCACATCGTGCTCAGCGACGGCGACGAGTTCGACGCCGACACCCTGGTGTGGACGGCGGGCGTCAGGCCGAACCCGCTGGTCAGGTCCGGCGACCTGCCGCTCGACGCCCACGATCGGGTCAAGGTCGACGCGTGCCTCGTCGTCGAGGGCACATCCTTCGCCTTCGCGGCCGGCGACTGCGCCGCGGTGCCCGACCTCACAAGACCGGGGGAGACGACCCCGGCCAACGCCCAGCACGCCGTGCGGCAGGCCGGGCGGCTGGCCGACAACCTCCTGGCCACCCTGCGCGGCGGGAGGCGCGAGCCGTACGTGCACAGGAGCGCCGGCTCGGTGGCGAGCCTCGGGCTCTACAAGGGCGTCGCCAACATCTACGGGCACAAGGTCCGGGGATTCCCCGCCTGGCTGCTGCACCGGGCGTACCACCTGTCGAAGGTCCCGACGTTCAACAAGAAGACCCGCATCATGGTCGACTGGACGCTGGGCTTCTTCTTCCGGCGCGAGATCGTCTCTCTGGGCGCCATGCAGGACCCCCGCCAGGAGTTCGAGTTCGCCGCCCGCTCCGGCCACCGAGAGGCCCGCGAGCGCCCTCCCGCCCACTCAGGAGCCGCCCGGCTCGGCGGCTAGCCCCGGCACGCGAAAGGGCGCCGCCCCGGCGGGGCGGCGCCCTTTCTCTCAGACCGCGCGACCCGAGGCCCGGTTGGGTCGGCACGGCGTCTTTGGCGCGCTTCCGGCTGAGAAACCCCGTCCGAGCCTTCGCCCGGCTCCAGAGCGGCTCCAGCGCGTCGCGGCCCCCCGGCCGCTCAGCCGTTCGGGGGAGCGCCGCTGATCTCGGAGAGCGGCGAGGAGGGCTCACGCTCCAGCGCCATGTCCCCGAGGGAGACGATGCCGACGGGACGGCCGTGGTCCACGACCGGCACCCGCCGTACGGCCTTCTCCCGCATCAGCCGTATGACCTCGTCGGCGCTCTGGTCGGGCCGTACGGTGACCAGCTCGGAGCTGCACAGCGACCCAAGGGGCGTCGAGTCGGCGTCCCGGGCCTCGGCGACGGCGCGTACGACGATGTCGCGATCGGTGACGACCCCGCACAACCGGTCGTCCTTGGTCACCAGCACGTCGCCGATGGCCTGGTCCCGCATGAGGCGAGCGGCCTTGGAGACCGACGCGTCGGCGGGCAGGCAGATCGGCCGGTGCGTCATGACGTCCCGTACCTTCTGGTTCATCCTGGACACCCCATCTCTGCTTGGTCCGTGTATCTCTGGCTGGTCTTGGCTAGTCTCTGGCGCTCAGCGGCGGGCGCGTCCGCGCCAGCTGTGGCCGCTGACGGTCGAAGTGCCGATGCCGGCCTGGTGCAGGGCCAGCAGGCACAGCCCGAGCGCGATCAGCGCCGTGGTGGAGACGCCGATGCTGGTGCCGATGAGACTGAAGAGAAAGGCGATACCGAAGACGATCGCCGCGGCGATGGCGAGCATCGCTTACCTCACTTCCTGTGAAGCCGGGAGGCTTCCGTGCCCGGCGGTCGAGTAGGAGAGCCCTACGAGCTCTTCGAGCAGGGAGCGGTAGTCGCGCAGAGCCAGCCGGAGCTGCTCGGTGTCACCCTGGTCGCTGTTCTTCCAGCGGTCGACGAGCCCCTGCCTGCGCGAGGTGAGGGCCGTCACGGCCTCCTCGACGAGCTGGTCGGCCCGCTCGACGGCGTCCCGGGGGTCGTCGACGAAACCGGCCTGGACCTCGCGCCAGCGCTGCTGGAAGTCGGCGGATCCGGTGCCCTGCTCCGCGTGGCCGGTCTCGGAGCGATGCGCGTCGTTGTCGTTCACGCTGCCGCTCGTGGCCAGGACGGGCTCCGGCTCCAGGTCGGGAACCCCGGCCGTCAGCCCGCCGTCGTCGTCGGACCGGGTCGGGTAGTCGGCCTCGTCCGGGTACACGATGAGATCAGCCTGCTCGTCCTGCTTCGCCCGCACGGCCTCGGCGTCCGGCTCACCGAAACCCGGGACACGGTCCCGCTCGGAGACACCGTCCGCGAACCCGGTGCCCGCGGGCCCGTCCGGATCCGTGGGCTCGTCCCGCCCGGTCATGCCCCCCGGCTCGGAGAAGTCGTCGCGTCCGGTGAAGTCGTTCCGCCCGGTGAGGTCGTCGCGTTCGGTGAGCTCGTCGTCGTCAGTCAGCTCGTGCCTGCCCCGGTCGTGGTCCGCGTGGTCGTAGGCGGTATCGACCTCACCCGTACGGTCGCCGGCGCGCTCGCCGTCCGTACGGCCGTCCGCCGTGCCGGCGGGGTCAAGGACCTGGCCGGTCTCCGGGTCGCGGAGCGGCTCGCCTGTGGTGTCTCGGCGATAGGATTCCATCGCTGGTCAGCCTCCCTGGGTGTTGCGATGCGAGGTACGGTCCTCGGCCAGTCGAGCGTCGTTCACGGCTGCCCTGTGGTCGCGATCCACGGCCTCACGGCCGTTGACGTCCGCGGTTCCCCTGTAGCCGGGGTCCACGGCCTCACGGCGGTCGGCGGTTCCCCTGTGTGCGGGGTCCACGGCCTCACGGCGGTCAGTGTCGACGGTTCCCCGGCGGTCCGGGGTCATGGTCTCCCGGTCGCCACGGCCGGAGGCGGTGGTGTCTTCCAGCAGCTCCTCGAACAGGGCGCGGTAGTGCACCATGGCCTGTCGCAGCTCCTCGGTCGACGCCTCCTGCCTGGCCGCCCGGCTGCTGATCTCGTGGGCCTTGCGGTAGTGGTCGAGGGTCGGGCCGTGGACGACCGACAGGTCGGACACCTGCTGCTCGAATCCCTCGGTGGGGTAGCCCCGGTCCGCCATGACGGCGGTCACGAGGTGGTCGGCCTCGGTGACGGCGAAGCCGGGAGCGTCGACGAACCGCTCCTGCACCTCGGTCCACTTCTTGGAATAGGTCGATCGGGTCTCCGGAGCAAGCGGCCTGATGTCCAGCTTCGCGTGACGCTGCTCACGTTCGAGCAGCTCCTGCTCCGCCTCGCGACGGTTGTCGCGTTCGCTCACGGTCCGCTCGTACTCGGGGCCGAAGCGCTCTTGGAGCCGGTGCCTGCGCTGTCGCTGCGTCACGAGGTAGCCGACGGCCAAGATCGCCACCACCGCGGCTACAACGACGGCCACCCAGGTGATGGTCATGTCTGCCTCCGGTTATGTGTGCCTTTGTAACCCCCCGACTGCCCGAGATGGAGACCGCAAAACAGACTCGACGCATGCATTAGGTCAAGTGATCAGCCACGCCCCGTAGCCCAGGGGTCCCAGCCGGCAGCCCCTACCCGTCGTCCTCGTCCGCAGGGACGCCTTCCCGCTGGGCGAGCCTGTCCAGCGCGTCGTCCAGTACGGCCCGGATGTGGGAGCCCCCGCCGGCGGGCACCTCGTGGAACCCCTCTTCCGGGCCGTAGGCGATGTCCAGGTCACCGTCGACCAGCCTTTGTGCCCAGCGCAGAGCCGTGTTGATCTTGGTCTGTGGCACGGCGCCGCCCTGGGCGATCGCGGAGAGGTTCCTCAGATTGGTGGCGGGGCCGGTCTGGTTGTGGGCGCGATTCAGTTTCCACGGGATGGCCTTGCTGTGGTCGAGCATCGGCTTGGCGAGGCCCGCGTTCCGCTTCGCCTGCAGAATCCCCGACTCGGTCACCCCGAAGTGCCCGGCCAGCTCCGCGTTGGACCGCCCCTCGGCGACGAGCCGCCGCAGCTCTTCCCGCTCGATGTGCGCCTTCCGCCCCATTAGCCCATCCCACTCTCGAACGTCCCACCAGTCACACAGCCCTATGTTCCCCGCCGCCTGATCATCCGTCATCCCCAGACGTTCCCCCGCCGGCCGCACATCGCGCGGTCCCGTAGGCATTCGTCGCGCGGCGGACGGGCCTCCGCCGCAGGGGCAGCCGTACACACGACCCCTAGATCTGCGCTAAGGTTGTTCTTGCTCGCCTCGGTGAGCAACGGGACGTAGCGCAGCTTGGTAGCGCACTTGACTGGGGGTCAAGGGGTCGCAGGTTCAAATCCTGTCGTCCCGACACTGTTTCGGCAGGTCGGAGCCGTGATCGCGAGGGATGCGATCACGGCTTTCTGTTTCTCGTTGCTCGTTTGTTGCTCGGACGAGACGTCAGTTGCCGACACCCGGCTGCCCGTCATTGCCGCAGGCTGCCGCCTGTTGCGGCGGCTCGAAGCCGATGGGCACGCGGAATGTTCAAATGGCTACTCGCAACTGGCCGTCGACCCGGTCTGATCTACAACGTAAAGGACGTGACTGGATGATCTTCTTTTCCTCCTGATGGCATGGAACAGCAGGGTCGCGGAGAATGGTTCCACCGTGGATCCCGCAGGGGCTTGCGGCGGCCAGCCCGCAGGGTCACGGACGACGGAGGGCCGCCCACCCCAGATTCAAGGTCACCTACACGCCCAAGCACGCCAGCTGGCTTCTCGGTGCTGACCCGCCGCCTGCTCCGTCGTGGCGAGTTCACCTCCCGCGAGGACCTGATGGAGCAGATCGACACGTTCACCATCCGGCACAACGCCAGCGCCCAGCCGTACCGGTGGCGCTATGACGCCCACGCCAACCACGTCCGCTACCTCACCCGGCGCGATCAGGAACAGGCCCGCGCGAGTCCATCGGGAGGCCGTTGAGTCCGCGATCCGCGTCCGGCTCCAGCAGGATCGGCCGGAAGCCCAGCTCAGCGCCGAACCGCAGGAGGTGACCCGCCACCGGGGAGGCGAACACCGCGACGAGCGTCGGCCGCGTCCCCTCCAAGGGCGCGTCGCCGTGGGCGGCGTCGCACGCGGGGTCCTCATCATGGCTGTGGGTCATGACAGCAGTCTCTCAGGTGACGCGAGGGCTGTCCGGCCAGGCGTGGCGCCCGCGCCAAGATCCAATAGATCGGGGCCTCAGCCCTGGATCCGAAGAGCGGGGAGCCGGCCGTGTTCTCGGGGGATCTGGTCGACGGGGACGACGGCCGTAGCTCCTTCGACTTCCCGTCCGGGCTGCTGGACCGGACCGAGTGGGCCCATCTGCTGCTGCGGGGGCTCAAGACACTGAGCGACGGCGACGGCGCGTGAGGCGGGCAGGGGACGGTGCTGATCGCGGAGCGGACGTGGCGGCATAGGGTGTCACCCGGTGCCGCTGTTCAACTAGCAGGAGGCGATGTGTTCGACGCTACGGCGCCGGGCGGGCTGTTGGAGGGGCTGCTGCACGAGGACGTCGCCGTGGCCGAGTTGTTCGACGCCGTCGACGGGGTCGAGCTGTTTCCGCAGGAGGCCGAGGCCGTGGCCAGTGCGGTGGAGAAGCGGCGGCGGGAGTTCGGCTCGGTCCGGCTGTGCGCGCGCCGGGCGCTGGCGCGGATCGGTGTGGCGCCCCGGCCGCTCGTGCCCAGTGGGAGCGGCCCGGAGTGGGCCCGCCGGGCACCGCGCTGGCCCGAGGGCATCGTCGGCAGCATGACCCACTGCGTGAGATACCACGCGGCCGCCGTCGCGCGCGGCGCGTCCATCGCGGCACTCGGCGTGGACGGGGAGCCCAACGAACCCGTCCCCGAGGGCGTGCGCGAGCTGATCACGCTGCCCGAGGAGCGGTCCGTACTCGAGCGGCTCGGCGCCGCCCACCCGGACGTGCACTGGGACCGTCTGCTGTTCAGCGCGAAGGAGAGCGTCTACAAGGCGTGGTTCCCGCTGACCGGGCGCTGGCTGGACTTCGGCCAGTGCGCGATCACGCCCGACCCGGAGCGCGGCACGTTCACCGCGGTCCTGAAGGTGCCCGGGCCGGTGGTGGGCGGGGTGCGCCTGGACTGCTTTGACGGCCGGTGGCGGGTCCGGCACGGGCTGGTGGTGACCGCCGTGGTGATCCCCGCGCCTACCAGTGAGCAGGTCGGCTGAACGCGGGAGGCAGCTCGGTGGCCGCGTCGCCCTTGGCCGCGTTCAGCTGCGCCTGGGTGAGGAACAGGGCGCCGGTGAGGTCGGCGCCGCTCAGGTCGGCATCGCGCAGGTCGGCCCCGATCAGGTCGGCGTCGCGCAGGTCGGCCCCGATCAGGTCGGCGGCGATGAGGAGGGCGCCGCGGAGGCTCGCCCCCCTAAGGTCGGCGCCGGACAGCTTCGCGCCGATCAGATCGGCTCCGCGGTGGTTCTTCTTGCGGCCCGGGACCTGGGCCCGGACGAGCTCGCTGGCCCGCAGCAGCAGCGTGTTGACCTCGCCGCGCAGCGCGTTCACGTCCAGCTCGGTGATCGACTCGGGGCTGCCGCGGGTCAGGCCGTCGATGTGGGCCAGCGCCCGCCGCAGCTCCTTGTGGACGGGGTGGGCCGGTGCGAGGTCGAGGGCCTCGGTGACGTACCAGAGCAGCTCGTGCAGCTGCCGCATGACGGGGAAGACCTCGAACATGGAGCGCGCCGTCTTCGGCGCCTGACGCCAGTCGGTGCCGCCGAAGGTGATCTGGGACACCTTCTGCCCGGCGCCGAAGCAGTCGAAGACGGTGCAGCCGGGGTAGCCTTTGTCGCGCAGCTGTGCGTGGATGCCGCAGCGGAAGTCCGACTGGAGATTCGAGCACGGCTGCCCGGCTGGCTTGTTGACGGCGAAGTCGGCGGAGCGGGCGAAGGGCAGGGCCACGCAGCACAGGCCGAAGCAGTTGGCGCAGTCGGCCTGCAGGTCCTTGCGGTTCTGGGGTGCCCTGCGGTCCTGGGCCGTGTGGTCCTGGCCGGCGGTGGCGCGCTCTCGGCCCTGGCCTGCGGACGCGGCACGCTCGCGGCCCTGCGCTGCGGACGGACGCTTGCGCTCGCGCGCCTGGGACGGGCGCCCCTGCCCGCCGGCGGCAGAAGACCGCTTGGGTTCACCGGCAGAGGAGGGCTGCTTGCGGTCCTCGCCCGCGGAGGGGCGCTTGCGCCCCCCGGAGGAAGAGGGGGCTCCGTGCTGTGGCGACACCGTGCGTGCTCCTGTTGGGCGTCGAGCACCGCATAGCGCGGCGCTCCGAGAAGGCTTTCATTCTCGCAGACGGCGCGCGATGCCCGAGCGGCCGACGGGACCGCGGCCGTCCGGTCTCGGTCGGCCGGCACGCGGTGCCCGTGCGGGCCCAGGCGCCGAGGTCCCGTCGCTCTCAGTCGATGTAGACCGGCGGCTGCCGGTCCTTCCACGGCACCGCCTGTTCCAATTGGGCGGCCACCTGGAGCAGCAGATCCTCTCGCCCGTGGGCGGCGATGAGCTGGACGCCGATGGGCAGGCCCTCCCGGCTCTGCCCCAGCGGGAGGCTGATCGCGGGGTGGCCGGAGACGTTGAAGGCGGCCGTGAAGGGCCCGTGGGCGAAGATGCGGCGCAGCCAGGAGCGTGCGGTCTGGCCGGGGGCGTCGTAGGCCAGCGTGCCGTGCGGTGCCGGAAGGGCGGCCAGTGTCGGGGTGACCAGCAGGTCGTGGTCGAGGAAGAAGCGCCCCACGGGCCGGGTCACGCGGTCCTGGGCCTCCATCGCCGCCAGCACGTCGAGCGCGGTGAACGCCTCGGCCTCGGCGAGCACCGTACGCGACACGGCCTCCAGCGAGGCCGGGTCCGGGCGGCGGGGGGCGCCCCTGAGGACCGCTCCGCCCGTGGAGACGACGCTGAGCATGGCCGCCTCGATGATGTCGTCGGCGTCGATGCCGGGCCGCGCCTCGGTCACCGAGTGCCCGATCCACTCCAGCACCTTGCCGGCGTTCGCCGTGACCTCGGCGACCTGCAGGTCGACAGGGGTGCCGAACCACGGCGTGGTGGCGAGGGCCACCCGCAGTCGGCCGGGGTCGGTGCGCAGCGCCTCGGCGAAGGGGCGCGCGGGTGCCGGCGCCTGGTACTTGTCGCCGACCGGCGGCGCCGAGACCGCGTCCAGCAGATGGGCCGTATCCCGTACGGACCGGGTGAGCCCGAACTCCACGAGCTGCCCGAACGCGGCCTCGCCGGTGAGCGGGCCGCAGGGGGTGCGGCCGCGGCTCGGCTTGAGGCCGACGAGCCCGCAGCAGGACGCGGGCACGCGGATCGACCCGCCGGCGTCGTTGGCGTGGGCCACCGGCACGGCACCGGCGGCGACGAGCGCGGCCGCCCCCCCGCTGGACCCGCCGACGCCCCGGCCTGGGTCCCACGGGTTGCGTGTCACGCCGTACCGCACGGATTCGGTCGCGAAGCTCAGGCCGAACTCGGGCGCGGTGCTCTGGCCCAGCGCCACCAGGCCCGCCGCCCGGAAGCGGGCCATCAGGTCGTGGTCGACGGCGGCCACGGCCCCCTGGATGCTGCGGCTGCCCAGGGTGAACGGAACCCCCCGGGCGAACGGACCGCTGTCCTTGATCACGAAGGGGACTCCTGCGAACGGGCCGTCGGGATCGTGGACGAGGGCCGGTTCGAACAGTGGACGGGTGAGGGCGCCGAGTTCGGGGCCGACCTGGGCCAGGGCGCGCCGGGCGGCGTCCTCGACCTCGGCCGCGGTCACCTCGCGCGCCTGGATGAGGTCGCGCAGGCCGACCGCGTCCAGGGAGGCGTATTCATGCGGTTCCAGCGGTCCCACTCCTCGACTCCGCGGCCGACGTCAGCCTGACCCACTGCGCCGCGCGATCGTGGGCCGGGTATCCCGGCGGGGTCAGCACGTGCTCACGGCCGCGATGTGGTCGCGGATCTCCTGCCGGACCGCGTCGGCGTGGTCGTCAAGGAAGAAGTGGCCGCCGCGGAAGACCCGCATCCGGAAGGACGCCGAGGTGTGCCGCGCCCAGAGCTCGACGTCGGCAACGTCCGCGACGGGGTCGGCGTCTCCGGTCAGCGCGACGATCGGGCAACGCAACGGGAGGGCCGACGGATTGTGGTAGCGCTCGATGGCGCGGTAGTCGCTGCGGATCGTCGGCAGCACCATGCGCAGCAGCGTCTCGTCGGCGAAGACCTCGGCGTTGGCGGCGTTGAGCTTCTTGAGCTCGGCAACCAGTTCCGCATCGGTGGCGAGGTGCACGCGCTGGTCGCGGCGGAGCGAGGGCGCGCGCCGCCCCGATGCGAACAGCCCGAGCGGCACCACCCCGCGGCGCTCCAGGCGGAGCGCGACCTCGAACGCCACGGCGGCCCCCATGCTGTGGCCGAGAAGGACCAGCGGGCGGTCGGACCAGGGAACCAGCTCGTCGACGAGCCGGTCGGCGAGTGTGGGTATGTCCTCGATGCACGGTTCGCCGAGGCGGTCCTGCCGCCCGGGGTACTGGATCGCCAGCACGTCCGCGTCCGGCGACATCGCCTGGGAGAGCGAGTGGTAGTACGTGGCGGCACCGCCGGCGTGCGGGAAGCAGACCAGGCGGACGGGGGCTTCGGGCGCCGGGTGGAACCGCCGGATCCAGGCGCTCCTCATCGACGGTTCGGCCACGGTCTGTTCCCCTTCGTCGTGCGAGAGCCGCCCTGACGGGCCTTCAACCACGGGGCTCGCGCCCGCGAAGGCATGTTTGCGGCGACGGTCACCTTAGAGGGTATGCGGGGGGAGCGCCGCCCCCGGGGGCACAGGGCGACCCGCAAAGTCGTTTCCGCAGGTAGATCAGGTAATAGGTGAGGTGTTCGGCTGCGTCACGAATGGTCGTGAGCCGGTGGATGATCCGCCAATCCGGGACCCGGAAGATCGCCGCGACCATCCGCAAGCTCAAGCACGACCCGCACCACCTCATGGCCGTCCTAGGGCTGGAATTTCACCCGAATAGAGGCTTGACCTGCGATGAAGACTATGCGAGTCACCCTGCCCGGGGGCATGGTTTGACTAAGTGATCTCCGGGTGAAATAGTCGCAAAGCCGTCAACGGCAGGAAATGCGTTCACCCTCACGGTGGACATATTTCATGTCCAGGTGGTTTCACCTTCGGCGGCGAGAAAGATAGTCGTTTGGTGTGTCCGGGACGGTCTGGCACGCGGGGGAACGGACCATCTCATCATGCTTTGGCAGCGCCATGCAGTCATTCGCCGTGCGGACGCGTCCGACCTCACCCGGCTCATTGAACTCGAGGAGCTGTGCTGGCCCGAGGGATTGCGGGTTTCACGCGGCATCATCGAGCGCCGACTGGCCGTCAATCCCGCCGGGCAATTCGTCGTTGAGACCGATGACGGCGTGTGCGGGGTCATCTACTCGCAGCGCATCGCCGACATTGGCGAACTGGGCTCCGCACGGTTCGACACCGCGGACCGGCTGCACCGCGCGGACGGTGCCATCGCCCATGTGCTGTCCCTGAACATCGACCCCCGCATGCACAGCTTCGGCTACGGGGACGCCCTCCTGGAACACCTCCTGACGTGGTGCCATGAGGAGGCGAAGGTCTGGACCGTGGTCGGCGTCACCCGCTGCCACGACTTCGAGCGGCACCCCGGCTGGGAGCTCGCCGAGTACATCAACGCCCGTAACGGGCAAGGGCGTTGCCTCGACACCGTGCTGCGGATGCACCAGCTGCACGGCGCCGAGATACGCCGACTCGTGCCGGATTACCGGCCCGCCGACACCGTCAACCGGGGAAACGGCGTCCTGGTCGAATACGACCTTGACGGCCGCCGGGAACGGGTCCGGCAGTTGGAGCGGACCGCAGCCGAAAAGGCCGCCGACATTCCTCCGCTTGAGGTGCTGACCGATGAGGTGCGGGAATTCCTGGAGGAAACGGCGGGTGCCGCGGAATCGGACCGGTCCGGTGAAATCCTGCTGGAAAGCCCGCTGTTCGAGCTGGGAATCGACTCGGCGAGTCTTCTCGATCTCCAGGACAGGATACAGGGCCGGTACGGCATTCAGCTCGGAGCGCTGTTCTTCTTCGAGTGCAACACCGGCTCGAAGATTGTGGATTATCTCGACGGTCTCCGGGAGGAGACCGATCCGGAGCAGCCGGACGTCCGCAGCACACCGGCGCCGGGTGGGCAGGACATCGCGATCGTCGGCATGGCCTGCCGGCTGCCCGGAGGCATCGACCACTATACCGAGCTGTGGCGCCTCCTCGCGGACCGCGGCACGGCCGTAGGGCCGCTGCCTGACGGCCGCTGGCAGTGGCCCGACGGCATCGGCCCCGAGACCCACCCGGGAATCGACCGGGGCGGATTCGTCACGGACGGTGATTGCTTCGAGGCCGGGCTGTTCCGGATCACGCCGAACGAGGCCCGGCGCATGGACCCCCAGCAGCGCTGGATGCTGGAGCTGAGCTGGGCCTGCCTGGAGGACGCCGGATGTGCGGCGAGTGCCGTCTCGGGCGCCTCGATCGGCGTGTTCATCGGGGCCAGCGGCTCGGACTACCAGCGCGTCATGGACACCCGGCAGCTGCCGGTGCGCGCGCACAGCGGGCTGGCCACCTCCATGGCGATCATCGCCAACAGGGTCTCCTACTTTTTCGACCTGCGCGGACCGAGCATCCAGGTGGACACCGCCTGCTCCAGCTCTCTGGTCGCCGTCCACCAGGCCGTCCGGGCGCTGCGCGCGGGCGACTGCGAGGCCGCCCTGGTCGGCGGGGTGAACGTTCTGTGCCATCCGGCCGCGAGCGTCGCCTACCATCAGGCGGGCATGCTGTCGCCGGACGGCCTGTGCAAGACCTTCGACGCGTCCGCCAACGGCTATGTCCGCTCCGAGGGCGGCGTGGTCATGCTGCTCAAGCCGCTGGCCAACGCGCTCGCGGACGGCGACCACGTGCACGCCGTGATCAAGGGCAGCGCCACCAACCACGGCGGCCAGGCGGGCGGGCTGACCGTGCCCAGCGCGCGGATGCAGGCGAGCCTGGTCTCCGCGGCGCTGGCCGACGCACGCGTGACGCCCGCCGACGTGACGTACGTCGAGGCACACGGCACCGGCACCGCGCTTGGCGACCCGATCGAGGTCCAGGGCCTCACCCGTGCCTTCGCCGGCAGCACCACCCCCTGCGGGCTCGGCTCCGTCAAGACCAATCTCGGCCACCTCGAAGCCGCCGCGGGCATCACCGGGCTCCTGAAGATCGTTTTATCCCTGCGGTACGGGCAACTGCCCGCCTCGCTCCACTATGAGCGCCTCAACCCCAAGATCGCCCTCGACGGGACGCCGTTCTCCGTCGTCGACCGACTCCGTGACTGGCCGCCCGTGGCGGACGGCGTGCGCGTCGCCGGGGTGAGCAGCTTCGGCTCCGGCGGCAGCAACGCACACGTGATCGTCGCGGAGCCCCCGGTACCCGCGCCCCGCTCGACGCCCGCTGACGCGGCGGTGGCCCCTGTGGCGGTCGTACTCTCCGCGGAGAGCGGCGAGCAGCTCGTACGACAGGCCGAGTCGCTCCTCGCACACCTTCGCGCCACGCGGCCCGACCCGGCCGCTCTGCGGGACCTGGCCCACACGCTCCAGGTGGGCCGGGAACCCCTGACCGAGCGGCTGGCGCTGCTGGCCACCGACGCGGCAGCACTCGAAACCCTGCTGGCACGTGTGGTCTCCGGTGAGGACGTGGCGGCGCCCGCCGGTTTCCGCGGCCGAGCCAAGCGCGTCGGCCGTGCCACCACCCCGAGCCCGGCCGGGCGCGACGTGGCGCGGCTGGCCGAGGACTGGGTGCTCGGCGCGGCCGTCGACTGGGCGGTGCTGTACGAGGACGGCGCCGAGCCCCGCCGGGTCCCCCTGCCGACGCACGTCTTCGCCAGGACCCGCTACTGGCTCGACGCCGAGGAGCCCGCGCGCCCGGCGGGGAGCCACCCGCTGCTGCACGGCACGGCGACGGACGAGGACGGCGCGCGGACGTACCGGTCCGTGTTCACCCGGCAGGACTTCTTTCTGCGCGACCACCGCGTCCAGGACGAGCCGGTCCTGCCCGCCGTCGCCTTTCTGGAGCTGGCGCGCGAGGCCGTTTACCGTGCGCTGCCCGCGTCGGGCGAGGGCGCGTCCGTACGCCTGGACGACGTGGTGTGGTCGCGTCCGGTCGTCGTCGGGGACGCTCCGCGCACCGTCCACACCACCGTGACGTACGGCGCCGACGACCGGGTCGGCTTCGAGATCCGCACGACCGGGCCCGACGGCACGACGGACACGGTGACGCACTCACGCGGACGGGGATCGCGCGGCCCCGCGACCGCCCACGCCCCGCTGGACCTCGCGGCGCTGACGGCCTGTATGGACACGGCGGTTCTCGGCGCAGACGAGTGCTACGAGGCCCTGCGCGCCGCCGGACTGGACTACGGACCCGCCCACCGGGCGCTGCGCGAGGTGCGCCTGGGGGAGCGAGAGGTGCTGGCGACCCTGGTCGTACCCGACTGCGTGGCGGCGACACGCGACGACTACGTGCTGCACCCCAGCGTGCTCGACGGCGCGCTCCAGGCGGTGTACGCGCCGGAGATCCACGCCGCCCGGCCGGACGGCGCCGCGCAGGCGCCCGAATGGAACGCGGCGCTTCCGTTCACCCTCGACTCCCTGATGGTATGGGGCTCCACTCCCGCCACCGCGTACGCGTGGCTGCGTGAGGCCGTCGGCTCCTCGGACGACGTGCGGCGCTGGGACATCGACCTCTGCGACGAGCACGGCCGTGTCTTCGCGGCGCTGCGCGGCTACTGCGCGCGCCGACGCCCGGATGCCGCGCCGCGGGCCACCGAGCGGGTCACGCTGCTCCGGCCGACGTGGAGCGAGCGGGCCGCCGCCTCCGGCCAGGCGCCCCGCTACACCGCGCGCGTCGCGCTGGCCTGCGGCTTCGAGGAGCGCCTGGCGGAACTCCGTACGCTGGCCCCGCACATCACGTTCCTCGACCCGGCGGAGCCGGAGGCCGTGTCCGGGCCGGCCACCCCCTCCGACCCGCGGACCCGGCCCGAGCAGGCCGTCGCCGCCCGGGCGATCGAGCTGTTTCAGGCGCTCAAGGGCATCCTGCTGGGCAGGCCGGCGGGCCCGGTGCTCGTGCAGGTGCTGGTGCCCGCCGACGGCGCCGGGCGGCTGCACGAGGCACTGTCGGGTCTGCTGCGGACGGCGCACCTGGAGAACCCCGCCCTGGTGGGCCAGCTCCTGTCCATGCCGGCCGACGCCACGGCGGCCTCCCTGGCCGCGACGCTGGACGACGACAGCCGTTCCCCGCAGGACCAGCGGGTGCGCTACGAAGGCGGTCGACGGCACGTCCTCGGCTGGGAGCCCCTGGCCGCGCTGCCGGCGGACGGCGCCGGAGAGGTCCCGTGGCGGGAGCGGGGCGTGTACCTCGTCCCCGGCGGCGCCGGCGGCCTCGGCCTCGTGTTCGCCGCGGAGATCGCCCGCCGGGCACCGGGCGCGGTGCTGTGCCTGACCGGCCGCTCCCCGCTGACCGCGGACAGGGAGGCGCGGCTCGCGGCCCTGCGCGACGCGGGCGCGACCGTCGAGTACCACGTGCTGGACGTCGCCGACCGGCAGGGCACCCGCGACCTCGTCGCCGACCTCGTGCGCCGCTTCGGCGGTCTGCACGGTGTGCTGCACTGCGCGGGCGTGCTCCACGACGCCTTCCTGCTCAAGAAGTCGGCGGCGGAGTTCGCCCGGGTCCTGCACCCAAAGCTGGACGGCGCGGTGAGCCTGGACGAGGCCACCCGGGACACGGAACTGGACTTCTTCGCCCTGTTCTCGTCGATCATGGGCACGACCGGCAACGTCGGCCAGGCCGACTACGCCGTAGCCAACGCCTTCCTCGACGCCTTCGCCCACCGCAGGGACGAGCTGGTCCGGGCCGGCTCCCGCAGCGGCCGTACCGTCGCCATCGGCTGGCCGCTGTGGGCGAGCGGGGGCATGGGCGCCGACGACACCACACGCGAGGCGCTCCGGGTGCGCACGGGGCTCGTGCCGATGACGACCTCGGCCGGCGTCGAGGCGTTCCACCGCGCCCTGGCCTCGGGCGAGCCGCACGTGCTTGTCGGCGCCGGGGACGAGGCGGGACTTCGCGCCCTGCTCGATGCCGCACCCGAGCCCGGTCAGGCCGGGGACGACGCCTCCGGGGGCGGCACCCGCCCCGAACTCACCGAGGAGACGGTCAGGTTCCTCAAGCAGGCGCTGGCCCGCGTCACGGGCCTGGTCGCGGACGGGCTCGACGCGGACGAACTTTTCGGGGCCTACGGGATGGACTCCATCCTGGCGACCGAGCTGACTGCCGCACTGGAGTCCACCTTCGGCTCGCTGCCCAAGACGCTGATGTTCGAGTACTACACGCTGTCCGAGCTGGCCGGCTACTTCGTCGACCGGCACCGGCCGGCCCTGGAGCAGCTGTTCGCCCAGCCCGGCGCGCCCCGCGAGGCCGAGCGCGAGCCACTGCCGCCCGTAGCGGAGCGGACGGCCGTACACGAGCCCGCCCAGCCGGCGACGTCCGCCCTGGACATCGCGATCATCGGTGTCTCCGGCCGCTACCCCGAGGCCCGCGACCTGCGCGAGTTCTGGCAGAACCTGCGCGACGGCCGCGACTGTGTCGTGGAGGTGCCCGAGGACCGCTGGGACTGGCGCGCGTACTACAGCGGGGACCGCACCGAGCCCGGGCGCCACTACAGCAAGTGGGGCGGCTTCATCGCCGAAGTCGACCGCTTCGACCCGCTGTTCTTCAACATCTCGCCGTACGAGGCCGACTTCCTGGACCCGCAGGAGCGGCTCTTCCTTGAGCACGCCTGGGCGGCGCTGGAGGATGCCGGTCACACGCGCGAGGACCTGCGGCGCATCGACGGGCAGGTCGGCGTGTACGCGGGCGTCATGTGGAGCCAGTACCAACTGCTGTTCCGGAACGGCGGCGGCACCCCGCACGGCAACCCGAGCGCGGTCGGCAGCAGCTTCGCCAGCGTCGCCAACCGCGTCTCGTACGTGATGAACCTCCACGGCCCGAGCATGACCGTGGACACGATGTGCTCCAGCTCGCTGACTGCGCTGGGGCTAGCCTGCCGGGACCTGCGGGACGGCCGCACCAGGCTGGCGTTCGCGGGCGGTGTCAACGTGACCGTCCACCCCAACAAGTACTTGAGCCTCAGCGCGGGTCAGTTCATCTCCGGCAAGGGCCACTGCGAGAGCTTCGGCATCGGCGGGGACGGCTACATCCCGGGCGAGGGCGTGGGAGTCGTCGTACTGAAGCCGCTGCGCGACGCCGAACGCGACGGCGACCACATCTACGGCGTCATCAAGGGAATCGGCATCTCGCACGGCGGCCGCACCAACGGCTACACCGTGCCCAACCCGCGAGCCCAGAAGGCGGCCATCGCCGACGCGCTGCGCGAGGCCGGAGCCGACCCCCGCGCCGTCAGCTACATCGAGGCGCACGGCACCGGCACCAAGCTGGGCGACCCCATCGAGATCACCGGACTCAGCCAGGCGTTCGGCGAGGACGCGGAGCGGCAGTACTGCCTCCTCGGCTCGGTGAAGTCGAACATCGGCCACTGCGAGAGCGCGGCGGGCATCGCCGGACTCACCAAGGTCCTGCTGCAACTGGAACACAGCCAGATCGCCCCCTCGCTGCACTCCCGCACGCTCAACCCCAACATCGACTTCGCCGCGACCCCGTTCGTCGTCAACCAGGAACTGCGCGAGTGGGTACGGCCCGTCGTCGACGGCCGCGTCCGGCCCCGGCTCGCCGGTGTCTCGTCGTTCGGCGCGGGCGGCTCCAACGCCCATGTGCTGGTGGAGGAGTACACCGACCGGCGCCCGGCGCCGCCCTCCGGGCAGCCCGTGCTGTTCCCGCTGTCCGCCAGGGACGAGGACCGCCTGCGCGCCTACGCGGCTCAACTGCTGCGATTCGTACGGGAGAAGGACGCCGGCTCCGGTACGGCTCTACCCGCGGACCTGGCGTACACCCTCCAGGTCGGGCGCGAGGCCATGGACGAGCGTCTTGCGATCGTGGCCGGCACCTGGGCGTCGCTCGCCGACAAGCTGGAGCGGTACCTTGCGGGCGACGGGGACATCGAAGACGTCGTCAGCGGCAACGCCAAGCGCGCCCGCGACACCCTCGCCTCCCTCCTGCCCGCCGACGAACTCGCCGAGACCACGCGGCGGTTGCTGGAGCACGGCAAGCTGTCCCGCCTCGCCGACCTGTGGGTGCGCGGCGCGTCGGTCGACTGGCGCGGACTGCACACCGCCGGCGCACCGCGCCGGATCAGCGCACCGACGTACCCCTTCGCTCGGGAACGGCACTGGGTGCCGGAGGCGCTCGCGGCGAGCGTGACCGCACCTGTGCCTGATGCCACCCCCGCCGAACCGGCCCGCGGCGAGGTCCGTTTCCTCACCAAGCGGTGGCGCCCGGCGCCGCACTCCGCCCCGCGGCCGGGCGACGCGGCCGCCTCCGTCGTCGTCCTGCATGACGCCGCCACCGCGCCCCTGGCCGCCGCGCTGGCCCGGCTGTGCGACGGCGCGACCCTGGTGGAGACGGGTCCCCGCGCCGAGCAGCGGCTCGGACGCCGGGCCGAGGACTGCTCCGCCTGGATCGACCTCACCGGCCTGTCCGCGCACGATCGGTCCGGCGAGTCGCTCGCGCTGCTCCAGACGCTGCTCACCGCCAAGGCGGCGCGCGACCTGCGGCTGCTGTACGTGACCCAGGGACTGGAAGCCCACCCGCGCACCCGGACCGACCTGGCCGGCGCCTCGCGCGCCGGGCTCTACCGGATGCTCCAGAGCGAGTACGGCGGCCTTGTCTCACGCCATGTCGACCTGGACCCCGCGGTGTCCGGCGACGAACGGCTGGCGGCCGTCATCCGCCGCGAACTAGACGAAGCGGACGACGAGGTGGAGGTCTGCCACCGGGACGGCGTCCGCTACGCCCCCGTGCTCGACGACCTCGAACCGGCCGCGCCGACCGACGCCTCCGCCTTCACCTTCGCCGACGACGAGGTGCTCCTGGTGACCGGCGGCACGCGCGGCCTCGGGATGCTGTGCGCGCGGCACCTGGTGCGGCGGTACGGCGTCCGGCGGCTCGTGCTGATCGGCCGGGACCCGCTGCCCCCGCGCCAGTTGTGGGACGACCCGGACGCCTGCGAACCCGCCGTGCGCGGCAAGATCCGCGCGGTACTGGACCTCGAGGCCGAGGGTGTCGAGGTGCGCGTGCTCGCGCTGCTGCTCGACCGGGGCGACGAGGTCGGCGCGGGCCTGCGCTCCGTAGAGGAATCGATGGGCAGGATCGCCGGTGTCGTCCACGCGGCCGGACTGGTCGACACGGAGAACCCGGCGTTCGTCCGCAAGTCCATCGCGGGCATCGCCCGAGTGGTCTCCCCTAAGACCGAGGGCACGCGCAACCTGCTGGCCGCCCTGGACGCCTCGGCGCCGCGGTTCGTGCTGCTGTTCTCCTCCGTCTCCGCGGCCGTGCCCACCCTGGGCGCCGGGCAGAGCGACTACGCCATGGGCAACGCCTACCTGGACTACGTGGCCCACGCGTACGAAGGAACCCTGCCGGTCACGAGCATCCAGTGGCCCAGCTGGCGTGACACCGGATTCGGCGAGGTCACCAACCAGGCCTACACCGACACCGGCATGCTCAGCATCACCGACGCCGAGGGCCTCGCCCTCCTCGACGAGATCCTGACGTCGAGGCGCGCCCCGGTCGTCATGCCGCTGGTCGTCGACGCCGCCCGCTTCGACCCCGCCGCCCTGCTGCGCCCCAGGCGCCGCCCGGCCGCTGCCCCGGGTCCCCGCCCCGCCACGCACCCCGCCGGTCCCGCGCCCGCCTTCGACGTCGGCGGCTCCGCCCTGGCCGAGCGGCTCATGGCGTTCCTCGGCGAGGCCTTCGAGGCCGAACTCCGGCTGAAGCCCGGGGTGCTCGACGCGCGCACCTCGTACGCCGACTACGGTGCCGACTCGATCCTCCTGGCCCAGGTGCTGCAGAGGATCCGGCGACGCCTGGATGTCACTCTGGACCCCTCGGCGCTCCTCGAACACTCCACGCTGCACGACCTGACGGCCTGGCTGCTCGACACGTACGCGGCGGAGGTGGCCTCCGAGTTCGGCGCCCCGAGCACCACCGCGGAGGGGGAACCCGCATCGCCGGCCACCGCGCCGCCTGCCCCGATGGCCCTGGAGCCCGCGCGCCCGGCCTCGGGGGCCGCACCCCTCACCCCGGAGCCCAGGAGCCCGGCGTCGGCTTTGGAGCCCGCACGCCCCGCCCCCGCCGGACCCGCCGAGCCCGCCGCGGCGCCCGTCGCCGTCATCGGCATGGCCTGCCGCCTGCCCGGCGCACCCGACCTCGCCGCCTACTGGGACCTGCTGTCCGAGGGCAGGTCTGCCATCCGCAGGGTCCCCGAGGACCGGTGGGGGAGGCCCGCCGACTTCTCGGCCGGCGTTGTCGACGACGTGTACGGCTTCGACCCGGGCTACTTCATGCTGCACGCCGAGGACGTGCGGGCCATGGACCCGCAGGCGCTGGTGCTGCTGGAGGAGAGCCTCAAGGCGATCCACCACGCGGGATACCGGTTCGACGACCTCGACGGCAGCAACACCGGTGTGTACGTGGGAGCCCGGGGCCGCGGCCGTGCGGACGCCGGGCTGGTGGACGCGGCCCGCAATCCGATCATGGCGGTCGGCCAGAACTACCTGGCGGCCAACATCTCCCAGTTCTTCAACTGGCAGGGCCCGGCCATGGTGCTGGACACCGCCTGCTCCTCCTCGCTGGTGGCCATGAAGCTGGCCACCGACGCCCTGGTGGCGGGCTCCGTCGATCTCGCCGTGGTGGCGGGCGTCAGCCTGCTGACCGACCCCTCGGACCACGAGCTGTTCCGGCGCCGCGGTCTGCTGCGCGAGGACGGCGAGTTCCATGTGTTCGACCGCCACGCGGCCGGGGTCGTGCTCGGCGAAGGCGCCGGTGTGGTGGTCCTCAAGCCGCTCGCGCAGGCGGAGCGCGACGGGGACACGGTGTACGCGGTGGTCGAGGGCATCGCCGTCAACAACGACGGACGTACGGCTGGCCCTGCCACGCCCAACCTCCAGGCGCAGCAGCGGGTGATGCGCGACGCGCTGCGCCGGGCGGGCCGCTCTCCCGGGCAGCTGCGCTACCTGGAGGCCAACGGCTCCGGCTCCCAGCTGACCGACCTGCTCGAACTCAAAGCCGTCCAGGCTGTGTACCGCGACGGGGCGACCGATACGAGCCCCGTGCTGCACCTCGGTTCCATGAAGCCCAACATCGGGCATCCGCTGTGCGCCGAGGGCATCGCCGCCTTCATCAAGGTGGCGCTGATGGTGCACCACCAGCGCCTGGTGCCCTTCCTGTCGGGCCACCAGCCGATGGAGCACTTCTCCGTCAACGCGGCCGGCCTCGCCTTCCCCCGCCGGGCCGAGGCGGCCGACCTGTCGTACGCGGCGCTCAGCAGCTTCGCCGACGGCGGCACCAACGGGCATGTCATCGTCGGCCGGTACAGCGCGCCTCCCGGCGCGGTGCGCCGAGGGCCGGTGGCCCTTCCCGAGCTGACGCGCACCGACGTGCGCACCGCGGGCCCTGTCGTGCCCGACGACACCACCGTATGGATCAGGCGCCTCGATCCCGCGCACCCGGTCCTGGATCACCACCGGGTCTACGGCCGCCGGCTGC
Organism: Sphaerisporangium sp. NPDC049003; assembly: GCF_043197795.1. NCBI lineage: Bacteria > Bacillati > Actinomycetota > Actinomycetes > Streptosporangiales > Streptosporangiaceae > Sphaerisporangium > Sphaerisporangium sp. NPDC049003. The sequence goes on from NZ_JBICTU010000012.1 coordinate 37,059, forward strand.
TGCCCGGACTGGCCTGGATCGACCTGTTGTACCGGTGCTTCGCCGAGTCCGGTGCGGCCTGCGAGGGGCTCGAACTGCGAAACTTATCCATCTACCGTCCGCTCGCGGTGGATGACAGCGCCCTGGACATCCGGATCGAGGCACGCCGCGATACCGCGGACAGCTGGCGTATCGAGGCCGGCGATGCCGCCGGGCGCTACATCACGGCCGAGATGCACCGAGTGGCTCCGACGTCCTATGACGAGCGCGCCCAGGTCCCCGAGGACGCCGGGGCCAAGAGCCTCGACGAGGTGTACCGGGGCTACCGGGAGCTGGAGCTGGCCCACTCGGGCCCCATGAAGGCCCACGGCTCGGTCGCCGACACCCCCGAGGCACTCTGGGTGCGGGTCCGTGCAGACGAGGGGGAGAACCCGGAGGACCACCTCTTCCACCCCGCCCTGATCGACGGCAGCGCGGTCGCGGCCAGCGACGTCCTCGCCGGGCCGTCCCGCGGCGAGTCACGCCTGTTCCTGCCGTTGTTCTACAAGTCCTTCCGGGCTGCCGCGCCGCTGCGCGACGCCTGTGTGACGCGCATCCGCCGGGACTCCGTCGACCTGCACGCGGAACTCCTCACCTTCACCATGGAGTTCTTCGACGCCGACGGGCGGAAGGTCGGCGCGCTGGCGGAGTACACCGGCAAGGCGGTGCGCCAGGCTGGACACATCAACCCCGCGCGCGGGGGTGCCGACACGGCTCGGCCGTCCGCTCCCGCGACGGCGGCCACGGTGGTGGAAGTCGACGGCCGCCGGGTCACCGAGGTGGTCCGGTCCGTGGTCGCCGAGCAGCTCGGCGTCCCCCCGAACCAGGTCTCCACGACCACGAGCTACTACGAGATGGGGCTGGACTCCGCGAAACTGCTCCAGGCGGCGACCCGCCTGGAAGAGGCGCTGGACACGCGGCTCTCCCCGACGCTGCTCTTCGAGCACCCCACGGTGGCCGAGCTGGCCCGGCATCTCGCTGGTGCGCACCCGGTCACCGGGGCCGAGGGTCCGAGGGCCGATGCGGCAGCGGGCGATGAGCAGACCCCCGACGTGAGCGGCACAGGCGGCCCCGGGGACATCGCCGTCGTCGGCATGGCCGGCCGCTATCCCAAGGCCCGGGACCTCGCCGAGTTCTGGGAGAATCTGAAGGCGGGACGGGACTGCATCACCGAGGTCCCGGAGACCCGCTGGCCGCACGGCGAGGTGCCGGATGGGTCCCGCTGGGGCGGGTTCCTGGACGACGTCGACTGCTTCGACGCCGGATTCTTCGGCATCCCGGCGGACGAGGCCGCCCTCCTCGACCCGCAGGAACGCCTGTTCCTGGAGGTCTGCTGGGAGGCGATCGAGGACGCCGGCTACACCCCGGCCGAGCTCGCCGGGGGCCGCGGCACCGGCCCGCGGCGCGCCGTGGGCGTGTACGTCGGCGTCATGCACCAGGACTACGCACTGCTCCAGGAGGAGGCCGTGCGCCGGGGGCAGCGCATCCCCCTGGCCCTCAACGCGGCGACCGTCGCCCACCGCGTCTCGCACGTCTGCGACTTCCACGGCCCGTCCCTGGCCGTCGACACGGTGTGCGCCTCCTCGCTCAACGCCGTGCACCTGGCCGTCGAGGCGCTGCGCCGGGGCGAGTGCGAGGCGGCGATCGCCGGCGGGGTCAACCTGTCCCTGCATCCGGCCAAGTACCGGACGTACGGCGGGCTCGGGCTGCTCGCACAGGACCGGCCCGCACGCTCCTTCGGCGCCGGGGGAGACGGCTATGTTCCGGCCGAGGCCGTGGGTGCCGTGCTGCTGAAGCCGCTGGAGAAGGCACTTCAGGACGGCGACGCCGTCTACGCGGTGATCAAGGGCAGCGCGGTCAACCACTCCGGGCGTACCCCCGGCTTCCGTGTGCCGTCGGCGGCCGCGCAGGAAGCGGTGATCACCGACTGCCTCGACCGGGCCGGCGTCGACCCGGCCTCGCTCGGCTGCCTGGAGGCCCACGGCACCGGCACCGAGATCGGCGACCTGATGGAACTGCAGGGCCTGGAGCGGGCCTTCGGCAGGCGGACGGAACGCACCGGCTTCTGCTCCCTGGGCTCCCTCAAGTCCGCCATCGGGCACGCTGAGGCGGCCGCCGGCATCGGCGGCCTGACCAAGGCCGTGCTCCAGCTCCACCGCAGGACGCTCACCCCGCTCGTCCGGGCGGAACGGGACAACCCGTACCTCGACCTCGACGGCTCACCATTCCGCCTCCAGACGGAGACGCAGGAGTGGACCGTCGTCACGCCCGGGGCGGGTTCCCCGCGCCGGGCGGGCGTCAGCGCCTTCGGCGCCACGGGCGCCAACGCCCATGTCGTGCTCGAAGAGGCGCCCGGTCCGTGCGATCCGCGGCCCGCCGCCGCGTCCGGCGCTGTGCTCGTCCCGCTGTCCGCGAAGAACGAGGACCGGCTGCGCGCCTACGCCGAGCGGCTCCTGGGCTTCCTCGACGCGCGGGACCACGTCGACCTGGCGGCCCTCGCCCACACCCTGCAGAGCGGCCGCGTGGCGCTGGAGGAGCGCCTGGTGCTGCTGGCCCACGGCCTCGACGAGGTGAAGGACGCCCTGCGTGGCTTCCTGCGGGGCACGCGGCCGGCGAACGTGTGGTGGGCCCGCGCCGAGGACCTCCCGCGGGAGTCGCGGCTGCTGGATGAGGACGACGTCCTCGACGACCTGGTCTCCCGGTGGTCCGCCCAGGGTCACTGGAGCAAGATCGCCGAGCTGTGGCTGGAGGGCTACGACGTCCCCTGGCACCGCCTCCACGGGCGGACGCCGCGGCGACTGCACCTGCCCACGTACCCGTTCGCCAGGGAGCGCCACTGGATAGCTGCGGCCGCACCGACCACCGAGTCGCTGCCGGAGCCGTCGGCCCCGGCCGCCGCCACGGAACCCGAGGCCCGTCAGCCCCGGACCCTCGCGGCTGGCCCGGTCTGGCGCTTCGCCGCCGCGAGCGAACCGCTCCCGGCGCAGGACCACGCGTCCTCTGAGGCCAGGGCGCGCGGTTTCGTGCGGCAGCTGCTCGCCGCTCAACTCGGCCGCGCCGCGGAGGAGATCCCCGTACACACGGGCTTTCTGGAGCTGGGCCTCAGCTCGCTGGGCGCCGTCAGGCTGACCCGGGAGCTGGACGCGACCATCGCGCCCGGCTTCGTGCCGAGCACGCTCTTCGAGCACACGACGGTCGCCGGGCTCGCCGCCCACCTCACCGGCGCCCACCCCGACCGGGTGGCCCGTCTGGTCCGGGACGACGCGGGACCGCAGCCGCTCACGGCACCAGCCGCCCCACCGCGGCCCGAAGTCCTCAGCCTGCTAGAGCGGTTGGGGACGGGCGCCTTGGACCTCGACGACGCGATAGCGCTCCTCGACGCAGAGAGAAGCACGAAGTGAAGCACGAGCTCAGCGCCCTGATCGCCGACTACAGGGCCGGGAAGATCACCGACACCGAGGTCGGGGACCTGCTGAGGCGGCTCAGGTCGGGAGCGCGGACGTACCCGCTCTCCGAGGGTCAGCGCGGCCTGTGGGCGCTGCAGAAGGCGTACCCCGGGGCCACCGCCTACAACGTGCCGCTGTGCTTCCGCGTCCGTAGCCTGGACACCGCCGCGTTCCTGCGGGCATGGCGTGCCGTGTCCGAGTGCCACCCGGTGCTCACCACGGTGATCGGCAGCGACGAGGACGGGCCGTACCAGTCGGTGGACCCCGGTCGTGAGCCCGACTTAGCCGAGGTGGACCTATCGGCTCTCCCGGACGCCGAAGCGCTGGCCGCCGTCGAACGCGAGCACAAGCGCCCGTTCGCGATGGAGGGGGAGGCGCTGGTCCGCATCCGCGTCTTCACCCGCCCCGCGGACGAGTCGATCGTGCTGGTCAGCGTCCACCACATCGTCTTCGACGGCACCTCGGCCCGGATCCTGATGCGCGCGCTGTTCGAGGCATATGCGCGCGTCCTGGCCGGAGCCGAGCCCGACCCGGCGGCACCGGCGGCGGCCTTCCACGACTTCGTGGACCGGCAGCAGGCCACCCTGCCCGCGCGGTGCGCCGGGTTGCTCGCCCACTGGCGTCAGAAGCTGGCGGGGCCGCTGCCGACTCTGAACCTGCCCACCGACCGGCCGCACAGCCAGGTCGTGGACCGGTTCGCCGGAGACACCTACCTGAGCGAGCTGCCGGCCGCGCTGGCCTCCGGGATCGCGGAGTCGGCCGCCCGCTGGGGGGTGACCCCCTCGGCGCTGATGCTGAGCGCCTATGCGGCGGTGCTGGCCACGTACTCGGACGACCGGGAGTTCGTCGTCGGCGTGCCCGTGAATGAGCGCGCGGACGAGGCGCTCGCCGAGGCCATGGGCCTCATGATCAACATGGTGCCGGTGCGGGTGAGCCTCGAGGAGGACGAGCCCTTCCGGCAGATGGCGGGCCGGGTGCAGCGCGACCTCGTCGACGGGATGCTACACAGCTACCCATTCGCGGCCCTGGTCGGCGAACTGCCGCAGGGCCAGGCCCCGGAGCGCTCCCCGATCTTCCAGACGGCGTTCATCTACCAGGACGTCCTCGACGGCATCGGCGGCCCCGGCCTCCCGTACGAGCTGGTCCACGATGTGCACCAGGAGGGCGAGTACGAGCTCTCGGTGGAGGCGTGGCGCACCGGTGACGGCTACACGCTGCACTGGAAGTACCACCCCGAGCTGTTCACCCGGGACTTCGTCGAGCGGCTCGCGGACCGCTATCTGCGCCTGCTCCAGGCCGTGACCGGCGAGCCGGCGGTCCCGGTCGGTGAGCTGTGCCGGATCTCCGACGAGCCCGGCACGGCTCAGGGCGACGGTCCGTGCGTGCACGACATGGTCGAGGCGGCCGCGCGCCGCCACCCCGACGCCGTCGCGGTCGAGGCCGACGACGAGGTCCTGACGTACCGCGAACTCGGCCGCCGCAGCGACGCCCTGGCGGCGCACCTGGTGGCGCGCGGCGTGCGGCGGGGCGATCTGGTGACCGTCCTGCTGGACCGGTCGGCGGCCGTGGTCGTGGCGCTGCTGGGCATCCTCAAGGCCGGTGCGGCCTACGTGCCCCTCGACCCCGAACTGCCTGCCGCCCGCCTGTCCGACATCGTCACGGACAGCGGCACGTCCCTCGTCGTCACCCAGTCTCGCCACAAGGAGCAGGCCCGGGGCCTGTTCGCCGGCCGGGGAGCCAGGGCGGCGGGCGGCCTCGTGGTGCTGGACGAGCAGCGCGCCGAACTCGCCGAGGCCGCGGCCCGGGGCGACCGCGCGGAGGTCACGGCGACCGAGTACGACCTGGCGTACGTCATCTACACCTCTGGGAGCACCGGAAAGCCCAAGGGCGTGATGATCCCGCACCGCGGCTTCACCAACCTGCTGCGCTCGCTGGCCGAAGAGCCCGGACTGGACCGTACGGACACGCTCTTCGCCGTCACCACGATCAGCTTCGACATGGCGCAGGTGGAGCTGTTCCTGCCGCTGGTCCGCGGCGGACGCTGCCACGTCTGCGACAGCGCGACGCTCAAGGACGTCGAGCGGCTCAAGGAGCGCATCGCGCGCGTGCGGCCGACCGTTATGCAGGCCACACCGGCCGCCTGGAGCATGCTCTTCCACTCCGGCTGGCGCAACCCGGAGGGCCTGAGGGCCTTCTGCGGCGGCGAGGCCCTCTCCCGCACGCTCAAGGAGCAGTTCCTAAGCACCGACACCGAGCTGTGGAACCTCTACGGCCCGACCGAGACCACGGTGTACTCCACCGGCACGCTCGTGCGCGCCGACGCCCCGATCACCATCGGCCGGCCCCTCCCTAGCACCGAGGTCCACATCCTCGACGGACGGCTGCGGCCGGTGCCCGCCGGCGAGAGCGGGGAGCTGTGCATCGCCGGCACCGGGCTCGCCGACGGCTATGTGAACCGCCCCGAGCTGACCGCGGAGAAGTTCGTCGACCACACGACCGCGCTCGGCGGCCGGATCTACCGCACCGGTGATCTGGCCCGCTGGACCGACGACGGCGAGATCGAGTACCTCGGACGGCTGGACTTCCAGGTGAAGATCCGCGGCTACCGCATCGAACCGGGCGACATCGAGTACCACCTGGGCCGGCACGAGGACGTCGCGCAGTGCGTCGTCGTCGCGCGCGGCGAGGACGCGGCGAAGCATCTCGTCGCGTACTACGTGCCCGCCCGTGAGCGGGCGGGCGCCGCCGCGGCCTTCAAGGAGCATCTGCGTGCGAGCCTTCCGGCGTACATGGTCCCCGACTTCTACGTCGCGCTCGACGCCGTCCCGCTGACGGGCAGCGGCAAGGTGGACCGCAACGCGCTGATGCGGCGTGAGATCTCGCTCGCACCCGAGCCGAACCGGCCCGCCCCACACGCCTCGCGGGCCTCGCACGCCGCGTATGCCTCGCGTGCCGAGACCGAGGAGGGGGTCCTCGCTTGCTGGCGCGAGGTCCTCCAGGTCGCGGACATCGCCCCGACGGACTCCTTCTTCGAGGTGGGCGGCAACTCGCTGACGGCGGTGCTGCTAGCGCAGCGCATCGGCAGCGAGTTCGGGGTCCCCTTCGCGGCCGCCGATCTGTTCAAGCACAGCAGCGTCCGCGCCATCGCCGAGTACGTGTCCACGACGGCGGCGCCGCGCGACGAGGCGGACGACGACATGCCGGCCGAGGCCGACCGCCCGGCCCCGGAACAGGCCCAGCCGGTGCCGCCGGACGCGATCGCGGTCGTCGGCATCGCCTGCCGCTTAGCGAACGCCGACGACCACTGGGAGTTCTGGGAGAACCTCACGCGAGGCGACGCGGCGACCCGCTGGTGGAGCGAGCGGGAGCTGCGCGACGCCGGAGTGCCCGAGCACCTCATGCGCGATCCGCGCTTCGTACCGCTGCGCTCCTCCATCGACGGCAAGGAACTCTTCGACGGCGAGTTCTTCCGGCTATCACCGCATCACGTTGCCCTGATGGACCCGCAGTTCCGCCAACTGCTCCTGCACGCCTGGAAGGCCGTCGAGGACGCCGGGTACAACCACCGCGACATCCCCGACACCGCCGTCTACGTCACCCACGGTAACCACTTCTACGGCGCGCCCCCCGACGGGGCGCCCACCGGCGTCGTCGAGACCCCGGAGCAGTACCTGTCGTGGGTGATGAGCCAGGGCGGCACCGTCGCCTCGATGATCTCGCAGCAGCTCGGCTTCGGCGGACCGAGCATGTCCGTGCACTCGAACTGCTCCTCGTCGCTGACCGCGCTCTCGCTGGCCGCCCAGGCGGTGCGCTCCGGCGAGACCGACTTCGCGCTGGTCGCCGCGGCGTCCGCGGCGAGCGCCGACAGCCGGGGCTACGTCCACCAGCCCGGCCTCAACCTCTCCAGCGACGGCCGCGTCAAGGCCTTCGACGCCGAAGCCGACGGCATGGCCGGCGGCGAGGGCGTCGCCGTGCTACTGATCCGCCGCGCCGCGGACGCCGTGGCCGCGGGCGACCACATCTACGGCCTGCTGCGCGGCATCGCCACCAACAGCGACGGCGCCGACGCCACCGGTTTCTACAGCCCGAGCGTCACCGGGCAGAGCCGCGTGATCCGCGCCGTCCTTGAGCGCACGGGCATCGCCCCCCGCTCGATCGGCTACGTCGAGGCCCACGGCACCGGCACCAAGCTCGGCGACCCGGTCGAACTGGCCGCGCTCACCGAGGCGTACCGCGACTTCACCGACGCGACCGGCTACTGCGGCATCGGCTCGGTGAAGTCCAACCTCGGCCACCTCGACTCCGCCGCGGGGCTCGCCGGCAGCATCAAGGTCCTGCTGTCCCTCTACCACCGGCAGATCCCCCCGACCCTCAACTACACCCGCCCCAACCTGGAGCTGCGCCTCGACCGGTCGCCGTTCCACGTCGTGGACACGCTGCGGGACTGGCCCTCCGGCCCGGCCCCGCGCCGGGCGGCGCAGAGCTCCATTGGACTGGGCGGCACGAACGCGCACGCCGTCTTCGAGGAGTACGCCGCCGACCACGCCGCCCCAGCCGACGACGGCTCCCCGCAGCTCGTGCCCCTGTCCGCGCGCGCCCACGCCAACCTGGACCGGTACGCGCGCGACCTGCTGGCGTATCTGCGCGCCCCCCGGGCGGCCGGCGTCCGGCTGCGCGACCTCGCGTACACGCTTCAGGTCGGCCGCGTGCCCATGGCCGCACGGGTGGCGTTCGTCGTGCGGGACCTCGGCGAACTGGCCGCCGAACTCGCGCTGTTCGTCGAAGGCGAGGACTCGCCGCGGCGGTTCACCGGCGACACGGCGCCCGCCGCCGCCTCCGGGGAACCCGAGCCGAAGCTCGCGCGCTGGTGGGAGAAGGGCAAGCTGAGGAAGCTCGCCAGGGCCTGGGCAGGCGGCGCCGACGTCGACTGGCGGCGGCTGCCCCGGCCCGTCGCGGGCCGGAGGCTCAGCCTGCCGACCTACCCCTTCAGCCAGGTCGCCCACCCCTGGCCGGCCCGCCCCGGCACCCCGGCACCGCAGACCGCGGCCCCCGCGCATCCGCTGCTGCACGAGAACGTTTCCGGCCTCGGCGCCGTCCGCTACCGCACCCGCTTCACCGGCGAGGAGTTCGTCCTCCGCGACCACGTGGTCGGCGGCGGACGGCTGCTGCCGGCCGTGGCGAGCCTGGAGATGGCGTACACCGCCGCCCGACGCGCGGTGCCCGGCGCCGCACAGCGCGGCATCACGCTCAGGAACGTCACCTGGGTGCGCCCGGTCGCCGTCGACGGCGACGGCCTCGACATCGAGTTCACCCTGGCCGAGGAGCGCCCGGGGACGGCGGACGGCCCGCTGCGCTTCGAGCTGACCGCCTCCGCCGACGAGAGCGGCCAGGTCTATGTGCAGGGCCGCGCGCTCCTCGCGGGCGCCGCCCCCCGGCCGTCCGTCGACCTCGACGGGCTGCGCGCCGCCCTGACACGGCGGTCGATGACCGGCGCCGAGTGCTATGACCACATCGCGCGCGCCGGCGTCGACTACGGGCCCGGCTTCCGCGTCGTACGGACGCTCTGGCGCGGCGCCCCCGACGGGCGCCGCGAGGTACTGGCCGAGCTGCGCGTCGACGAGCCGTCGCGCGACTCGCTCCAGCGGTACACGCTCCACCCGGCGTTCCTCGACGCGGCGATCCACGCCTCGCTCGGCCTGCACACCGCCCTCGACGAGCCCGGCGCGGAGCTGCTGGACGACGGCGCTGCGATGGCGGTGCCGTTCGCCCTGGACCGGCTCGACGTGTTCGCCGACTGCGGCGAGTCGATGTACGCATGGGTGCGCCCGGCGGCCGGGGCACGGCCCGAGGGCGTCGCCCGTGTCCTGGACATCGACCTGACCGACGCCCGCGGCCGCGTCTGCGCGGCGCTGCGCGGTCTGACGTACCGCGCGGTCGACACGGGAGAGTCGGACGTCGGCGAGCGCCGGAACTCGGCGCTGCGCACCCTGCTCCCGGTGTGGGAGCCGCGGAACCTCGCCCTCCCGGCGGACGGCGTTGCCGGGGAGCCGGGCGTCGTCCTGGTCTTCGACGCCGACCGGCGGCTGGGCGACGCCCTGAGCGCGTGCGCACCCGGCCACCGGCGCGTCTCGCTGCACCCGGGCGCCACCTGGGAGGAGATCGCCGGGCGGATCCGCGAGGTCTGCGGCGACGACGCCCCCGCGCACGTCGTCTGGGTCGCCCCGCACGAAGGCGGCGACCTGGTACGCGGCCAAGAGCACGGCGTCATCGAGGTCTACCGGATCGTCCGGGCGCTGCTGTCCCTGGGACACGGCACGAGGCGGCTCACCTGGACCGTCCTGACGTACGGCACGCAGCGGGTGAACCCCGGCGACCGGGTCGCCGCCACCCACGCGAGCGTGCACGGGCTGATGGGCAGCGCGGCCAAGGAGCACGCCCGGTGGGCCGTCCGCCTGCTCGACCTGCCCGGCGACGACCGCGCGGACGTCGTACCGGCCCTGGAGCGGGCCTGGCACGCGATGCCCGCCGTGCGGCCCGGCACCACGCTGGCGCTGCGCGAGGGCCGGTGGTTCTCGCACGAACTCCTCCCCGTCCCGGCCCTGGAGCCCGCCGGAGCGCCCTACCGCCGCCGCGGCTGCTACGTCGTCATCGGCGGCGCCGGCGGCATCGGCGAGCTGTGGAGCCGGTACATGGTGGAGCACCACCAGGCGGCGATCGTATGGATCGGCCGGCGGCAGCAGGACGAGGACATCGAGCGCCGGCTCGCCGAACTCGCCGCGCTGGCGCGGTCCGTCGGCGCGGAGGCACCCCTCTACGTCCCGGCCGACGCGCGCGACGTCGACAGCCTCACGGCCGCCCACCGCCGGATCAAGGAGCGCCGCCCGCGCATCGACGGCGTGGTGCACTCCGCGATCGTCTTGGCCGACAAGACGCTCGCCAACATGGACGAGGAGCGGTTTCGCGCCGCATTGGCCTCCAAGGTCGACGTCGGCGCCGCCATGGCCCGCGTCTTCGGCGCCGAACCCCTGGAACTCGTCCTCTTCTTCTCCTCGGTGGAGAGCCACGTCCGGGACGCCGGGCAGGCCAACTACGCGGCCGGGTGCACCTTCAAGGACGCGCTTGCCGCCGCCCTGCGCGAACAGTGGCCGGACACCGTCGTGAAGAGCGTCAACTGGGGCTACTGGGGCGCCACCGGTGTCGTCAGCGACGACTTCTACCGCAGCCGCATGGCGGCCGAGGGCATCGACTCCCTCGACCCCGAGGAGGCGCTGCGCCACCTGGCGCACTTCCTCGGCGGCGAGCACGACCAGGTGGCGCTCATGCGGACCTTCGGCGACGAGGCGCTCGACGGCCTCGCCCTCGACGAGCGGCAGGTGGCCGGATCCGCCCCGCTGCCCCCCGTGCTCGACCGGGTCGTGGCGGACCACCGCCCGCCGCCCGGCGAGGTCGCACGGCTGAGCCGCTTCCTGCCGCACCCCCGCCTGTGCGAGCTCGCGGAACGGCTGCTCGTCACCACGCTGCGCGACCTCGGCCTGGACGGCCTGGAGCGGCGCGTGCTCCCCAAGTACCGGCGCTGGCTGGAGGAGAGCGACCGCGTGCTGACGCACGCCGGACTGCTCCAGGTGCGTGGCGGGCGCCGCGTCGCCCTCGCGCCCGCCGGCCTCGACAGCGCCGAACTGTGGCGCCAGTGGCACGACGAGCGCCAGCAGTGGCACCACGGCGCCCACCAGCGAGCCCACGTCGACCTCGTCGAATCCTGTCTGCGGGCGCTGCCCGACGTCCTCGTCGGAGCTCGGCCCGCCACCGAGATCCTCTTCCCCGGCTCGTCCATGTCCCGGGTGGAGGGCATCTACCGGGGCGACCCCATCGCCGACTACTTCAACGACCGGCTCGGCGAACTCCTCGCCGACGCCGTGCGCCGGTGGGGCGCGGCCGACCCCGCACGGCGGCTGCGCATCCTGGAGGTCGGCGCCGGGACCGGTGCCACCAGCGCCCGGGTCCTGGGGACCCTCGAACCGCTGCGCGACCGCATCGAGGAGTACTGCTACACCGACCTGTCCAAGGCGTTCCTGTTTCGAGCCGAGGAGCAACTGCTCCCGCGCCACCCGTACGTGACGACCCGCATCCTCGACGTCGAGCGCCCGCCCGGGGAACAGGGCCTGGAACCGGGCTCCTTCGACGTCGTCGTGGCGACCAACGTCCTGCACGCAACCGCCGACATCGCCCGGACCCTGCGCAACGTCAAGGCGGCCCTGCGGCCCGGCGGACTGCTGTTCCTGAACGAGATGAGCCGAAACACGCTCCTGGCCCACCTCACCTTCGGGCTCGTCGACGGCTGGTGGCGTTCGCAGGACGCCGAGCTGCGCATCCCCGGCAGCCCGGTGCTCACCCCCGAGCGCTGGCTCGACGTGCTGGCCCGCGAGGGTTTCCGCAGGGCCGTCCAGCCGGAGCAGGAGGCGCACGCCCTCGGCCAGCAGCTCACCGTCGCCGAGAGCGACGGGCTGTTCCGGGTACCGCGCACGAAGGCCGACACCGGCCCGCGGGGGCAGGAGCGGCCGCCGACCGTGTCCGGCGGCACCGTGCCGGACGGCACGCTGCGGGCGCGGACCACCGAGTACTTCGAACGGCTGCTGCGCGAGGCGCTGCGCCTGCCGGACGAGGTCCTCGACCCGCACAAGGACCTGCACGACTACGGCCTGGACTCCATCCTGGTGTCCGGCATGAACAACGCCCTCACCCGGGACTTCGAGGACGTCAGCAGCACCCTCTTCTTCGAGCTGCGGACCCTCGACGAACTGGTCGGCCACTTCCTGGAGACCCGGGAGGCGGAGCTGCGCAGGCTCTTCGGCAGCGCGCCGGCCGAACGGCCGGAGCCCGCCGCGGAATCCGGCCCTGCCGCCGCATCCCGCGTCGAGCGCACCACGCGCCGGGTCACGGAACTCGTCGCGGCCACACTGCGGTTGGCCCCGGGAGAGCTGTCGCCCGACGCCAACCTCTTCGACCTCGGCCTGGACTCCATCCTCGTCGTCCAGCTCAACAACGCGCTGAGCCAGGACTTCGATGGGCTCAGCAGCACGCTGTTCTTCGACTGCCCGACCATCAGGGACGTCGTGGCGCACCTCGTCGCGGAGCACTCCGAGCGCCCCGAGCCGCCGGTCGAGGTACACGCGCCCCGGACCGTGCTCACCGCCCCGGCGCCCGCCGTCGAGCCCACCGACACACCGGCCGTGTCGCGGACCGGAGGCGCCACCAGGCCCTCCGGAGACATCGCCGTGATCGGTCTGGCCTGCCGCTACCCGCAGGCCGACAGCCCCGCCGAACTCTGGGAGAACGTCCGCGGGGGCATGAACTGCACGGCCCCGTACCCGGCCGACCGCTGGTGGGTGAGCTGGGACGAGGAAGGGCGCGGCCGCCCGTGGGGCGGCTTCCTGGACGACGTGGCCTCCTTCGACGCGGACTACTTCGCCATCCCCGCGGACGAGGCGGCGGCCATGGACCCCCAGGAGCGGCTGTTCGTCGAGACGGTCCACAGCTGCGTCCAGGACGCCGGCTACACGGCCGAGGCCCTCAACCGGCAGGGCCGGGTCGGTGTGTTCGCCGGCGTCATGAACTCGACGTACAACGGGCGCACCGCCTACTCGTCGATCGTGAACCGCACGTCCCACCTGTTTGACTTCCAGGGGGCCAGCATCGCCGTCGACACGGCCTGCTCGTCCTCACTCACCGCCGTCCACCTGGCCGTGGAGAGCCTGCGCAGCGGCGACAACGACTGCGCGATCGCGGGCGGGGTCAACCTGCTGCTGAACGCGGACCACTTCGACGTCCTCGCTGAGCACGGGCTGCTGTCCGACGGCGACCGGTGCCGGCCCTTCTCCGAGCACGCGGACGGTTTCCTGGCGGCCGAGGGTGTGGGCGCCGTACTGCTACGTCCGCTCCAGGACGCGCTAGACGGCGGCGACCACGTGTACGCGGTCATCAAGGGCAGCGCGGTCAACGCCGGCGGGCGCACCAGCCGGTACAGCATGCCCAGCCCGAAGGCGCAGCGGGACGTCGTGGCGCGAGCCCTGGAGAAGGCGGGCGTGGCCCCGGCCACCGTCAGCTACGTTGAGGCCCATGGCACGGCCACCGCTCTCGGCGACTCCATCGAGATAGCGGCGCTGTCGCGCGCGTTCGGCACCGACCGCGCGGGCCAGTACTGCGCGGTCGGCTCACTCAAGTCGAACCTGGGGCACTGCGAGAGCGCGTCGGGCATCGCGAGCCTGACCAAGGTACTGATGCAGATGCGGCACGGGCAGCTCGCGCCCTCGATCAACGCCGAGGAGCTCAACACGGGGATCGTCTTCAAGCGGTCACCGTTCCACGTGGCGCGCGAACTCGCCCCTTGGACGCCGACCGACGCCGAGGGCCGGGCCCTCCCGCGCCGCGCCGGCATCTCCTGCTTCGGCGCGGGCGGCTCGAACGCACATCTGATCATCGAGGAACACAGTGGAGGCGGCGACGTGGCCCCGGCGCTGGAGCACACGCACGAGGAGCCCTGCCTGGTGCCGCTGTCGGCGCGGACCCCGGAGGAACTGCGCACCGTGACCGGGCGCCTGGCGGACTTCCTCGCCGACGCGGCCCGCACCGCCCACCCGGTGGCGCTGCCCGGCCTCGCCCGCACCCTGCAGGTCGGTCGGGACGAACTGCCTGTCCGGCTGGCGTACGTGGTGCGGTCCACGGCGGAACTCGCCGCCCGTCTCACGGAGTTCCGTGAGACGGGGGAAGCGGGCGCCAACGAGTACGCCGACCTCACCGGTGGACCGCGTCCCGGCCACAGTGGTTCCGACGGGCCTGTGGCCGTCGGGGCCGACCCGCACGAGACGGCCCGGAGGTGGCTCTCGGGCGCGGCCGTCTCCTGGGACGCGCTGTACGCCGGCCGCCCGGCGCGGCGGGTCAGCCTGCCCACGTACCCCTTCCGGCGCACCCCGCACTGGTACACGGAGCCGCGCCCGGCATCGGCCCCCGCTCCGAGCGGCGGAATCTCCGCGCCCGCCAAGCAGGAGGGCGTGCGGGACTGGCTGCGCAGGACCGTCGCGGCGTACCTCGGCCGCGACGCGTCCCAGGTGCCCACCGACCACGACTTCACCGGTGTCGGGCTGTCCTCCATGGCGCTCGTACGGCTGGGCAGGCAGATCCGGGACCTCGACCCGGAGTTCGAGACCGCGCTCCTCTTCGAGTACGGCACGGTCGACGAACTCGCCGCTCACCTGGCCGGGCGGGGCGTCACCGCCCCCGCCGCGCGGGAGGCCGCCGACGACGCCGTACGGCACCACACCACCGCCGATGCGGTCCTGCGCCACCCGCTCTCCGATGGCCAGCAGGGACTGTGGGCCCTGCACAAGGCGGCACCGGACGCGAGCGCCTACAACGTGCCTCTGTGCTTCCGGGTGACCGGGCTCGACGTGGCGGCGCTGCGCTGTGCGTTCGACGCCGTGCGCTCCTGGCATCGGGTCCTGCGCGGCGTCGTCCGGGAGGAGCACGGCCTCCTGCTGCTCGTTGAGGCCCCGGCGGACGGAGAGTGGCTGACGGAGCACCATCTCACGACGTACGGCGAGGCCGAGGTGCTCGAGCGCGTCCGCGCCGCGGCCAAGGCGCCGTTCGACCTGGAGCAGGGCCCCCTGTGCCGGATCGGCGTCTTCCACGGGCCAGGCGGCGAGTCCTGGGTGCTGCTGAACGCCCACCATATCGTCCTCGACGGCACCTCAGCCGTCGTCCTGGTGAAGGACCTGCTCCGCGGCTACCAGGCGCGGCTGGACGGCACGCCCGCCGACGCCTTCCAGCCTACCGCCGGGTACGAGGAGTTCGTCGCGCTGGAGAAGGCCGGCCTGCGAGCCGCGGACGCCGGCGCCCGGCTCGCCTACTGGCGCGACCGGCTGACTCCGCCGCTGCCCGCGCTCGCGCTGCCCGCCGACCGGCCGCGCTCCGCGCTCTCCGGCCCCGTGCGCGGGGCCACCGCGACGCGGCGCCTGTCGCCGGAGCTGAGCGAGCGGATCGCACAGGCCGCCCGCGACCACGGCCTCTACCCGTCGGCGCTGTTCCTCGCGGCCTTCAAGGTGCTGCTGAGCCGGTACACGCAGCAGAACGACGTGATCGTGGGCATGCCGGTGAACACCCGGCCCGCGCACGGCTTCGCCGCGACGGTCGGCCACTTCGTGAAAATGATGCCGGTGCGCAGCCGGATCAGCCCGGCCGAACCCTTCGCCGATCTGTGCGCGAGCGTCCAGAAGACCCTGGTCGACGGCCTCGCCCACGACTACCCCTTCACGGCGCTGGTGCGCGAACTCGGCCTGTCCGGCGCTGGCTCACCGGTCTTCACCTGCGTCTTCATGTACCAGGACTGGTACGAGGACGTGACCGCGCCCGCCCCGTCGTTCCGGTACGTCGAGGGCATCCACCAGGAGGGCGAGTACGAACTCGTCCTGGAGGTCGTCGAGCCCGGCGAGCACGGACCCGGCTTCACCGTCAACTGCAAGTACGACGCCGCCCTGTTCGACCCGGAGACGGCCGAACAACTGTTGCGCCAGTACGAGCATCTGCTGCGCACGGTGTCGGAGGCGCCCGGCCTGCCGGTCGACGAGTGCTCCCTGCTGTCGCCCGAGGAGCGGCACACCCTGACCGTGGAGTGGAACGCCACGGAGGTGGCGCAGCCCGACCGGTGCGTCCACGAGCTCTTCGCCGAGCAGGCCGCGCGCACACCCGACGCCGTGGCGGTGGTGAGCGGCGCCGACACGCTCACCTACGCCGAACTGGACGCCCGCTCGACCCGGTTCGCCGGCCGCCTGGCGGCGCTGGGTGTCGGCCCCGGCAGCCTCATCGCCGTCTACATGGAGCGCTCCGCCGAGCTGCTGGTCACGCTGCTGGGCACGATGAAGGCGGGCGGTGCGTACATCCCGCTGGACCCCGGCTACCCGAGCGACCGTCTCGCATACATCCTGGCCGACGCCCGGCCGCGGGTCGTGGTCTCCGACTCGGGGCTGCACGGCCGGCTCCGGGAGCTGACGACGGAGCCGGCCGCGCCGCACGTCGTCCTCATCGACGAGGAGCGGCCCGACGACGCCCCGTGGGTGCCGTGGCAGCGCGTCGGGGGAGCCGATCTGGCCTACGTCATCTACACCTCGGGCAGCACAGGCAACCCCAAGGGGGTGATGGTGCCACACCGGGCCCTCACCAACTTCCTGTGCGCGATGGCCCGCAGGCCCGGCCTGACGGCCGACGACCGGATGCTCGCGGTGACGACGCACAGCTTCGACATCGCCGTGCTCGAACTCTTCCTGCCGCTCGTCACCGGTGCCCTCTGCCACGTCTGCGACGCCGCCACCGCGCGGGACCCCGAGCGCCTGAAGGAGCTGATCGGCGCCGTCCGGCCGACGGTGATGCAGGCGACCCCGTCGACCTGGGCGATGCTGTTCCACGCCGGGTGGGCCAACGAGGAGCGGGTGCGCGTCCTGTGCGGAGGCGAGGCGCTGCCGGAGACCTTGCGGGAGCGCCTCGTCGGACTCGGCTGCGAGGCCTGGAACCTGTTCGGACCGACCGAGACCACGGTGTGGTCCACGGCCGGGCGGATCGAGGCGCACCGGCGCGCCACCATCGGCCGGCCCATCGACAACACCCGGATCCACATCCTCGACGAGCGGGGGCGGCTGGTGCCCGCGGGCGTCCCCGGCGAGCTGTGCATCGCCGGGGACGGGCTCGCTCTCGGCTACCTCAACAAGCCGGAACTCACGGCCGAACGCTTCCCCGACAACCCCTTCGCACCCGGCACCCGGCTGTACCGCACGGGCGACCTGGCGCGCTGGCTCAGCGACGGCTCCCTCGAGTGCCTGGGCCGCATCGACTCCCAGGTCAAGATTCGCGGCTTCCGTGTCGAACTCGGCGAGATCGAACATGTCCTGGCCGACCACCCGGCCGTCCGCGAGTGCGCGGTCGTGGCCCGGACGCAGTCCGAGAGCAAGCAGCTCGTGGCCTACTACACCCGAGCGGCCGGGACGGGCGCGCAGGCCGGTGAGCTCTCCGCGCACCTGCGCCGCCGGTTGCCCGACTACATGGTTCCGCCGTTCCTCCTCCCCGTCGACCGGCTGCCCCGGACGCCGAACGGCAAGGTGGACCGCAAGGCGCTGGAGGAACGCGACGTGACGCTGCCTGAGGCGGCCGAATCCGCCGTACCGGACGCCCTCCGGCCCGCCGCAGCGGAGACCCGCGGACCGGCCGTACCGGAGTCGCCCCGGCCCGCCGCACGGGCCACGGCCGCCGCCACCGGCGTACCGGACGAGGCCGACGTGCTCGCGCTGTGGCGCGACGTCCTCGGGGTCGCCAACCTCCGCCCCACCGACGCGTTCCTGGACGCGGGCGGCAGCTCGGTGCTGGCGGCCGTGCTCGCCGACCGTGCGGGCAAGCGGTACGGGCTGCCCTTCGGCGCGGCCGAGGTCTTCAAATGCGTCAGCGCGCGCGGCATGAGCGAGCACCTGACCGCCCTGGGCGCGGGCGACGAGCAGCCCGGGCGCCCCGCCGAGAACCGCTCGCCGGCGGCGGCCGCCGCCCCCGCGTCCGCCCTCCCCGCTCATCTCGGGGACAGCGTCGCCATCATCGGCGTGTCCTGCCGTCTGCCGGGCGCGGACGACCACCACCAGTTCTGGCGCAACCTCGTCGCCGGGGAGGAGAGCGTGGAGCTCTGCTCCGAGCAGGAGCTGCGCGACCTCGGCGTGGACGAGGAACTGCTCGCGCATCCGGACTACGTGCCCGTGCGGGCCGCGATGCGCGGCAAGGGGTACTTCGACCCGGAGTTCTTCCAGGTCACGCCCCGCGACGCCGAGCTGATGGACCCGCAGCTGCGGCTGCTGCTCCAGCACTCCTGGAAGGCGGTGGAGGACGCCGGCCACCTGCCGGGCGACGTCGCGGATGCGGCCGTGTACATGTCCACGAGCAACGCCCTGTACCAGGCACCGCTTGCCGGCCGTGGCGCCCGGCGCGACTCGGAGGGCCTCGTCGCCTTCCTCCAGGCGCAGCCCGGCACCATCCCCACGACCATCTCCCACCGGCTCGGACTGCGCGGCCCCAGCCTGTACGTGCACAGCAACTGCTCCTCCTCCCTGGCCGGGCTGGCCCTCGCGGTGCAGTCCATCCAGTCCGGGCAGACCCGACACGCCCTCGTCGGCGGCGCGGGCATGTACGGCGAGCTCGCCGTCGGCTACCTCCACGAGGAGGGCATGACCCTGTCCGCCGACGGGCACTGCAAGCCCTTCTCGGCCGACTCCGACGGCATGGTCGGCGGCGAGGGCGTCGTCGTGCTGCTGCTCAAGGACGCGGCGTCGGCGGTGCGCGACGGCGATCACGTCTACACGCTGCTGCGCGGCGTCGGGATGAACAACGACGGTGACCGGAAGGCCGGTTACTATGCGCCCAGCGTCAGCGGCCAGACCGAGCTGATCTCGGCGGTTCTCGACCGCACCGGGGTTCACCCGGAGACGATCGCCTACCTGGAGGCCCACGGCACCGGCACCCGGCTCGGCGACCCGATCGAGGTCATGGCGGTCTCCGAGGCCTACCGGCGGTACACCGCCAGGACCGGCTTCTGCGGCATCGGCTCCGTCAAGTCCAACCTCGGCCACCTCGACGCGGCCGCAGGCCTGGCGGGCGTCCTCAAGACCGCGCTGGTCCTCGGCCACCGGCTGGTGCCCCCTACCGTCAACCACCGGGAGCCCAACCCGCAGATCGACTTCGCGCGTTCGCCCTTCCACGTCGTGGACCGGCTCACCGAGCTCACCCCGACGACCGGGCCGCTGCGGGCGGCGGTCAGCTCCTTCGGCATCGGCGGCACCAACGTCCACGCCATCCTGGAGGAGGCCCCGCCCACCACGGGCGACGAGGGCACCTCGTTCACCGGGCCGCAGCTCGTACCGCTCTCCGCCGCGAAGCCGGAGAACCTCATGCGGTACGCCCGCGAGTTCGCGCACCGGCTCGCCGAGCCGGAGGGCACCGCGCCGGCCCGGTGGCTGGCGGATGTGGCGTACACCCTCCAGGTCGGCCGCACCGCCCTGCCGGAGCGGGTGGCCTTCGTGGTGCACAGCGTGAGTGAACTCGTGGACGCACTGGAGGACTTCGCCGCCGGCCGCGACCACGCCGCGTGCGCACGCGGCTCCCTGGGCGCGTCCGCAGCCCTGCTCGACGAGGACGACCTGCGCGAGCTCACCGGCCGCTGGCTCACCGAGGGCAGGCTGGACAAGCTGGCCCGCCTGTGGGTGGACGGCGCCTCCGTGGACTGGCACCAGCTGCACACGGGGGAGCACCGGCCGCGCCGGGTCAGCCTGCCGACGTATCCGTTCAGCGAGGAGTACCACTGGCTGGGCGCGGACCCGGACGAGCCGGAGACGGCCGACGCGCAGGTGCACTTCTTCGAGGAGCGCTGGGTACCGGCGGACGCGGTCGGCACCCCCGCGGCCGGTGACCAGGTCGTCCTGTGCTTCCTCTCCGGGGAGGCCGCGCAGCGGGCGTACGCGCGGGAACTGCGCGAGCGCGCCCCGGGCGTGCGGCCCGTGTTCGTCGGCCGGACGGCCTCCGGCGCCGGGGACGGCGACACCGCCCGTGTGGCGGACCCCGGCAGCGAGCACGACCTGCGGCGGGTCCTGGAGGAGGTCGCCGCCGAGTCCGGGCGCGTCGACGCGATCCACTACCTGTGGTCGGCCGAACACGAGACCGAGGCATCCCTCCTCGGTGAGCCCTGGCGCGTGGCCGCCCTGGTGCGCGCCCTGGCCGGCGCCCGGCTGGAGGTCCCCCATGTGCTCGTCGCCGGGCACTTCCGCGACGCCGTGGAAGAGGCCGTCCTCGACTCGCTGATCGGCTACGAGCGGTCCCTCGCCGAGGTGCTGCCCGGCACTTCGCTGCGCGTGGTCATGCACGACGGCGAGGCGCCCGCCGCCCGCTGGGCCGACCTGCTGCTCACCGAGCAGCACCAGGAACGGCCGGTCAGCGCGCTGTACCGGGCCGGTGTGCGCCATGTGGGCCGGGTGGAGCGGGTTGACGTCGCTACGGCGCCCACCGCACGCCCGGGGCTGCGCGTTGGCGGGACCTATCTCGTCACCGGCGCGTTCGGTGGGCTCGGACGGCGCGTCGCCGAGCACCTGGCGCGGACGTACCACGCCAACCTGGTCCTCGTCGGCCGCTCCCCGCTGCGGCCCGCCGACGAGGCCTGGACCGGGACGCTGCGCCGGCACGGCGGAGACGTCGTCTGCCACCGGCTCGACATGAGCGACCCGCACGCCGTGGCCCGGCTGCTGGCCACGCTGCCCGCGCTCGACGGGGTCTTGCACGCCGCGGGCGCCGCCGAGGCCGCGTCGCTGCTCGACAAGACGAGTCAGTCGTTCGAGGCGGTCCTCGGGCCGAAGGTGCGCGGAACCCTCGCGCTGGACCGCGCGCTGCGCAGCGGCTTGCGTCCGCCGGCCTTCGTGTGCCACTTCTCGTCGAGCGCGGCCGTCCTGGGCGACTTCGGCAGCTGCGACTACGCGGTGGCCAACCGCTTCCAGGCGGCGTACGCGCGCGCCCTGCGCGACGACGCGTCGCGGGTCGCGACCATCGCCGTGCAGTGGCCCCTGTGGACGGAAGGCGGGATGGGCGCGGCTGCCCAGCGGAGCACCGGCCGTGCCTTCGCCGACGCCTACCTGGCCTCCAGCGGCCAGCGGCCCCTGGACAGCGCACAGGGCCTCGGCATCCTGGAGCGGCTGCTGACGGCGGGACACGCGGCTCCGCTGGTGCTGCACGCACCGGCCGCACGGGCCACGGCGCTCGTCCGGCATGCCGTAGCCCCGTCGGCGGCGCTCGAACGGCGTGCCGCCGCCCCGTCCGTGGCCCTCGAACGGCCTGCCGTTGACCCGTCCGCACCGCCGCGCCCGGCGGCGGAGCAGGGTGGCAAGCCCGCCCCGCGAGCACCCCGGCCGGACCTCACCGAGACCGTCCGCGACGTGGTGCGGCAGGTCCTGAAGGTCCCCGCGCACCGGCTCGACGACCGCAGCACCTTCGTCGACCTCGGGCTGGACTCGCTGCGCCTCACCCAGCTCGCCCACCAGCTGTCGGACCGCCTCGGCCTGCGGTTGCCGCCGACCGTGCTGTACGACCACCCGACGGTCGAGCGCCTGGCGGAGCATCTGGCCGGACAGCAGTCCCTCGACGCACAGCCCGGCACCGCTGCCGCGCAGGAGACCGCCACGGAACCCACCGAGCCGAAACCGCCCGCCCCCACGCCCGCCGGGCGCGACGAGCCCATCGCCGTCATCGGCATGAGCGGCATCTTCCCCGGCTGCCGCTCGGTCGCCGAGTTCTGGGACGCCCTCGCCGAGGGCCGGGACATGGTCAAGCGGCTGCCGGCCGTGCGCTTCGGCGACGCCCCGGCACCTGACGGCCCGGACGACCGCTACCCCTGGATGGGCAGCATCGACTGGGCGGACGAATTCGACGCCGCCTTCTTCGAGTTCGCGCCTAAGGAGGCCCGGACACTCGATCCGCGCCAGCGCCATCTGCTCCAGGAGTGCTGGAAGGCGCTGGAGGACGCTGCCCTGGGCGCGGAGGAGCTCGAGGGCCGCCGCGTCGGCGTGTTCGTCGGCGTGGAGCAGGGCGACTACCAGCTGCTGGTTAAGGACGGCGGCAACGTCACCTCCAACCACGACGGCGTCCTCGCCGCGCGGCTGTCGTACTTCATGGACCTCAAGGGTCCGGTGCTGGCGGTCAACACGTCCTGCTCGTCGGGCCTCGTGGCCCTGCACCAGGCGTGCACGAGCCTGCGGCAGAAGGAGTGCGACATCGCCGTCGTCGCCGCCGCGAACCTCGTCCTCACCCCCGAGGCACTCGCGGCGATGGACAAGGCGGGCATGCTGTCCCCCGAGGGACGCTGCTTCACCTTCGACCGGCGCGCCGACGGCATGGTCCCCGGTGAAGCGGTCACGGCCCTCGTGCTGCGCCCGCTCGACGCGGCCGAGGCGCACGGTGACCCGGTCCACAGCGTGATCGCCGCGAGCGGCCTCAACTACGACGGCCGCACCAACGGCATCACCGCGCCCGCCGGGAAGGCTCAGCGCGAGCTGATCGAGTCCGTCTACGAGCGCGCCGGGATCGACCCGAGGGACCTGGGCCATGTCGTCGCCCATGGCACGGGCACGAAGCTCGGGGACCCGGTTGAGGTGAACGCGCTGCGGGCCGCCTTCCACGCCCGCGGCGCCGCCGGCGAAGGGCAGTTCTGCGCGCTGACGTCGACGAAGACCAACTTCGGCCACACCTTCGCCGCCTCCGGCCTGGTGGGTCTCATGTGCCTGTCGGAGTCGGTTCGCCGGGGCATCATCCCGACGAGCCTGCACTACCGCGACGGGACCGAGTACATCGACTGGGGCGAGAGCCCGTTCTACGTCAACACCGCGACGAAGCCGTGGGTGACGGAGGGCCGGCCGCGCATGGGCGCGGTCAGCGCGTTCGGCATGAGCGGCACCAATGCCCATGTCGTCGTACGCGAGCACACGGCCCCCGCGCCGGTGCGCGCCCCGCGCGCCACCACCCACCTGCTGCCGCTCTCGGCCAAGACCCAGGAGGCACTGGGCGAGCTGGTGGACCGCCTTCTCGACCGGATCGACAGCGGGGACCTGCGGGACGCCGATCTGCCGCAGCTCAACCGGACCCTGTTCAGCGGCCGCCACCACTTCCGGCACCGCTGCGCGGTTGTCGTGGACACCCTCGACGAGGCGGCTGCGCTGTGGCGCGCCTGGCGCGACGGCGGGAGCACGCCTGACCCGGCCTGGTTCGCGGGCACGGTGGCCCGTGACTTCTCCGCGGGTACGGGAGGCGAGGACGTCGCCTCCTGGACCGCCCGGGTCAGGGACGGACAGCTGGACGCGACCGAGCGCAGGACGGCCCTGACCGCGCTGGCGCGGCTCTACGTGGCCGGGCACGACGTGTCCTGCCCGGACGCACTGCCGACCGCCGGACCCCGTCCGACGCGGCTGCGCCTGCCCACGTATCCGTTCGCCCAGAACCGCTACTGGGTACGGCAGGAAGCCGCCTCCGCACCGGCGGCCGCCCACGAGCCCGCCACGCCGCAGGCCCCCTCCGGCCCCGCGCCACAGGGCACTCCCGTCGCGGATGTGCCCCGGCCCGCCCTCAGCGGCGCACCGGCGGCCCGGCGAGTCGTGCTAACCGACGTGACCCGGCTGCCGCACCGGCTCGACGACGCCACCGCACGGCCCCGCCGCGCGGTGACGCTGACCGCGCTGTCCGCCACTGCCGACCCCGCGTCGGAGCAGCCGGCTGCCACGCGCCCGGTCACCCTGGCGCACGACATCCTGGACGACCTGAAGTCGGCTGCGGGCATCGGCTTCGGCGGCATGGTGGCGACCCTGAACCGCACCGGCGTCATGGTGGAGCACCTGGTCCCGTACTCCTCGGACTTCGCCGAGTACGCCGGGCGGTGCGGCGGCGAGGTGCTGGACCTGGGCTGCGCGTACGGCGTCGCCAGCATCGCCGCGCTGGAGCGCGGAGCCCGCGTCGTCGCGCTGGACATGGAGCGCAGGCACCTGGACATCCTCGGACAGCGCGTCAACGACGAGGCCAGGGAGCGGCTGACGCTGAAACGCGGCGTGCTGCCCGACGTCGACTTCGCCGACGGCCGCTTCACGGCGGTCCATGCCGGCCGCGTCATGCACTTCCTCGGTCCCGAGGACGTCCGGCTGACGCTGCGCAAGATGTTCCGCTGGCTGGTGCCGGGCGGGAAGGTGTTCCTGAGCACGGACTCGCCCTACTTCGGCTACTGGGCCTCCAAGGCGGCGGAGTACGAGGAGCGCAGGCGGGCCGGCGACCCGTGGCCCGGCTACATCCCCGATGTCGCGACCCACTTCGACCCGGCGCACGTCGTCGGCGGACCGAGCCTGATCAACGCCCTCGACCCGGAGGTGTTCCGCAGGGAGTGCGAGGCCGCCGGGTTCGTCGTGGAGCGGGCCGGGTACTTCGGCGCGGTCGGCGTGGACCAGGGCGCGTACGGGGCTCCCGGGCCCGACATGGAGCACGTGGGGATCATCGCGCGCAAGCCGGACCATGCCGCCCCGGACGAAGCCGGGGCAGTCGTGCGCAGCGCCGACGGCATCCCCGTCCACCACCGCGTGCGGGGCAGGCGCGGCGCCGCCCCCGCCCTGGTGTTCGTCCACGGCCTGGGTTGCGACCAGTCGTACTGGGACCGCCAGGTCGAGCACTTCGCCGAGGACTTCACCGTGGTCACCCTCGACCTCGCCGGGCACGGCTGGTCCGGGCGCGACCGGCGGCGCTGGACCGTCGAGGCGTTCGCAGCCGACGTGGCTGCCGTCGTCGACCACGTCGGTGCCCAGGACGTGATCCTCGTCGGTCACTCCCTGGGCGGGCCCGTCATGCTGGCCGCGGAGCCCCTGCTGGGCGGCCGGGTCCGGGGCATGATCGGCGTGGATACACTGCACACCTTCGACCCGCGGCCGCTGAGCGAGGCCCAGATCGACCGGTTTGTACGGACTTTCGCCGAAGATCCCGTACGTGCCGAGGAGCTGTTCCCCGGCACGCGCCGGGCGGACCTGGTCGAGCTGGTGGAGCGGACGCGGGCGCACGTGGGCGCGGAGATCGTGTCGGCGGCGTTCCGGGAGATGCTGATGTACCTTCAGCGGCTGCCCCGGAACCCCGGCGTTCCGCTGGCCCTGGTCAACTCGACCTCCTGGATGCCAACGGACACGGACTCGGCCGCGCGCCGCGGGGTCGACGTCGAACTCGTCGAGGGCGTCGGGCACTTCGCGATGCTGGAGGACCCCGACGCGCTCAACGCATCGCTGACCAGGCATATCCGCCGCATCACCGGCACCACCCCGGGACGCGCTTCCGTCCCCGGCGGGCGAGCCGAGGCGAACGGGGGCGCGGAACGATGACACGACCGTCAGGTACAGAGATCCGCACCAAGAGTGACCTGCGGCGGTTCTTGCGAGAGACGCTGGGCGGCGTTCTGGGAACCGATCCGGCCTCCAGCCCCGACAACCTCCCCCTCGTGGAGCTGGGACTGGACTCGATCTCCTGCGTCGTGTGGCTGCGCGAGATCAACCGGACCCTCGGGCTGTCCCTCACAGTGGCCGAAGTGTGCGGTCACCCCACGTTCGGCGAGCTGGCCGCCCTGATCGGGGGCCTCATGGGAGATCTGATGAGTGCCGTCACCCCCCGGCCCTCGGCCACCCGCGTTCACGACGCGGGGGCGCGCGACGCCATCGCCGCCTATCTGCGGAAGAGCCTCGCGGACGAGCTGGAGCTGCCCGCGTCGGACGTCGCCGACGACGTGCCCTTCGTTGAAATCGGCCTGGACTCGATCACCGGCGTGACGTGGACGCGCAAGCTGAACACGCACTTGGGGCTCGCGCTCTCCGCCACGCAGGTCTACAGCCACCCGACGGTTGCGGACCTGGCCGCGCACGTGGCCGCCTGCCTGCACGGCACGGACGGCGAACCCGCGGACGCCGCACCCGCGTCCGGCTCCGCCGAGGACGCGCTGGCCGTGTGGCTCCGGGCGAGCCTCGCCAGGGAACTCGAACTCGGCGAGTCCGACATCGACGACGACACACCGTTCGTCGAACTGGGCCTGGACTCCATCACGGGCGTCACCTGGACGAGGTCCGTCAACACCCGCCTGGGGCTCTCGCTCTCCGCGACTACGGTGTACGGCCACCCGACCATCGCCGAGCTGGCCGCGTACCTGACGCGAGAACACGGGGCGTCGCTCCCCGAGGCGGAGACGGAGTCGGAAGCACAGGCCAGGGCCACGGCCACGCCCGAGCCCGCCGCTGCCGAGGAGACGGCCCCGGCCGGGCCCCCGGTGTCCCCGACGCCCACCGCTTCCGCCGGCACCCCGCGCCCGTCCGTCGACCTCGTCGACATCGCCGTCGTCGGCATGTCCGGCGCCTTTCCCAAGGCCGCCGACCTCGACGAGTTCTGGGCCAACATCGTCGCCGGCCGTGACTGTGTGACCGAGGTGCCGCCGTCCCGGTGGGACGTGGGCCGTTTCTACGACGAGCGGCCCGGGACGCCCGGCAAGTCGTACAGCAAGTGGATGGGCGTACTAGAGAACGCGCACCACTTCGACCCCCTGTTCTTCAACATCTCGCCCAGCGAGGCCGAGGTCATGGACCCGCAGCAGCGCCTGCTGCTGCAGGAGAGCTGGCGCTGCGTCGAGGACGCCGGTCACAACCCCGAGACGCTCTCGGGCACGCGCTGCGGCGTCTTCATCGGCTGCTCGGTCAACGGCTACGGCGGCCGGGTCGACGAGAGCGGGCTGAGTGCCCATCAGAACCTGGGCACCAATAGCGCGATCAT
Organism: Sphaerisporangium sp. NPDC049003; assembly: GCF_043197795.1. Taxonomy (NCBI): domain Bacteria; kingdom Bacillati; phylum Actinomycetota; class Actinomycetes; order Streptosporangiales; family Streptosporangiaceae; genus Sphaerisporangium; species Sphaerisporangium sp. NPDC049003. Next base: position 63,899 of record NZ_JBICTU010000012.1, read on the forward strand.
GGCCAGCCGGATCTCGTACACCCTGAACCTCAAGGGCCCGTGCCTGTCCATCGACACCTCGTGCTCGTCGTCGCTCGTGGCGCTCGCCGCCGCCTGCGACAGCCTCTGCCTGGGCGACAGCGACACCGCCCTGGCCGGCGGCGTCTGGGTCATCCCGGGCACCGGGGTCCACGTGGCGATGAGCCAGCTGCGGGCGCTGTCGCCCACCGGGCGTTGCCACGCCTTCGACGAGCGGGCGGACGGCTTCGTCCCCGCCGAGGGCGTCGGCATGCTCCTGCTGAAGCGGCTCCCGGACGCCCTGACGGACGGCGACCGGATCCATGCCGTCATCAAGGGCTGGGGCGTCAACCAGGACGGCCGCTCCAACGGCATCACCGCCCCGAACGCCGAGGCCCAGGCCGAACTCCAGCGGCGGGTGTACGACAGGTTCGGCATCGACCCGGCCGACATCGAGCTGGTCGAGGCGCACGGCACGGGCACGGCACTCGGCGACCCCGTGGAGATCGACGGCCTCGTGCGGAGCTTCGGCGCCCACACCGACCGGACCTCGTACTGCGCCATCGGCTCGGTCAAGAGCAACATCGGGCACAGCGCCTGCGCCGCGGGCGTCGCGGGCACCCTCAAGGCCGTACTCGCCCTGAAGCACCAGACGCTGCCTCCGACCATCCACTACGACCGTCTGAACGCGCACATCGACCTGAGCGGCACGCCGTTCTACGTGAACACCGAGGAACGCGCCTGGCCGGGCCGGGGCAAGCTCCGCCTCGCCGCGGTGAGTTCCTTCGGCTACAGCGGGACCAACGCCCATCTCGTGCTTGCCGAGGCCCCGTCGAGCCCGGCGCACCGCGACGAGCGGGACGCGCCCGGCGCACGGCTCGTCGCCTTGTCGGCGCGTACCGACGCACAACTGCGGGAGCAGGTGCGGCGGCTGCTCGCCCACCTCCGGGAGCACCCGCAGGAGAGCCTACGCGGCCTGAGCTGCACGCTGCTGCTGGGCCGCAAGCACTTCCGCCACCGCCTGGCCCTGGTGGCCCGCACGACCGCGCAGGTGACCGAGGCGCTGGAGAACTGGCTGCGGACCGGCGCCGACCCTGCCGTACGCAGCGGTGACCGCAAGCCGGAGCGGCCCCCGAGCGGCTCCTCCGGGCAGCCGGCCGGCGCCGCCGACCAGGTCGACCAGCGGTACCTCGAGGCACTGGCCGAGCAGTACGCCGAGGGCCGGGCCCTGCCCTTCGACACCCTCTTCGAGACCGGCCGGCCCGCCAGAATCTCCCTGCCCACCTACCCGTTCGCGGCCGACCCCTACTGGCTGAACCCCGAAGACCCGTGCGCGGACGACACCGCACCCCAGGGCGAGCTGCTGTGGCTGGAGCCGCGCTGGGAGCCGGTGAATCGCGCCGCCACGGAGCCGGGCGACGCCCCGACCGGCGGCGCCGGGCACACGGTGTGGCTCGTCGGCGAGGACCCGGACGGCTCGCTCGCCCGCGCGCTGCCCGCTGTCCTGCCCGGCCAGGCCGAACTGCGCACGTTCCGCACCCGGGCGGGCGCGCCGGACGAGGACTACCTGCGGCTGACGCGGACGCTCCTGACCGAGATACGCGCACTGACCGCCCCCGGCGCCGCACGGGACCACCTCCTCCAGGTCGTCGTGGCCGGCCACGACGCGCCCGAGGCCCGCCTCATGGCCGGCGTGTCCGGACTGCTGCGTACGGCCCACCTCGAACACCCCCGCCTGCGCACGCAGTACGTCGAACACCTCAACGCGCCGTCGCCGGAGGCCCTCGCCCAGGCGATCCGCGCCGGCCTGCGGCACCCCCGCGAGGCCGAGATCCGCCACACCGGCGGCGAGACGTACGTACGACGCCTGGCCGAACTCCCCGTGACCGCCCCCGAGAACGCGGCGGCCTCGCCGTGGCGCAACGGCGGCGTCCACCTGATCACCGGCGGTCTCGGCGGTCTCGGGCTGCACCTCGCCCGCGACCTGTCGAGCGGCCTTGACGAGGGCGTGCTGGTCCTCGTGGGCCGCTCCGCGCCCACACCGGACACCGAGCGCACGCTCGCTGGCCTGCGCGGGCCCGGCATCACGGTCGAGTACCGCCAGGCCGACATCACCGACCGCGCGGCCGTCCGGGACCTGATCGACGACGTGCGGCGCCGTCATGGCGCGCTCCACGGGATCGTGCACTGCGCGGGCGTACTGCGCGACGGCCTCATCGCCGGCAAGTCGGACGCGGACGTCCACGCCGTCCTCGCCTCCAAGGTGTCCGGGCTCGTCCACGTCGACGAGGCCACCCGCGACTTGCCGCTCGACCGGCTCGTCGTCTTCTCGTCCAACGCGGCCGCGCTCGGCAGCGCCGGGCAGGCGGACTACGCGGCGGCCAACGGCTTCCTGGACGCCTACGTCGCCCACCGCAACGAACTCGCCGCGCAGGGCCGCCGCTCCGGCCGGGCCGTCAGCGTCAGCTGGCCGCTGTGGGCCGACGGCGGCATGCGCGTCGACGCCGCGGGCCTGGACCGGCTGGCACGGCTCGGGGTGACGCCGCTGGCCACGCCGGACGGACTCCGCTCGCTGCGCGCGCTGCTCGCCGCCGGCCGGGAGCGGACCCTGGTGCTGCACGGCGACAGGGAGGCCCTGCTCGGCCGCCTCGCGCCTCTGACCGAATCGGCGCCGGAGACCAGGCCCCTGGTCGGCTCGGAGCCGGAGACCGCGCCCCTGACCGGCTCCACGCTAGAGGCTGCCCCCGTCGCCGAGGCCGGCGGTCCGGACGCGGCGTACTGGGAGCACGCGCTGATCGAGGAGATCGCCGCGCAGATGGGAATCCCTGCCGAGGAGATCGAGCCGGACGGCGAACTGGGGGAGTACGGCTTCGACTCGATCAGCCTCACCGAGCTGGCGGACCGGCTCAACGACAAGCACGGTCTGGCACTCGCCCCCACGGTCTTCTTTGAGCACCCCACACCGCGCAGGCTCGCCGGACACCTCGCGGGCCGGCGCGCGTCCGCCCCGTCCCGGGTCGGCGCGCAGCCCACGCCGCCCGGCGCAGCGGACCTCGCCGCCGTCGCAGAGACGGTCGCCGCGGAGGTGTCCGCCCAACTGAACCTCCCCGTCGAGGAGATCGACGCGGACGAGGAGCTGGGGGAGTACGGGTTCGACTCGATCAGCCTCACCGAGCTGGCCGGACGCCTCAACGACCGCTATGGACTGACGCTCGCCCCCACCGTCTTCTTCGAGCACCGCACGCTCCGCAGCCTCGCCGCCCACCTCGTCGACACGTATGGCGAGGAGTTGGCGCGCATCCACGGCACGGCCCGTACCGAGCCCGCCGCGGCCGTTCAGGAGCGCGAGGGACAAGCACCGTCCGCCGAAGCGCCCCGCCCCACGCCTGCCCTGCCCGCCGCGCCCAGGAGACGCGAGACCGAGCCGATCGCCGTCATCGGCATGAGCGGCAGCTTCCCGCAGGCGCCCGACCTCACCGCCTTCTGGGACAACCTCAGGGAGGGCCGGGACTGCATCACCGAGATACCCGAGGACCGCTGGGACTGGCGCGCCCTGCACGACGACCCGGAGAACCTCGCCGGCCCGCGGCCCGTGCGCTGGGGCGGCTTCCTCGACGCCGTGGACCGCTTCGACCCGCTCTTCTTCGGCATCTCGCCGCGCGAGGCGACCGCCATGGACCCGCAGCAGCGCCTCCTGCTCACCCATGTGTGGCAGGCGCTCGAGGACGCGGGGCACGCGCCGTCCAGCCTGGCCGGCAGCAACACCGCCGTCCTGATCGGCACCGCGCCCAGCGGCTACGGCAGCCTGCTGCTCGACGGGCGGCACACCGGGGACGGTTACGCCGCCACCGGCGTCTCCGGCTCCATCGGGCCCAACCGGGTCAGCTACCTGCTCGACCTGCACGGGCCCAGCGAGCCGGTCGAGGTCGCCTGCTCCAGCTCGCTGGTCGCCGTCCACCGCGCGGTCGAACTGCTCCGCAGCGGGGCCAGCGACCTGGCGCTGGCGGGCGGCGTGAACACCATCGTCAGCCCGGACCTGCACATCAGCTACAGCCGTGCCGGCATGCTGTCCGAGGACGGCCGCTGCAAGACCTTCTCGGCACAGGCGGACGGCTATGTGCGCGGCGAGGGCGTCGGCATCCTCGTCCTCAAGCCGCTGTCCCTGGCCGAGCGCGACGGCGACCGCATCCACGGCGTCATCCTGGCCACCGCAGAGAACCACGGCGGCCGCGCCCACTCGCTCACAGCGCCCAACCCGCAGGCGCAGGCCGACCTGCTCAAGACGGCCTACCGCCGGGCCGGGATCGACCCGCGCACCGTGACGTACGTCGAGGCGCACGGCACCGGCACCGAGCTGGGCGACCCCGTCGAACTGGGCGCGCTCAAGAGCGCCTTCGCCGCGCTCGCCGACGAGACGCCCGACAGCCTGGGCGAGCCCGCCACCTGCGGCCTGGGCTCGGTCAAGAGCAACATCGGGCACCTCGAACTCGCCGCCGGTGTCGCGGGCATGATCAAGACCCTGTTGCAGATGCGGCACGGCGAACTGGTCGAAAGCCTGCACTGCCACGACCTCAACCCCTACCTCGACTTCACCGACAGCCCGTTCCAGGTCGTGCGGGAACGCCGGCCCTGGCAGCGTCTGCGGGACGCCGACGGCGCCGAGGTGCCGCGCCGTGCCGGGGTCAGCTCGTTCGGCTTCGGCGGGGTCAACGCCCATGTGGTCCTGGAGGAGTACCGGGGCGGCACCCACCGCGAGGAGCCTGCCGTCGACGAGACCCCGGCGCTGGTCGTCCTCTCCGCCCGCACCGGCGGGCAACTGGCCGCCCAGGCCCGCAACCTGCTGGCCCACCTGGACGACGACCGGGTCGCCACGCCCTGGCTGACCGACCTGGCGTACACCCTGCATACGGGCCGTGACGCCATGGAGGAGCGCCTCGCCACCCGTGTGTCCTCGCTCGCGGAGCTGCGACAGCGGCTCGCGCCGGTCGCTGGCGGCGCGGCCACCCCGGAGGGCTGGCACCGCGGTTCCGTGCCCCGCGGCGCCGCCGCGGCCGCGGCACGCGACGCCGAGCGGCTCGCCGCGTCCCGCCGGTGGATCGACGCGGGGGAGTACGACCGGGTGCTCGCTCACTGGGCGACCGGACACCCGGTGGACTGGGAGCGGCTGTACGCGGGCCGACCGCGCCCGCGGCGCACCGGACTGCCCACCTACCCGTTCGCGGACGAGCGCTACTGGGCGGGCCGCGGCGCCCGGCCGACGGCCATGGACGCGGCCGAACCGGCCGCCCCGGCGGGCTCGCACCCCATGCTGCGGCGCGCCCTGCCGGACGGCGAGACCACCCGGTACGAGACGCGCCTCGACGGAAGCGAGCCCTTCCTGCGCGACCACCGGGTGCGGGGCAGCAAGGTTCTGCCCGGCGCCGCGCATCTGGAGATGGCGCGCGCGGCGATCGCCCGCCTGGTGGGCGAGGACCACGCGGGCCGCGTACGCCTGGACGACGTCGTGTGGCTGCGGCCCGCGGTGTGCGGCGCGGACGGGCTGGAACTGAGCCTCGACGTGCGCCCAGTGTCCGACGACGCCTACGAGTACGCCCTGTACAGCGTCGACGGCGACGGCCGGCGCGTCCTGTGCAGCCAGGGGCGGGCCGGGCTCACCGCCACGCCCGACACCCGGGTGCCGCCGCTCGACGACCTGCGGGCCGCCTGTGCCGCCGCTGTCTTCACCGCGGACGACATCTACGACCGCTACACGCGCGTCGGCATGGAGTACGGCCCCGCGCACCGGTCGGTGACCTGGCTCGGCACGGGCACGGACCCCGAGGGCCGGCCCCAGGTGCTGGCCGAACTGCGCCTCCCGGCGGAGGCGCAGAGCCCGGCGTCGTACCACCTGCACCCGAGCATCGTGGACGGTGCGTTGCAGGCCACGCTCGGGCTCGGGCTGACGGCCGACCGGGCCGGCGCCCAGGGCGGCAGGCCCGCCCTGCCGTTCGCCCTGCAGCGCTTGGAGGCGACCGCGCCGACGCCGGTGACGGCGTACGCCTGGATCAGGCACCAGGACGGCAGCCGGCTCGGCGCCGCCTCGGCCAAGCTCGACGTGACCCTGCTCGACGCGCGCGGACAGGTGTGCGCGGAGCTGACCGGACTGAGCGCACGCGTGCTTCGCGGCGAACCGGCCGGCGACGCCCCCGCCCCGGCGCGCACGGAGGAGCCGTTCGGCGTCCGCGCCCTGCGTTATGTGCGGGAACAGCTCGCCACCGCGCTGGAGGTGGCACCGGACCGCCTCGACGTGGACACGCCGCTGGAGCTCTACGGCATGGACTCCATGATGGCGATGGAACTCACCCGCCATCTGGAGGGACCGTTCGGCCCGCTGCCGAAGACCCTGTTCTTCGAGGTGCGCACCATCCGGGCGCTCAGCGACCACTTCGCCGAGGAGTACCCGCAGCGACTGCGCGCGGCGCTCGGCGCCGCGGCCGCGGCGCCGACGCGCGAGCCGGACGTGCGCGACCAGGCACCCGCACAGACCGCGACCGTCACCCCCGAATCCGCGGACAGCGCACGCCCGTCCACGACCGACATCGCGATCATCGGTGTCGGCGGCCGCTACCCGGAGGCCGCCGACCTCGACGAGTTCTGGCAGAACCTCCGCTCCGGACGCGACTGCATCCGCGAGGTCCCGGCGAGCCGCTGGGACCACCGCCAGTACCCCTCCGGGGGCAGGTGGGGCGGATTCCTCGACGGTGTCGATGAGTTCGACCCGCTGTTCTTCCACATCTCCCCGCGCGAGGCCGAGTACCTCGACCCACAGGAACGCCTCTTCCTGCAGTGTGTCCACCACACCCTGGAGGACGCCGGCTACACCGGCGAGCTGCTTGCCCGGCGGTCCGCGGACGACAACACCGGCGCCCTCCAACCCGAGGGCAAGGTGGGTGTCTTCGTCGGCGTGATGTACGAGGAGTACCAGCTCCACGGCGCCCAGGCGCAGGCACGCGGCCACCAGGTCGCGCTGTCGGGCAACCCGGCGTCCATCGCCAACCGGGTCTCGTACTTCTTCGACTTCCACGGGCCGAGCATGGCCGTGGACACCATGTGCTCGTCCTCGCTCACCGCCATCCACCTCGCTTGCGAGGCGATCAGGAGCGGGCAGTGCGCGTCGGCGATCGCGGGCGGCGTCAACGTCAGCGTCCACCCCAACAAGTACCTGATGCTCGGCCAGGGCAGGTTCACCGCCAGCGACGGCCGGTGCCGCAGCTTCGGCGAGGGCGGCGACGGCTACGTCCCCGGCGAGGGCGTGGGCGCCGTCCTGCTCAAGCCCCTGGACCGCGCGATCGCCGACGGCGACCACATCTACGGTGTCGTCAAGGGCAGCGCGCTCAACCACGGCGGCCGCACCCACGGCTTCTCCGTGCCCAGCCCCATCGCGCAGGGCGACGTCATCGCCCGCGCGCTGGACGAGGCCGGAGCCGACCCGCGCGAACTCGGCTATCTGGAGGCCCACGGCACGGGCACGTCCCTGGGCGACCCGATCGAGATCGCGGGCCTGGTCAAGGCGTTCCGTAAGGCGGGCGACGGCACGCTGCCGGAGCACTGCGCGATCGGCTCGGTCAAGTCCAACATCGGCCACTGCGAGAGCGCGGCGGGCATCGCCGCCGTCACCAAGGTGCTCCTGCAGATGAAGCACCGCGAACTGGTGCCCAGCCTGCACTCGGCCACCCTCAACCCGCACATCGACTTCGAGCGCACTCCGTTCCGGGTGCAGCAGCACCTGGAGCCGTGGCGGCCGCCGATGGTCGAGACCGACGGCGAGCGGCGCGAGCTCCCGCGGGTCGCCGGAGTCTCCAGCTTCGGCGCCGGCGGCTCCAACGCCCACGTGGTCATCGCCGAGTACGAGCCGCAAGCCCCGCAGCGTCCGACGGCGCCCGAGGACCCGTGGCCGGCTCTGATCCTGCTGTCCGCGAAGAGCGAGCACCAGCTCGTCGAGCAGGCCCGGCGCCTCGCCGCCCGGGCCGCCGAACTGACCGAAGACGATCTTCCGGCGGTCGCCTGGACGCTCCAGACCGGGCGCGTCGCGATGGAGGAACGCCTCGCCTTCACGGCGGACTCCATCGCCTCGCTCCGGCGCACCCTGCACGCGTTCGCCGACAGCCCGGCGCAGCACGGCCCCTGGCAGCGCGGCACTGTCCGCCCCGGCGAACCGGCGCCGCTCACGGCCGACGACGCGCAGACAGCCGTACGCGACCTCTGGGAGCGAGGCGACCACACGGCGCTCCTGCGCCACTGGGCCGACGGGCTTGCCGTCGACTGGGAGGCGCTGCGCCCGGCGGGCGCGCCCGCGCGGCGCATTAGCCTGCCAGGGTATCCGTTCGCCCGTGAGCGGTACTGGCTGGACACCGACGGCGCAGCCGTCGCTGCGCAGCCGCCTGCCGACCTGCTGCTCCTGCGCCCTGTGTGGGACGCCGCCGAGGAGAGCGGCGCACCCCGCCACGCCGGTTTCACCGAGCACCACGTCGTCCTGGTCGGACGGCTCGACGCCGCCGCGCGGGACGCGCTGGCGCGGGCGCTGCCCGAGATGGTCTCGTACGACCTCGTGGACCTCGGCACCGGAGCGCTGGACGAGCAGTACGTCGGCGTGAGCCGCCACCTGCTCGGCCTGCTGCGCGGCATGCTCGAACACGGCCTGCGCTGCGAGGCGCTGCTCCAGGTCGTGGTCGTCGGCGAGCCCGGCGACGCCGACCGCCAGGCGTGCTTCGCCGGCCTGACCGGCCTGCTGAAGACGGCACGGCTGGAGAACCCGCGCCTGCACACGCAGTACGTCGACTGCCTCGACGGGGCCACGCCGGACCTGGTCGTCGCGCGCCTGCGCGCCGAGGCGGCCCACCCCACTGAACCGGAGATCCGGTACCGGGACGGCCGACGCGAGGTCAGGCGGCTCACGGAGGTGACGCCCGCCCGCCCGGCCGCCGCCCCCTGGCGCACCGGCGGCGTCTACCTGATCACCGGTGGCACCGGAGCCCTGGGCCTCGTCTCGGCACGGGAGATCGCCTCGTCGGTCGACCACGCCACCGTGGTCCTCACCGGCCGCTCCCCGCTCGACGCGGACCGGCGGCGCGCGCTGGACGAGCTGCGGGCGGCCGGGCTGCGGGTGGACCACCAGCGGGTGGACGTGACCGTCCCGCATGCGGTCCAGGAGCTGATCGCCCGCGTCACGGACGTCCACGGGCCGCTGACCGGCATCCTGCACAGCGCCGGCGTGATCAGCGACGGCCTCCTCGCCGGCAAGGCACCGCAGGACGCCGAGCGGGTGCTCGCGCCCAAGGTGCGCGGGCTGGTGAACCTGGACGAGGCGAGCAAGGACCAGCCGCTGGAGCTGTTCCTATGCTTCTCCTCCACCAGCGCCGCCTTCGGCAACCCGGGCCAGGCCGACTACGCGGCGGGCAACGCCTTCATGGACGCGTTCGCGGCCCGTCGCAACCGTCTCGCCGGCCGCGGCCTGCGCAGCGGTACGACCCTCTCCGTCAACTGGCCACTCTGGGAGGACGGTGGCATGCAGGTGAACGACGTGACCAAGGAGCAGCTCCGGCGGATGGACCTCGCACCGCTCGACACCGACAGCGCGCTGCACGCCCTGCGGGTCGGCATCGCCGCGCAGGACAACGGCCTCGACGAGGGGCGGCTCGTGGTCGTCTCGGGTCGGCGCAGCGCCCTGCTGCCCAGGCTGACGGAGCGTGAGGACACCGCGCGCCCGCGGCCGCAGGCCGCCGAGCCGACCGCGGCGGATGCCGGGTCCGCCGGTCTGGAGGAGCGGACGGTGCGCTACCTCCGGCAGCGGATCGCCACGGCCCTCAAGCTCGGCCCCGACCGTCTCGACGCCGACACACCGCTGGAGCGGTACGGCATGGACTCGGTCGTGGCGACCGACCTGATCGCCGGCTTCGAGAAGTCGTTCGGCCCGCTGTCCAAGACGCTCTTCTTCGAGCTGCAGACCGTGCGTGAACTGGCCGGCCACTTCGTCGCCGGGCACGTGGACGCGCTGCGGGACCTGTTCGGGGAGACGCCCGCGCCCCGGCCGCAGGCACCGCGGACCGCGCCCGCCACGGTGGCGGACACCGCGGTCGACCCGAGCCCGTCTCCTGTCGCCGAAACCGGCCAGGACATCGCGATCATCGGCGTCGCCGGCCGCTACCCGCAGGCCGAGGACCTCGACGCCTTCTGGGTCAACCTCCGCTCCGGCAAGGACTGCGTCACCGAGGTGCCCGGCGACCGCTGGGACCACGACGCGCTGTTCGACGCCGACCGGGACGCGGTGGGCACCAGCTACTGCCGCTGGGGCGGATTCCTCGACGGGATCGACCGGTTCGACCCGCTGTTCTTCGGCATCTCGCCCCGCGAGGCCGAGACGATGGACCCGCAGCAGCGGCTATTCCTGGAGACGGCGTGGGAGCTGCTCGAACAGAGCGGCGTCACGCAGGAGACCATCGAGCGGCGCTACCGGCGCCGGGTCGGGGTCTACGTCGGCTCGATGTACCAGATGTACCGGGCTGAGGAGTCGGACGCCGCCCGCGCGGCGCTGACCTCGGCCACCTCGTACAACATGATCGCCAACCGGGTGTCGTACTTCTTCGGCCTGGAGGGCCCAAGCCTCGCTGTCGACAGCATGTGCTCCTCGTCGGCCCAGGCCGTCCACCTCGCCTGCGCGGACCTGCTGCGCGGCGAGGCCGAACTCGCCATCGTCGGCGGCGTCAACCTCACGGTTCACCCGGACAAGTACATCGCCTTGTCCCAGGCCCAGATGCTCGGCAGCCACCCGGGCAGCCGGAGCCTGCGCGACGGCGACGGCTATCTGCCCGCCGAGGCGGTCGGCGCCGTGCTGCTCAAGCCGCTGGCGGCGGCACTGCGCGACGGGGACACGGTCCACGCCGTCATCAAGGGCAGCGCCTCCGTGCACGCAGGCCGCGGGGCCGGCTTCATGGCGCCCAGCCACCGCACCCAGGTCGCCGTGATGCGTCGCGCCCTGGAGCGCGCGGGCGCGGCACCGGAGTCCATCGGCTACGTCGAGGTGGCGGCCAACGGGTCCGCACTCGGCGACGCCGTGGAGGTCAGCGCCCTGCGCGAGGTGTTCGGCGGCGTGTCCGAACCGGTCGTGCTCGGCTCGGTGAAGTCGAACCTCGGCCACCCCGAGGCCGCCTCCGGCATCGCCCAGCTCACCAAGGTCGTCCTCCAGCTGCGGCACGGCGAGCTGACCCCGCTCGCGGCGGCCGGCGCGCCCAACCCGAACCTGCGCTGGGACGACACCCCGCTGGAGCTCTGCGAGCGCCTGACGGCATGGCATCCGCGCCGACCGCACGGCACGGACTCCGGCCGCCCGGCACCCCGCCGCGCGCTCGTCAACTCCGTGGGCGCGGGCGGCAGTCACGTGAGCCTGGTGATCGAGGCCGCCCCGGAGCCCCGGGCACCGCAGCCGGCGGCCGAACCCGCCGCGGCCCAGCTGATCCCGCTGTCCGCCCAGGGGCCCGAGCGGCTGCGCGCCACGGCCCGGCATCTGCTCGACTTCCTGGACCGCGACGACTCGACGGACCTGGCGGACCTCGCCTACGCCCTCCAGACCGGCCGTGAGGCCCTGCCCGAGCGGTTCGCCGCCGTGGTCGGCTCTCGGGCCGAACTGCGGGACGCCCTCGCGCACTTCCTGGACGTCGGCGAGCCCGGCCGGCCCTGCACCACGCCGGTCTACCACGGCAACGCCGAGAGCGGCGCCCACCCGCTGCCGGCCGTCCTGTCCGGGGTCCGCGGCGAAGCCTTCCTCACGGCCCTGCTCCAGGACGGCGACCTCGACCGGCTCGCCGGACTGTGGGTCGCCGGGGTCCAGGTGCCGTGGAGAGCACTGCACCAGGGGCGCAGCCGGCGGCTCGTACCGCTGCCGGGCTCCGCCTTCCTGCGCGACCGGTACTGGATCGGCCGCACCTGGTTCCCGCAGGACCCGGCGGCACCGGCCGCCCCGGCCGATCAGGCCGCTCCGACCGCCCCGGCACCCTCGGACCAGCCCGATACGCAGGCCCCCGGCGGCGACCTCACCGGCGACCTCGCCGGTTTCTTCGCCGAAGCGCTCGGACTCGACGCCGCCGAACTGCCGGTGGACAAGGACCTGCACGGTTTCGGCGTGGACTCGATCCTGTGGTCGAGGCTCCAGCGCAGGCTCCGGGCCGACCTCGGCCTGGACCTGTCAACGCGCGAAATCCTGGAGTGCGGCACCCTCGAACGCCTCGCCGCCAGGCTCGCGGCCAAGCACTCGGCCGGATCCGCACCCGAGACGAGGGAACCGGCGGCCGGCCCCTCGCGTCCGGACGTCCCGGACGAGGGCGATGGCCTGAGGGCCGCCAGGGCCAGGGCGCTGGAGCAATTCCGGGAGGGGCACGTCACCCTCGAAGATCTCAAGGCACTCATGAAGGAAGCACCGCGCGCGTGAACGAGGACCAGATACTCGCAGGCTTCAAGGCAGGCGTCTTCTCCGCGGACGACGTGCTCGCCTTCTACGAGCGGCCGACGGCCGAGCCCGAGCGGCGCCTGCTGTCCGAGGGGCAGAAGGGTCTGTGGCTCCTCCACGGGCTGCAGCCGGACTCCGGCGTGTACAACGTCCCGGTCTGCTTCCGCCTGCTCGCACCGCTCGACGTCGCACGCTTCCGCCAGGCCTTCGAGCTGGCCGTCGCGCGCCACAGCCTGCTGTGCAGCGCGGTCGTGACTGAGGACGGCACTCCCTACCTGGTGGCGCGGCCCGACCGCCCGGCCGGCTTCCGGCACGAGCGGCTCTCCGGCCGGTCCGCCGAGGAACTCCTCGCCGAGGCGCGCCGGCAGGCCAAGGCGCCGTTCGACCTGGCCGAGGACCCGCTCGCGCGGGCGCACGTGTTCGAGGTCGACGGCGCGGACACCGTCGTACTGCTTGTCTTCCACCACCTGGTGTTCGACGGCGCCTCCACGCCGCTCTTCCTGCGCGACCTGATCTCCGCCTACGAGGCCGTGCGCAGCGGCACCCGCTGGACGTGCCCCGCACGGGACAACCACGACGCGTTCGTGCGCTGGGAGGAGGACTTCCTCGCCGGCCCCGAGGGCGAGCGGCACCGCGCCTTCTGGACCAAGACGCTTCAGGGCCCGCTGCCCACCCTGCGCCTCGGCATCGAACGCGGCCCGGCCCCGAGCACCGCACCCGCCGGTGAGACCATCCGCCTGACCCTGCCCCGCACCACGAGCGCCCGCGTGCGGCAGTGGTGCGCGTCCAACGGCGTACGGCCCGCGGTGTTCTTCCTCGGCGTGTACCAGCTGCTGCTGCGCCGCTACAGCGGTGAGCGCGACCTCGTCGTCGGCGTGCCCTCGATGGGCCGCCCGGACCTCGCCTTCGCCGACTCGGTCGGGTACTTCGTCAACATGGTGCCGGTGCGGTTCGGCCCGCGCGAGGACCTGCCCCTCACCGACCACCTGCGCGAACTGTCCCTCGTCCTCGCCGACGGACTCGACCACGCCGCCTACCCGTTCCCGTGCATGGTGCGGGACCTGAACCTGCAGACCGACCCCGCCACCTCACCGGTCTTCCAGGTCTCCTACGTCTTCCAGAACAAGCGCATGATGCATGTGGCCGACGAGGTCCTGGACCTCGGCCTGGCCCGCGCCATGCGGTTCGAGGAGATCTCCCAGGAAGGCGAGTTCAAGCTCCAACTCGAGGTCTTCGAGAACGCCGACGACTACGCCCTGCACCTGAAGTACGACGCCCACCGCTTCGCCGCACCCGACGTCGAGCGGTTCCTGCGCCACTACACGCAGCTGCTCGAGGCGCTGCTGGCCGCACCCGAGCGCGCGCTCGCCGACGCCTCGCACCTGTCCGACCAGGAGCGCCGGCGGCTGCTCGTCGAGTGGAACGACACCCGGACCCCGTACTCCGCCGACCGGAGCCTGCCCGACCTGCTGGCCGCCGCCGTGCGGCGCCACGCCGACCGCACCGCCCTGGTGTTCGGCGACCGGACCATGACGTACGCCGAGTTCGGCGCCCGCACCGACGAGCTCGCCGACCAGCTGCGTCGGCGCGGCGTCACCCCCGACACTGTGGTCGGCGTCTGCATGGAGCGGTCACTGGAGATGGTGATCGCCCTGTGGGCGGTCATGAAGGCCGGCGGCGCCTATCTGCCCCTCGAACCGGGCTACCCGGCGGCCCGCCTCGCCTACATGCTGGCGGACTCGGGCGCCCGACTGGTGCTGAGTCAGCCCCACGTCGGCATCGAGGCATCCGAGATCCTCCACCTCGACACCGACGGCCGTCTGCTCGCCGAAGCAGAGCTGCCGCCCGTCGCCGAGCCCGCCGCGGCCGGCCCCGGCGACCTCGCCTACGTCATCTACACCTCCGGTTCCACCGGCCGCCCCAAGGGCGTCATGGTCGAGCACCGGGCGGTGGTCAACCGCATCGAGTGGATGCAGAACGCGTACCGGCTCGGCCCCGACGACGTGGTGCTCCAGAAGACGCCGTTCAGCTTCGACGTCTCCGTCTGGGAGTTCGTCTGGCCGCTGATCAGCGGCGCCCGTCTGGTCGTCGCCGAGCCGGAGGGCCACAAGGACCCCGACCACCTGGTCTCGCTCATCCGGCGGACCGGGGTGACGACGCTGCACTTCGTGCCATCCATGCTGCGGCTGATCGTCGAGCACGACGGCTGGGCGGACTGCACCTCCGTCCGCCAGGTCTTCTGCAGCGGCGAGGCCCTGCCGCCGGAACTGCCCCCGCGCCACTACGCCGTGCACCGCGCCCCGCTGCACAACCTGTACGGGCCGACGGAAGCGGCCATCGACGTGAGCCACTGGACGTGCCCGCCCGACCAGACATCCGGCACCGTCCCCGTTGGCCGCCCGATCCAGAACATCCAGCTCCACGTCCTCGACGACGCCGGCGGCCTGGCTGGCGTGGGCTGCCCGGGCGAACTGCACATCGCCGGCGTCGGCCTGGCCCGCGGCTACCTCAACAACCCGGACCTCACCCGGGAACGCTTCGTGCCGAACCCGTTCGACGACGAACCCGGCGCCCGCATGTACCGCACCGGCGACCTGGTGCGCCGCCGCCCCGACGGCGTCCTGGAGTTCCTCGGCCGCATCGACAACCAGGTGAAGCTGCGCGGCTTCCGCATCGAACTCGGCGAGATCGAGGCTCGGCTCGGCCAGGATCCGCGCGTGCGCGCCTGCGCCGTCGTGGCTCGCGAGGACGTGCTCGTCGGGTACGTCGTCCTCGGCCCCGACGACGGGACACTCACCCCGGAGCTGCACGACGAACTGGTCGGCCACCTCCGGCAGGCACTGCCGGAGCACATGGTCCCCAGCGCCCTCGTCCGGCTCGACGCACTTCCCTTCAGCCCCAACGGCAAGCTCGACCGCAAGGCGCTGCCCGCCCCGGACACCACCGCGTACGCCGTCCGTGAGTACGTCGCCCCGCGCACCGCCACCGAGCGGACCCTGCTCGCCGCCTGCGCCGACCTGCTCGGCTTCGACGCCGACCGCATCAGCGTCCGAGACAACCTCTTCGCGCTGGGCGGCCATTCACTGCTCATCCCCAAGCTCACCGCACGGCTGCGGGCCGCCGGCCTGCACTGCGATCTCTCCGCGGTCTTTGCCGCCGCCTCGCTCGCCGAGCTGGCCTCCGTCATCGAACAGGCCCCCGAGGGCGAGGCGTTCACCGTCCCCGAGGGCGGCATCCCCGAAGGCTGCACCCGGGTCACCCCCGACATGCTGCCGCTGGTGGAGCTGACCGAGGACGAGCTGGCCACCGTGGTGGCCGCCGTGCCCGGCGGCGCCGCCAACCTCCAGGACGTCTACCCGCTGGCGGCGCTCCAGGAAGGCATGCTCTTCCACCACCTCAAGGAGGGCGGCCGCGACCCCTATGTGCTCTCCGGCGTCTTCTCCTTCGCGAGCCGGGACCACCTGGACCGGTTCGCGGGCGCCCTCCAGGCGGTCGTCGACCGGCACGACGTACTGCGCACCGCGGTGCTGACCAAGGGACTGTCGCAGCCCGTCCAGGTCGTCGTCCGCCACGCCGAACTCAGCATCAACGAGCTGAAGTCGACCCCGGGCGTCGCCGTCCAGGACGAAATCCAGGAGATCCTCGCCCAGGGCCAGGCGATGCGCCTGGACCGGGCGCCGCTGATCCGGCTGCGCGCGATCCAGGACCCGGACAGCGGTCAGTGGCACGCCGTCCTCAACCTGCACCACCTCATAGACGACGCCACCTCGCTGGGCTTCCTGTTCAGGGAACTGGTCGCCCACCTCACCGGCCGGCAGGCCGAATTGCCCGAGCCGGTGCCGTACCGCGACTTCATCGCCCACACCGCGCACCGGGCCCGCACGCTCGACACCGAGGCGTACTTCGGGGCCCGGCTGAGCGACGTCACCGAGCCCACCGTCCTGTTCGGACTCCAGGACGTGCACGGCGACGGCCGCCGGGTCCTCGACCTGCGCAGGCCGCTCGACCCGGAGCTGGGCCGGCGCGTCCGGGCCCGCGCCAAGGAGCTGAGAGTCAGTCCGGCCACGCTGTTCCACGCGGGCTGGGCCCTGGTCGTGGCGGCCTGCGCCGGACGGGACGACGTCGTCTTCGGCACTGTGATGTCCGGCCGGCTCCAGGGCCCGCGGGGCATCGAGCGGATGCTGGGCAACTTCATCAACACGCTGCCCGTGCGCATCGACTTGACCGGGCGGGACGTCCGCGACCTGGTCGACGAGACCGACCGGGCGCTGCGCGAACTGGTACGCCACGAGCAGACCCCGCTGGCCGCCATCCACCGGCACAGCGGAGTCCCGCGCGACACCCCGCTGTTCAACGCGATCTTCAACTTCCGGCATCTGGAGTCCACGGACCGTATCGACGAGGCCGAGCTGGAGCGCGTGGGCGTCACCTCGCCGGCCGGGGTGATCGAGCGCAGCAACTACCCCGTCGCCATGTCGGTCGACGACCTGGGCCACTCCTTCTCGATCGACGCCCAGATCGACCGCGCTCAGGACGCCGACCTGGTCATCACCTACCTGGAGACCGCCATGGCGGGCGTCATGGACGCGCTGGCCGACGAACAGCCGTGCTCCGCGCTGGAGGTCCCCGTCCTCCCCGAGGCGCTGCGCCGCCGACTGCTCGACGACGGCGACCGGCTGCCGCGCGCGGCCGCGGTCGACCGCTGCCTGCACGAGTGGTTCCAGGAGACCGCGGCCGCCACACCCGAGGCCGTCGCGCTCTCCCACGACGGCACCACCCTCAGCTACCGGGAGCTGAACGCGCGGGCCAACAGGCTCGCCCGCCATCTGCGCGAGCTGGGCGTCGGCCCCGACGTCCTCGTCGCCCTCTGCCTGCCGCGCAGCGAGCAGATCGTCGTGGCCCTGCTGGCGGTGCTGAAGGCCGGCGGCGCGTACGTGCCGCTGGACCCCGCCTCCCCGGTGGACCGGCTGCGGTACCTGCTGGCGGACAGTGCACCGATAGCCCTGCTCGTCGACGGCCCGCTCCCCGACGGGCTCGAAGCCCCCGGCATCCCCGTGATCGACGTACGGGCCGACGAGGACCTCTGGCGCGGGCTTCCTGACACCGGCCTGCCGTCCGGCACCGTGGGCGTCGCCCCCGCACACCTGGCATACGTCATCTACACCTCGGGCTCCACCGGCACACCCAAGGGCGTGATGGTCGAACACCGCAACGTCACGCGGCTGTTCACCGCGACCGAGCCGTGGTTCCACTTCGACGGCGACGACGTGTGGACGCTGTTCCACTCCTTCGCGTTCGACTTCTCCGTCTGGGAGATCTGGGGCGCGCTGCTGCACGGCGGCCGCCTGGTGATCGTGCCGCAGGCGACGACGCGCAGCCCGAAGGACTTCTACCGGCTGCTGTGCGAGTCCGGCGTCACCGTGCTCAACCAGACGCCCAGCGCGTTCCGCCAGCTGATCGCCGCCCAGGGCGAGGACCCGGCGCCGCACCGGCTGCGCACGGTCGTCTTCGGCGGCGAGGCGCTGGACGTCACCTCGCTGCGGCCCTGGATGCGGCGCGCCGTCAACCGCCGCACCGACCTGGTCAACATGTACGGCATCACCGAGACCACCGTGCACGTCACCCACCGGCCGCTGACCGAGGCCGACGCCGACAGCACCGTGAGCCCCATCGGCGAGCCCATTCCGGACCTGCGTACCTACGTCCTCGATCGGCACGGCCGACCGGCGCCGATCGGTGCCATCGGCGAGCTGTACGTCGGCGGCGCGGGAGTGGCGCGCGGCTACCTCAACCGCCCCGAACTGACCGCCGAGCGCTTCCTCGACGACCCGTTCAGCCCGGAACCCGGCGCCCGCATGTACCGCACCGGCGACCTGGCCCGCATCCAGCCCGACGGCACCCTAGAATACCTGGGACGCAACGACGACCAGGTCAAGGTGCGCGGCTTCCGCATCGAACCGGGCGAGATCGAGGCCAGGCTCGGCGCGCACCCGGGCATCGACGACGCCCGCGTAGTCGTCCGGGACTACGGTGAGCACGACAAGCGGCTCGTGTCCTACCTGGTGCCCTCGGCGCGGCACGCCCACGCGGTCCGCGAGCTGGTCCGGATCGCCCGCGATGAGCCGGAGGCACTGGAGCGGACGTACGAACTGCCCAACGGCGTGACGGTCTTCCAGCAGAACCGCAGCGAGACCGACTTCGTCTACGAGGAGATCTTCACCAACCTCGAGTACCTCAGGAACGGCATCACCCTGCGCGACGGCGACTGCATCGTCGACGTGGGCGCCAACATCGGCCTGTTCACGCTGTTCGCGGGCCTGCGCTGCCCCGGTGCCCGGATCTACGCCTTCGAGCCGATCCCGCCGGTGTTCGACTCGCTGCGGCGCAACGTCGCCCTGCACGGGCTCGACGCCACGGTGTTCGACTGCGGTCTCGCCGCCGAGGCCAAGGAGGAGACCTTCACCTTCTACCGGCACAACACCGTCATCTCCAGCAGCCGCACCACCGCCGAGCAGGCGCACGAGATGGTCCGGTCCTACCTGCGCAACCAGGAGGAGCTGACGCAGGACGGTGCCGTCGCCGGCGACGAACTGGTCGACGAGGTCGTCGACGCCCGCCTCGACAGCGAGCAGTTCACCTGCCGGCTGCGGACGCTCTCGGAGGTCATCGCCGAGCAGGGCATCGACCGCGTCGACCTGCTGAAGATCGACGTCGAGAACGCCGAGTACGAGGTGCTCAAGGGCATCCACTGGCGCGACTGGCCCAGGATCCGCCAGCTCGTCGTAGAACTCCACGACGTCGACGGCCAGTTGGAGAAGGTGGAGACCCTGCTCAGGGCCCTCGGCTTCACCGTGGTGAGCGAGCAGGACAACCGGCTCCTGCGGAACACCCCGCTCTACAACGTCTACGCCGTACGCGAGGACGACGAGCGCCCCGCGGAACCGGCCGCCCCGGCCGAACCCCGCTGGTCCGGACAGGCCGCGCTGCTGGCCGACGTCCAGGCCGCCCTGCGCGACGCCCTGCCCGAGTACATGCTGCCCGCCGCGCACGTCCTGCTGGACGCACTGCCGCTGACCCCGAACGGCAAACTCGACCGCCGCGCCCTGCCCGCCCACGAGAGCAGGCAGCAGCACCGCGAGCGCCTGGTCGCCCCCCGCACCGACGCGGAGCGGACCGTCGCCGAGGTCTGGGCCGAACTGCTGCGCACGGACGCCTCCCGGCTGTCGGTGGACAGCAACTTCTTCTCCCTGGGCGGCAATTCGCTCCTGGTGACCCGACTGGTCAACCGGCTCAAGCAGCAGACCGGCGCGGAGCTGCCCATCCAGGCCGTCTTCGAACGCCCGACGCTCGCCGGCATGGCCGCTGAGCTGGAGCGATGTGCTCCGGTATGGGCGGGCGCGGACCCGTTCGATGTGGATCGGATCCGGGAGAGCCTGGGACTGATCGAGAGTATGAGCGACGAAGAGCTGGACGCTCTGGAAAGCCAGAACTAGGAGCCCGGGCCCACGATGACCACCGTGAACGAAGACAGCGCGCAGGACCTGATCCGGAAGATCAGGTCGCTGCCCGCCAAGCGGCAGCGCGCCCTGCGGGCGCTGCTCGAGCAGCAGGGCGTCGACCTCTCCGCGCTCGACACCATCCCGCCCGCCGCCCGCTCCGCGGACGAGCCCGTGCGGCTGTCCTACGCCCAGCAGCGCCTGTGGTTCCTCGCCCAGCTGGACGGAACCAGCGCGTACTACAACATCCCGATGGCGCTGCGGCTGCTCGGCCCGCTCGACCGTCCGGCGCTGCAACGCGCCCTGGAGGAGATCGTCCGGCGGCACGAGGTGCTGCGCACCCGGTTCGTCGACCGCGACGGCGTGCCCTACCAGCACATCGGTGACGGCGCCGAATTCTCCGTTCCCTACGAGAAGGCGGCTGACCCCGCGCACCTGCGGTCCATCTGCGAGCGGGAGGCGGTGGCCCCCTTCGACCTGGAGCGCGACTGCCTGATCAGGACGAGGCTGCTGCGCCAGGCGGAGCAGGAGCACGTCCTGATGGTCACCATGCACCACAGCGTCTCCGACGGCTGGTCGCTCGGCGTCTTCTTCCGCGACCTGGTCGCCCTGTACGAGGCGTACTCCGCCGGCCGGCCGTCCCCGCTGGAGCCGCTGCCCGTCCAGTACGCGGACTACGCCGAGTGGCAGCGCCAGTGGCTCGTCGACGAGGTGCAGGAACGCCAGGTCGGCTACTGGAAGCAGCGCCTGGACGGCGTCGACGCCCGCCTGACCCTCCCGGCCGACCGGCCGCGCCCGGAGACGAAGACCTACCAGGGCGCCCACGAGCGGTTCAGCTGCCCGCCGGACCTGCTACGGCGGCTCCAGGAACTCAGCGAGCGGCACGACGTCACCCTGTACATGACGCTGCTCGCCGTCTACCTGATCGTGCTGCACCGCTACAGCGGCCAGACCGACATCACCGTCGGCACCCCCGTCTCGGGCCGCAAGCGCCTGGAGGCCGAGGGACTCATCGGGTTCTTCGCCAACACCCTCGTCATGCGCACCGACCTGGCGGGCGATCCGACGTTCGCCGAGCTGCTCGCCCGGGTCAAGGAGACCGCGCTGCAGGCCTACGACCACCAGGACGTGCCCTTCGAGGCCGTGGTCGACGCACTGCGCCTGGAACGCAGCCTCAGCCACTCGCCGGTCTTTCAGACGATGTTCGTGCTCCAGGAGCGGCAGACCGAGCGGGACGTCCGGCTCGGCGAACTCGAGGTGTCGCTGGTCGAGTTCGACTTCGACATCACCAAGTTCGACGCCACCCTCGACCTGCGCGAGACACCGGACGGCCTGGTCGGCGCCGTCGAGTACAACATCAGCCTGTTCGAGCGCGCCACGATCCAGCGCTTCGTCGGCCACTACACCCGGCTGCTCGCCGCGGTCGCCGACGACCCGGGGGAGCGGATCTCCCGGCTCGGCATGTTCGACGAGGCCGAGCGGCACCAGGTGCTCGTCGCCTGGAACGACACCCGGCGTCCCTACTCGAACGACCGCTGCCTGCACGAGCTGGTCGAGCAGGCGGTGGCGCGCCACCCCAAGCGCACCGCCGTGGTCTTCGGCGACCGCGAGTGGAGCTACCGCGAACTGGACACGCGGGCCGACCGCGTCGCCCACGCCCTGCGCCGCCACGGCGTCGGCCCGGACACCGTCGTCGGCCTGTACATGGAGCGCTCCGCCGAGATGGTCGCCGCGATCCTCGGCATCCTCAAGGCCGGAGGCGCCTATCTGCCGCTGGAGCCGACTCACCCGGCCGAACGCACCGCGTACGTCGTCGAGAGCTCCGGCGTCGAGGTCGTCCTGACCCAGCCGCACCTGGCCGCCCAGTCCCCGGCCGGCGTCCGCCATTTGCTCCCCCTCGACACCGACGGCCGGATACCCGGCGCCGACGGCGAGGTGCCCGTCGCCGAGCCCGTCGCGGCCGGCCCCCGCCACCTGGCGTACGTCATCTACACCTCGGGCTCCACCGGCCGCCCCAAGGGCGTCATGGTCGAGCATCGGGCGGTGGTCAACCGCATCGAGTGGATGCAGAACGAGTACCGGCTCGGGCCCGACGACGTGGTGCTCCAGAAGACGCCGTTCACCTTCGACGTCTCCGTTTGGGAGTTCTTCTGGCCGCTCATTGCCGGCGCCCGTCTGGTCGTCGCCGAGCCGGAGGGCCACAAGGACCCCGACCACCTGGTCTCGCTCATCCGGCGGACCGGCGTGACGACGCTGCACTTCGTGCCGTCCATGCTCCGCTCGGTCGTCGACGAGGCGGGCTGGGCCGACTGCACCTCCGTCCGCCAGGTCTTCTGCAGCGGCGAGGCCCTGCCCGCCGACCTGTGCGCCCGCCACTACGCCCGCCACACGGCACCGCTGCACAACCTGTACGGGCCGACGGAAGCGGCCATCGACGTCAGCCACTGGACCTGCCCCGACGATCGGCCGCTGCACACCGTCCCCATCGGCCGGCCGATCCAGAACATCCAGCTCCACGTCCTCAACGAGGCCCTGGAGCCGCAGGGCATCGGATGCGTCGGCCAGCTGTACATCGCCGGCGATGGCCTGGCCCGCGGCTACCTCAACAATCCCGACCTCACCCGCGAGCGGTTCGTGCCGAACCCGTTCGGTGACGAGCCGGACGCCCGCATGTACCAGACCGGAGACCTGGTGCGCAGGCTCGCCGACGGCAGCCTGGAGTTCCTCGGGCGCGTCGACGACCAGGTCAAACTCCGCGGGTTCCGCATCGAACTCGGCGAGATCGAACACCGGCTGGCGCAGCACCCCGCGGCGCGCTCCTGTGCCGTCGTCGTCCGGGAGGACCAGCCGGGCAACCAGCAACTGGTCGCCTATGTCGTCGCCGACGGCGCGGCCGCCGCCGGCCGTGACGAACTCGCCGCCCACCTGGAACGCACCCTGCCGCAGTACATGGTGCCCAGCGCCTTCGTCACCCTGGAGACCCTCCCGGTCACGTCCAACGGCAAGCTCGACCGCAAGGCCCTGCCCGCCCCCGGCATCGACGCCTACGCCCAGCACGCCTACGTCGCCCCGCGCCCCGGCACGGAGCAGGTGCTTGCAGAGATCTGGGCCGAGCTGCTCGGCTTCGACCAGGTGCGCATCGGCGCCCAGGAGAACTTCTTCGCGCTCGGCGGCCACTCGCTGCTGATCACCGTCCTGATCGCCCGCCTCAAGGCACGCGGCCTCGACGTCACCGTGCGCTCGGTGTTCAACGCCCCCACACTGGCCCGCCTGGCACAGGAGATCGACGCGGCGGGGACCGGTACCGCCTTCACCGTCCCGCCGAACCGCATACCGGAGCGGTGCGCGCGCATCACCCCGGACATGCTGCCCCTCGTCGACCTCACTCAGGAGCAGATCGACGCGGTCGTGGCGACGGTGCCGGGCGGCGCCCCGAACGTGCGGGACATCTACCCGCTCGTCCCGTCGCAGGAGGGCATCCTCTTCCACCACCTGATCGATCCGGACAACGATCCCTACGTCATCCCGATCCTGCTCGCCGCCGAGGACGAGGAGACGAGCGACCGGTTCGTCGCCGCCCTGCAGTCGCTGATCGACCGCCACGACGTGATGCGCACCGCCGTGCTCACCGCCGGCCTGCCCGAACCCGTCCAGGTGGTCCACCGCGAGGCTCGCCTGCGCGTGCGGCGCCGCACGCTCGACCCCGCCGCCGACGCCGAGTCCCAGGCCCGGGCCCTTCTGGAGCGCCCGGGGCGGATGACGCTCGGCAACGCGCCACTGCTGGACCTGGTGATCGCAGAGGACCCGCACTCCACCCGCCGCTTCCTGCTGCTGAGCGCCCACCACCTCATCGAGGACGCCACCTCGCTGCGGCTGATCCTCGAAGAGCTGGTCACCCACATGTCGGGACGCCTGGAGCGACTCGCGCCGCCGGCCCCGTACCGGGACTTCGTCGCTCACACGCTGCACCAGCTGGCCGCGGGCGAGGCGGAGGCGTTTTTCCGGGACCGGCTCGCGGACGTGACCGAGCCGACGACGCCGTTCGGCCTGACCGACGTCCGCGGCGACGGGCGCGGCGTGCGCGAACTGCGCCGCTCGCTGCCCCCGGGCCTCACCCGCGACCTGCGCGCCGAGGCGCAGCGGCTGCGCATCAGCCCCGCCACGCTGTTCCACGCGGCCTGGTCCGTCGTGGTGGCCGTGTGCAGCGGACGCGACGACGTGGTCTTCGGCACGGTCCTGTCCGGCCGTTTGCAGGGCGTGCCGGGCGTGGAGCGGATGCTGGGCAACTTCATCAACACCCTGCCCCTGCGCGTCCGGCTGGCCGGCAAGAGCGTCCGGGAGCTGGTGTCCAACATCGACACCGCACTGAAGGAGCTGATCGCCCACGAGCAGAGCTCGCTGATCCTGGCACAGCGCTGCAGCGGCCTGGATGGCGACGTCCCGCTTTTCAGCTCGATGCTCAACTTCCGCCACTTCGAGCCGGGACAGGACGACGCCGGCATGCCCGGTGCCCAGGCCCAGGGCGTGCGCTGGCTCGGCTCGGTTGACCGCACCAACTACCCGGTGGGCCTGTCCGTCGACGACACCGGCGCTGAACTCTCCCTCAACGCCCAGGCCGACGCCTCGATCTCGGTCGAGGCGCTCATCGACTACGTCGAGGCCGCCGTGTCCGCCATCGTGTCGGCCCTCGCCACCGACGACGGGGCGGACACCCAGGCCTTGGCCATCGACATCCTGCCCGCCCCGGAGCGCTCGCGGCTGCTGACCGACTGGAACGACACGGACCGGCCGTACCCGCACGACCGCTGCCTGGCCGACCTGTTCGAGGAACAGGTGCGGCTACGGCCGGACGCGGTCGCCGTCGAGCACGGCTCCCGGACCCTGACGTACGCCGAAACCAACGCCCGGGCCAACCGCGTGGCGCACTACCTGCGCGAGCAGGGCGTCGGCCCCGACACGCTCGTCGGCCTGTGCGCGGAGCGGTCCCTGGAGACGGTGACCGGCCTGCTCGGCATCCTCAAGGCGGGCGGCGCCTATGTGCCGATCGACCCGGGCTACCCGGAGGAGCGCGTCCGCACGATCCTTCGCGACTCCGGCGCCCGTATCGTGCTCAGCCAGTCCCACCTGCCCGCCGCGCTGCTCGACGGCGCCGACCAGGTGGTGCACCTCGACACCGGGGAGCCGGCCGGGGACGGCACCAAGGTGCTCGCCGGCCGGCCCGAGACCGACCCGTCCCGCGCCGAGGTGGGCACCACCCCCGAGCACCTCGCCTACGTGATCTTCACCTCGGGTTCCACGGGGCGGCCCAAGGGCGTCCTGGTGGAACAGCGCGGTGTGGTCCGGCTGGTGCGCAACCGCGATTACTTCCCGACCGACGAGCGCACGGTGGTCCTCCACCACTCGTCGATTTCCTTCGACGTGGGCTCCCAGGAAGTGCTCGGCCCGCTGCTGAACGGCGCCCGGCTGGTGCTGCACGACGGCGACTCCAAGGACGTCGTCCAGCTCCTCGACCGCATCGAGCGGTCCGGGGTCACGATGCTGGCCCTGTCGGCCGCGTTCCTGCCCGCGTTCACCGAGGCGTCCCGGCACCGGCGGCTGCCGCTGACCTACCTCGGGGTGGGCGGCGAGGTGTTCTCTGCCAAGGACGTGCGCGCGCTGTACGCCGCCCACCCCGGCCTGACGGTCGTCAACGCCTACGGCCCCACCGAGAACAGCATCGCCTCGACCTGCCATGTGATCCCCCGGGACCTCGCCGAGGACGCGGTCATCCCGATCGGCAGGCCCATCGTGCAGTCGACCGCCCATGTCACCGATGACCGGATGCGGCTGGTGCCCTGCGGAGTGGTCGGCGAACTGTGCGTCGGCGGCGCCGGCGTGGCACGCGGCTACCTGGACAATCGGGAGCTGACCGCCGAACGGTTCGTCCCCGACCCGTTCGACACCGCTCCCGGCGCGCGGCTGTACCGCACCGGCGACCTGGTGCGCCGACTCCCGGACGGCACCCTGGAGTTCGTCGGCCGCGTTGACGACCAGGTGAAGGTGCGCGGCTTTCGCATCGAACTCGGCGAGATCGAGAGCGCGCTGCACACCCACCCCGCGGTGCACAGCGCCGTGGTCACCACCCAGGCCCACGGCGACGGCGGCAAGCTGATCGCCTATGTGCGCCCGACGGACGCATGGCTGGACACCGCCGCCGAGGAGCAGAACGCCGAGCAGCTCGACCAGT
Source organism: Sphaerisporangium sp. NPDC049003 (assembly GCF_043197795.1). NCBI lineage: Bacteria > Bacillati > Actinomycetota > Actinomycetes > Streptosporangiales > Streptosporangiaceae > Sphaerisporangium > Sphaerisporangium sp. NPDC049003. The sequence continues at coordinate 90,096 of NZ_JBICTU010000012.1, forward strand.
GGCAGCGGCTCTTCGAGGACCAGTACGCCGAAGCCGCCGACGGCGCGGCCGAGCTGAACATCGTCGGCTGGAATAGCAGCTACACCGGCGAGCCCATCCCCGAGCCCGAGATGCGCGAGTGGATCGACGGCACCGTCGGCCTGATCCAGGAGCTACGCCCCAAGCGGCTGCTGGAGATCGGCTGCGGCACCGGTCTGCTGCTGTATCGCTACGCCGACGCCTGCGAGGCGGTGCACGCCGTGGACATCTCGGCGTCCGCGCTCGCCGGAGTGGGTGCAGGAGTGCGGCGGCGCGGCTGGTCTCACGTCACGCTCGCCCAGGGCGACGCCTTGTCCGTGACAGCACTGGCCGGCATGCGGTTCGACACGGTCGTCCTCAACTCCGTCGTGCAGTACTTCCCCAACCGGCAGTACCTGCAAGAGGCCATCGCCCGGATCCTGCCGCTCGTCGAGGACGGCGGGCACATTCTCGTCGGCGACGTGCGCAACCTCGACCTGTTCTCCGCCCACGCCTGCGCGGTGGAACGCAGCCGGACCCCGGTGCGCCTCTCCGCCGCCGCGCTGGCCGAGCAGGTGCGGCGCCGCCGCCGACAGGACGGCGAACTCCTGGTGAGCCCCACTTTCTTCGCCGGCCTCGGCGAACGCTTCCCCGAGATCGGCGCGATCGACCTCCGGGTGAAGCGCGGACTCGGCGAGAACGAGATGCTCAGCTACCGCTACGACGTGGTGCTGACCAAGGGCGAGTCGGCCCCGGCCGAGCCGCCCACCTGGCTGGAGGCCGACACCCCCGCGGCACTGCGGACGCTGCTGGAGAACGGCGCCCCCGAACGGTTCGGCGTCGTCGGCCTGGCCAACCCGCGCATCGCGGACGACGTCGCCGTCGCCGAGGGCCTCGCCCGCTGGTCCGCCGCACACCAGGTGGAGCCGCTGCCCGCCGGCGTACGGCTGTCCGCGACGGCCGCCGCGGCGGTGCGGGAGCTCGAAGAGACCCTGCGGTACGCCGATGACCTCGGCTACCGCGTGGCCGCCACCTGGTCCCAGGACCGCCCCGACGGCCTCGACCTGGTCCTCGGCAAGGGCGAGCTGCCGCGCGTCCGGGCCCGAGCCTCGTACCGCCGCTCCCATCTGGCCAACACGCCGCAGATCGGCCGGACGAGCCAGGCGCTGGCCCGCGTGCTCAAGGAGCACCTGTCGGCCAAGGTGCCCGACTACATGGTGCCGAGCGTGTTCGTGGCCCTGGAGGAACTCCCGGTCACGCCCAACGGCAAGGTCGACAAGAAGGCGCTGCCCGCTCCGGACGAGGCCGACGTGGCCAGGGAGTCGTACGTCGCACCGCGCACCGAAGCCGAGCACGAACTGTGCCGGCTCGTCGCGGACGTCCTCGGCCTAAGCCGGGTGGGCCTCCAGGACGGCTTCTTCGACCTGGGAGGCCACTCCCTGCTCGCCACCCGGCTGACCGTCCGGGTCAAGCAGGAGACCGGCCGCGACCTGCCGCTGCAACTGATCCTCGGCGGCGCCACCGTGGCGGAGATGGCCACGACCCTGGATTGGCAGGAGCAGCTTCCCGCCACACCCGCCCTGGCGCCGCTGCCGCGCAGCGGAACCGGCCCCGAGGCGCCGCTGTCGCTGCAGCAGCGAGAGCTGTGGTTCCTCAACCGGCACGACAACCTGGGCTCCGCCTACGACAACGTGCAGATGGCCTACCGCATCGTCGGCAGGCTGGACCGCCGGGCGTACGCGCGCGCCTTCGAACTGCTCGTCGAACGGCACGCGGTGCTGCGCACCAGCTACCACGCCCACAGCGACACCTACATACAGCGGGTCAACGATGACAGTGGGTTCGCCGTCGTCGTGGAGCAGGTCGACGGGGACGCCGCGGTCGCCGAGCTGCTGCGCGCGGAACGGGCGCGGCCGTTCTCCCCGGCCGACCGGTGCATGCTGCACGTCCACCTGCTGGCCCTTTCCGAGTACGAGCACGTGGCCGTCGTCACCCGCCCCTGGGGCATCTTCGACGGCTGGTCCACCGGCATCCTCCTCGCGGAACTCAACGCCGCGTACACCGCCCTGGCCCGCGGCGACGAGCCGGAACTGCCCGAACTGCCGCTGCGGTACGCCGACTTCGCCCACTGGCAGCACGAGGCGGTGGGCCCGGCCGAGCTCGACCGCCAGACGGCCTACTGGCGGCGGCAGCTCGCCGGCCTCCCCGCCTGCGTGTCGCTGCGCACCGACTACCGACGCGGCCCAGTCAAGTCCCACCAGGGATCGACGGTCGAGGTGACGGTCCCCGCCGAACTCCTGGGGCAGCTCCAGCGGCACAGCCAGGAACGCGGCGTCACCCTCTACATGACCCTGCTGTCCGCGTTCGGCGTGCTCCTCGGCATGTACACCGAGGACCGCGAGCTGGCCATCGGCTCCCCGGTGACCAACCGCCCGCACCCCGACCTGGAACGCCTCGTGGGCTACTTCGTCAACGTGCTGGTGATGCGCCTGGACGTGGCACCCGGCCGGACTTTCGACGAGGTGCTGGAGCAGGCCAAGCGGGTCACCGCCGAGGGCCACGAGCACAAGGACGTCCCGTTCGCCGCCCTCTCCGAGGCGCTGGCGGCGGACCCGGACCCCGCCTGCTCGCCGCTGTTCCAGGTGATGTTCAATCTCATCCCGGCTCCCACCCCGGCGCCACGCCACAGTACCGGCCCGGACCTCGCCACGCTGCCCGTGCGCTCGGGCGACGGGCCGGCGAAGTTCGACCTCAACCTTGTGCTGCGCGAGACGCCCGCCGGGCTGCACGGCCACCTGGAGTACAGCACCGACCTGTTCGCCAGGAGGACCGCGCGGACGATGGCAGCGCTCTACGAACGGCTGCTGCTGAAGATCGTGACCAGTCCCGGGGCCGACCTGGCCGCACTCCGCGCCGTGGCGCGGGACACAAAGTTCTGACTGACAACCCGCCGCGACCCGGCGGCATGAGGCAAGTGATGGTGAAGATGAGAAGCGAAGAGATCCTGCCCCTGATCACCGAGGCGATCGTGGAGGTCCTGCCCGAGCTGGAGGGCCACGCCTTCACGGAGTCCAACTCGCTGGAGGGGCTCGGCGCGAACTCGATGGACCGGGCGGAGATCGTCATGCTCGTCCTGGAGCGGCTGGACCTGGAGATACCCCTGGTCGATACGTTCGGCCCGCAGAACCTGGGCGAACTCGCGCAGCACCTGAGCGAGAAGACCTCCGTGAGGGCCCAGAAGCGTGCGTGACGTCGCCGAGATCGTGGTGACCGGGCTGGGCGTCACCACGGCCGTCGGGCAGGGCAAGGAGCAGTTCACGCGAGCGCTGTTCGCCGGGGACCACCGCTTCGCCGTGCTGCGGCGCCCCGGCCGGCAGCTCGACAGCCGGTTCGTGGGCGCGGAGATCCCTTCGCTCGCCCCGCCCGCCCGGGTGGCCGCCCGCGATCTGCGCACCGCGTCCCTCACGGCCCAGGTGGCCCTGGCCACCCTGGAGGAAGCCTGGACGGAGGCCGGTCTCGACGAGGCCGACGCCTCCCGCGTCGGCCTCATCGTCGGCGGCAGCAACGTGCAGCAGCGCGAACTGGTGCAGGCCCACGACAGGCACCGCGCCAAGCCACGCTTCCTCAGGCCCGGCTACGGCATGTCCTACCTGGACACCGACCTGTGTGCCCTGGCCACGGCAGTCTTCGGCATCCGCGGCCTGGCCCACACAGTCGGCGGCGCCTCGGCCTCCGGCCAGCTCGCCATCATCGAGGCGGCCGAGGCCGTCGCGTCCGGCCGGGTCGACGTCTGCATCGCCCTCGGCGCCCTGGCGGACCTGTCGTACTGGGAACTCCTGGGACTGCAGTCCATGGGTGCCATGGCACCCATGGACTGCGCCGACGCCCCCGAAGCGGCCTGCCGCCCCTTCGACACGGCACACAACGGCTTCGTGTTCGGCGAGGCATGCGCGGCACTCGTCGTCGAACGCCGCGGCGCGCGCCCACCGCGCGAGCACGCCCCCTACGCGCGACTGGCGGGTTGGTCGGTGCAGCTCGACGGCAACCGCGGCCCCAACCCCTCGCTTGAGGGCGAGGTCCGGGCGATCCGGCAGGCCCTCGGCAACGCGGGGCTCGCCGCAGCGGACATCGACTACGTCAACCCGCACGGCACCGCGTCGCCCGTCGGCGACCGCACCGAGGCCCAGGCGCTGCGGGCGAGCGGGCTCACCCGCGCCGCCGTCAACGCCACCAAGTCGATCACCGGCCACGGACTCAGCGCCGCTGGCGCGGTGGAGGCGGTCGCCACGCTGCTGCAGATGCGGCACGGCCGGCTGCACCCCACCCGCAACCTCGACGACCCGGTCGACGACTCCCTGCGCTGGGTGCGCGGCGAGGCCGTCGAGGCGGAGGTGCGCCACTGCCTGAGTCTGAGCCTTGGCTTCGGCGGCATCAACACGGCACTGTGCATGAGCACGTACGAATCACGGAGAGCGTAAAGGTCATGTCCCGCGTCGGAATCGAAGCGATGAACGTGTTCGGCGGCTCGGCAGTGCTCGACGTCGCCCAACTGGCGCAGCGTCGGGGACTCGACCCCAAGCGGCTGGACAACCTGCTGATGCAGGAAAAGACGGTCGCCCTCCCCTTCGAGGACCCGGTGACCTTCGGCGCCAACGCGGCCCGCCCCCTCCTCGACCGCATGAGCCCCGAGGGCAGGGACCGCATCGAGCTGCTGATCACCTGCACCGAGTCGGGCATCGACTTCTCGAAGTCCGTGAGCGCCTACCTCCACGACCAGCTCGGCCTCAGCCGCAACTGCCGTATGTTCGAGCTCAAGCAGGCCTGCTACGCGGGCACCGCCGGACTGCAGATGGCCTGCAACTTCATCCTGTCCCAGACCTCACCGGGAGCCAAGGCACTGGTCCTCGCCACCGACATCTCGCGCTACCTCCTCGAGGACGGTGCCGACGCCTCGGCCCAGGACTGGTCCTACGCCGAACCCAGCGGCGGCGCCGGCGCCGTGGCCATGCTGGTCAGCGACGTCCCCCACGTGTTCCAGCTCGATGTGGGCGCCAGCGGCTACTACGGCTACGAGGTCATGGACACCTGCCGCCCCGCACCCGACAGCGAGTCCGGCGACGTGGACCTGTCGCTGATGTCCTACCTGGACTGCTGCGAACAGGCCTACCGGGCCTACGAGCGCAAGGTCGAGGGCGCCGACTACCGCGGCTCCTTCCAGTATCTCGCCTTCCACACGCCGTTCGGCGGGATGGTCAAGGGCGCCCACCGCACGATGATGCGCAAGATCGCCAAGGCCAGGGGCACCGAGATCGCCGAGGACTTCGAGCGCCGGGTGGCGCCCGGACTGACGTACTGCCGCCGCGTCGGCAACATCATGGGCGCCACGGTGTTCCTGTCGCTGGCGAGCACCGTGTGCAACGGTGGCTTCGACAGCCCGCAGCGGATCGGCTGCTTCTCCTACGGCTCCGGCTGCTGCTCGGAGTTCTACAGCGGCGTGGTGACACCGGACGGCGCGACGCGGCTGAAGGAGATGGGCATCGAGGCGCACCTCGACGCCCGCTACCGGCTGACCGTCGACGAGTACGAACGCCTGCTGTCCGAGAGCGACTTCGTCCGCTTCGGCACCCGGAACGCGACAGTCAACCAGAGCCTCGTCCCCGCAACCCGCCCGGCGGACGGCGCGGGACCGCGGCTGGTGCTCCAGTCGATCAAGGAGTTCCACCGGGAGTACGCATGGGTGGACTGACCTACGGCACGCTGAAGGTGCGCGAGCAGGGGAACGCCTGGTTCGTGCGACTGCACCGGCCCGAGGCGGGCAACGCCCTCAACACGGCGATGGTGCGCGAGCTGACCGACGTACTGGCCCGCGCGGCGGCCTCGCCGGCCACCGTCCTCGTGCTGGAGGGACTGCCCGAGGTGTTCTGCTTCGGGGCCGACTTCGACGCCATCAGCCGGGCGGCCCGCGAGGGCGGACCGACCGCGGCCGACCCGGAGCCGCTGTTCGAACTGTTCCGGCAACTGGCGTACGCGGACCTCGTCACCATCGCCCACGTCCGGGGCAAGGCCAACGCCGGAGGCGTCGGCATCGTGGCGGCCTGCGACATCGTCATCGCCGACGAGGGCGCCACCTTCAGCCTCTCCGAGCTGCTGTTCGGCCTCATCCCCGCCGTCGTACTGCCCTTCCTGATCCGGCGCACCGGGTTCCAGCACGCGCACTACCTCGCCGGCACCACCCGAACCGTCGATGCGGAACGCGCCCGCGAATGGGGGCTGGTCGACGCGTGCGGAGCGGACAGCGAGGGCCTGCTGCGCACACACCTCAAGCGCCTGACCCGGCTCTCGAAGCCCGCCGTCGTGCGCTACAAGGCGTATCTCCGGCAGCTGTCCCCGATCCCTGAGCAGACGAAATCCGCCGCACTCGCCACCAACCGAGAGGTCTTCGAGGACCCGATGAACGTGCGCGCCATCCAGCGGTACGCGGAGGAGGGCCTGTTCCCGTGGGAGACGGGCCCGCAGCCGAATCCGCCGGAGCCCAGCCCGGGCACGGCCTCCGCCCCCGCGACGACCGAGACCGCCGTACGCACACCCCTCGCCCCGCAGGACCTCGGCAACCCCCGCTTCCGCGCGGCGCACGGCGTCACCCGCACCTACGTGGCCGGTGCCATGTACAAGGGAATCGCCTCGGTCGAACTCGTCACCGCGATGGGCCGGGCCGGCATGCTCTCCTTCCTCGGCACGGGCGGGCTGAGCCCGGAAGCCGTCGACGACGCCCTCGGCCGCATCCGCAAGGAGCTGGACGAGGGACAGCCGTACGGCGCGAACCTGCTCAGCTCTCCGCAGGAACCCGAGCTGGAGACGCGGCTGGTGGAGCTCTACCTGGACCACGGCGTGCGCTGCGTCGAGGCCTCCGCCTACATCCAGCCGTCGCTCCCGCTGGTCCGCTACCGCCTCGCCGGGCTCTCCCGGGGCCGCGACGGCGAGGTGCGCGAGCAGCACCGCGTCATGGCCAAGGTCTCCCGCATCGAGGTGGCGGAGCGGTTTCTGCGGCCCGCACCGCCGGAGCTGGTGCGCCAGTTGCTGGACGCCGGGCACATCACCCCCGACCAGGCCGAACTCGCCAGGCGGGTCCCGTTGGCCTCGGATTTGTGCGTGGAGGCCGACTCCGCGGGCCACACCGACGCCGGCAACGCCTACGTGCTGATGCCCGCGATGAGCGAACTGCGCGACCGCGTCACCCGCGAGGAGGGCTATGCGGAGCCGGTGCTGCTCGGAGCCGCCGGCGGCATCGGGACCCCGCAGGCAGCCCTCGCCGCGTTCGCCCTCGGCGCGGACTTCATCGTGACCGGGTCCATAAACCAGTGCACGGTCGAGGCAGGCACCAGCGACGCGGTCAAGGACATCCTCCAGGACCTCGGCGTGCACGACACCGACTACGCGCCCGCCGGCGACATGTTCGAGGTCGGGGCGAGGATGCAGGTGGCCAGGAAGGGCCTGCTGTTCCCGGCGCGCGCCCAGAAGCTGTACGAGCTGTACGTGCGCCACGACTCGCTCGACGACCTGGACGCAAGGACCCGCGCCACCCTGGAGCAGAAGTACTTCAAGCGCCCGCTCGAGGAGGTATGGGAGGAGACCCGGGCCCATCTGGCCCGGCGGTTCCCGGAGCGCCTCGCGGAGATCGAGCGGAACCCGAAGCAGAAGATGGCCTTGGTGTTCCGCTGGTACTTCGTCCACTCCACCCGCCTGGCGCTGGCCGGCCGCCCCGAGTACAAGGTGGACTACCAGATCCACTGCGGCCCGGCGCTGGGCGCGTTCAACGCCTGGGTCCGCGGGACCCCGCTGGCCTCGTGGCGCGGGCGGCACGTGGCCGCCCTCGCCGACCACATGATGCGCGAGACCGCGGCCCTGCTCGGCCGCACGCTTGGCGCCCACACCGGCACGTCACACGACACAGCGAGGTGAGCACATGAAATCGGTTTACGTCTTCCCGGGCCAGGGCTCCCAGCACAAGGGCATGGGCACCGGGCTGTTCGAGAAGTTCCCGGAGCTGGTGGCCCAGGCCGACGACGTACTCGGCTACTCCATCGAGGACCTGTGCCTGCGCGACCCGGACCGGGTGCTGAGCCAGACGCAGTACACCCAGCCGGCGCTGTACGTGGTCAACTCGCTCACCTACCTGGACCGGACCACCGAACGCGGCGAACTGCCCACCGTCGTCGCCGGACACAGCCTCGGCGAGTACTGCGCTCTGTTCGCCGCCGGAGCGTTCGACTTCGCCACCGGCCTCAGGCTCGTCGCCAAGCGAGGCGAGCTGATGAGCCAGGCCCCCAAGGGCGCCATGGCGGCCGTCGTCAACCTCGACCAGGGGCGCGTCCGCGAGATCCTGTCCGGCCTGCCGTTCCGGAACGTCGACATCGCCAACATCAACTCGCGCAAGCAGTGCATCCTGTCCGGCGAGTACGATGAGATCCACGCCCCCGAACTGCGCGCCGCCTACACCGAGGCGGGCGCCCGCTTCATCCCGCTCAACGTGAGCGCGGCCTTCCACTCACGCTGCATGACGGCTGTACAGCAGGAGTTCGCGCTCTACCTCGTCGGCTTCGACCTCGCGGAACTCACCCTCCCCGTCGTGGCGAACTACACCGCGCGCCCGTACCCCACCAAGGGCTACGCGGACTGCCTGGCCCACCAGATCTCCAGCCCCGTCCGCTGGTACGAGTCGATGTCCTGGCTGATCGCCCAGGGCCACCGGGACTTCCACGAGATCGGTCCGGGCAACGTGCTCACCAAGCTCAGCGCCCAGATCCTCAAGGACCCGCTGCCCGTCGAGGCCGACACCGAACCGCAGGAGGTCTCCGCCGCGGTCCGTGCCAGGCCGCGCACCGAACTGGTCTTCATGTACGGCGGCCAGGGCACCCAGTACCACCAGATGGGCCGGGGGCTGTACGACACCGACCCGGTGTTCCGCAGCGCCATGGACCGCTGCGACGCGGCACACCGCGCGACGGGCGGCACCTCGCTCCTGGACGCCGTCTACGACGACTCGCGCAAGGGCCGCCCCCTCGACGACATGCTTACCTCGCACGCCGCGCTCTACAGCATCGGCTACAGCCTCACCGAGATGCTCCGCGCCGAGGGCATCCACCCCGACGCGGTGCTCGGCCACAGCCTCGGCGAGTACATCGCCGCCACGGTGGCGGGCGCCATGTCCTTCGAGGACGGCCTGCGGTTCGTGACGAGCCAGGCGCGGTTGCTCAAGGAGCGGTGCCCGGACGGTGGCATGCTGTCCGTCCTGCACTCCCCGGACCTCTTCCGGATGCGCCGCGACCTCTTCGATGACATCGCCCTCGCGGCCGTCAACTACGATCGCAACTTCGTCGTCAGCGGCGCCGAGGCCCGGCTCGCCGACCTCCAGCAGGCCCTGGACGCCGAAGGCGTGATCACGGTCCGGCTGCCGGTGCGCCACGCCTTCCACTCCGCCCTCCTCGACACGATCCGGCCGGACTGCCTCTCCCTGGCCAGGGGCATCACTCCCGGAACCCCGCGGCTCCCCGTCCACTCCTCGATGCTCGCCGCCCGCCTGGGGACACCGCAGCGCTGGGACGAGTACCTGTGGGACGTGATCCGCCGCCCCGTCCGGTTCGACGAACTGATGGCGTCCGAGTTCACCATGCCCGACCACCATTTCTTCGTCGACCTCAGCGCCAGCGGCTCGTTCGCCAACTTCCTCAAGCACGGCTACGCCCCCGCCTTCCGCGGCGCACCGGCCATCAACCAGTTCGGCAACAACACTGGCACCGTCCGCAAGCTGCGCGACGAACTGCTCCGGCTGCCGTGTGCCTGACGCGTGACGATGGTCACGGAGCACCGAGAGCGCCGCCGCCTATGCTGAGGAAATAGCCCTTGACCTGCACAAACGCAGGCAGGGGGCCGACATCCAGGAGTGCTCTTCATGCTGCGCACCATGTTCAATTCCAAGATCCACTGCGCCGCCGTCACCCAGGCCGAACGCAGCCGGTCGTTGGCCGGATGCCTGAGAAAGCCGGTCCCGAGGGTGCTGCTGGCCTGCTCGACGCCCTTGCGTAGCCGTGCCAGCGCGCGTTCGCCGACCTGGACGGCGTCGGCCCGCCAGCGCCCCATCCAGCACCAAAAGACTGACCAGGAGCGGGCCACTCCGGCTGGCGATCCCCGACGGACACGAAACTTTCATCGACCACTTCACGGGCAGGCGCGAGTGAAGGCCCCTCGGGGCCGGCCTGATGGGCAGGTCCGTGAGGAGATGGCCTCCGGTGCGGCGGGGCCCGCCGCACCGGAGGCCTCCTTCACGAGGAAGGGGAGGATCATCAGCGTCTGGGTCGGCAGGCCCAACCGCCACGGGAGGGTGTCGTCCCGCCGGCGTTGGGGTTCGGACCCTGGTGGAGGTACTGCCCCTCGCAGGGGCCGGTGGTCAGGGCCGGCCCCTGCCGGTGTGGGTCAGCGGGTCCAGGTCCACTTCTGGTTGTTGCCGCCCGAGCAGGAGTAGAGCTGGAGCTGGGTGCCGTTGCCGGTGCCCGCGCCGATGGCGTCCAGGCACAGCCCGGACTGGACGCCGACGATGGACCCGTCGGAGTTCAGGCGCCACTTCTGGTTGTCGCCTCCCCAGCAGGAGTAGATCTGCACCTTGGCTCCGTTGGCGGTGCCGGCGGCGTCCAGGCACTTGGTGCCGTACACCTTGATCTCGCCGGCGGAGGTGTAGGTCCACTGCTGGTTGGTCTGACCGTTGCAGTCCCAGATCTGCAGCTGGGTGCCGTCGGTGGTGGTGGCGTTGGGCACGTCCACGCACCGGCCGGAGGCGACCCCCTTGATCGGCCCGCTACCGCCACCAGGCGGAGGAGTCGTCGTCGGAGTGACCGTCGGGGTCGGGGAGGGGTTGGGACTGGCGGCGTTCAGGGCGTTGAGGACCGAGGTGTAGGCGGCCTTCTTGTTGCCGTTGCCGTCGAACAGCAGCGGGCTACTGCTCGCGCCGAGCCAGGAGTCGCTGTCGCGTACGCCCCACACGGTGATGCCGACGCAGCGTGGCACGGCCAGGCAGTCGTTGGTCACGTTGGCGTAGGTCGTGGCCGAGCCGCCCTGGATGTCCAGCTCGGTGATGGCCACGTCGACGCCGAGGGCGGCGAAGCTCGACAGGGTGGTGCGATAGTTGCTGTTGTAGGCGCTGTTGTTGTTGAAGTGGCCCTGGAAGCCGACGCAGTCGATCGGCACGCCGCGGGACTTGAAGTCCCTGACCATGTTGTAGACGCCCTGCGTCTTGGCCCAGGTCCAGTTGTCGATGTTGTAGTCGTTGTAGCAGAGTTTGGCGGCGGGGTCGGCGGCCCGCGCGGTGCGGAAGGCCACCTCGATCCAGTCGTTGCCCGTGCCCTGGAGGTTGGAGTTACGCCGGCCGCCGGTGCTGTCGTCGAAGGCCTCGTTGACCACGTCCCAGGCGTAGATCTTGCCCTTGTAATGGGCCATCACGCCGTTGATGTGGTTGATCATCGCCTGGCGCAGCGCGCTGCCGGACATTGACTGCATCCAGCCCGGCTGCTGGGAGTGCCAGGCCAGGGTGTGCCCACGGACCCGCTTGCCGTTCTGTACGGCCCAGTTGTAGACCCGGTCGCCGTTGGTGAAGTTGAACTGGCCCTGCTGGGGCTCGGTGGCGTCGATCTTCATCTCGTTCTCGGGCGTCACCATGTTGAACTCGCGGTTCGCGATCGTGGTGTAAGCCGAGTCGCCGAGCTTGCCCGCGGCGATGGCGGTGCCGAAGTACCGGCCGCTCTGCGCGGCCGCCGCGCCGAGCGTGCTCGCCGCGGCACCGGCGGGAACCGTCATCGCCAGCGCCGTGACCGTGCCGAGCACGCCCACAACGCCGGCGGCCAAGGCCCGGCGCAAGCCACGGAAGGACCGACGGGTTCCAGGCGGGGGTGGGGCGGTAGAAGTGCCCATTGCCTGAGCCTCCATAACTGAATCACAGTGAAGGGGGGACACGCGGAGACATCCCGCGGAATCGACGCCGCGCCCCAGAACGGGGACGCGCACCACGAGGGCGTCGTGAACGGCGACCCCTGCAGAGCACCACCAACTGGCAGGGAGGGCCGCCTTGGGGACTCAGTGTGGAAACATTTCCGAAATGTGTCAAGGCCTCCAAGAAAGTTTCGACCTCCCGGCTCTGTGTACGCGGCCTCTGACGTACCTCGACGTCCGTACCAGCTCCTGAAAGTTTGCGGCGGCCTCGGCGCGCGGCACCGGCACGGTCGTCCCGTCGCCCGCCGGGACACATCGATGAAACTTCCACCACCACGTCCTCACCGGGCATGTGCGGCCACCCGGATACTTCCAGGTGAGTCGCCCTCGGCCACCGCACCGGCCGGAAGACGTCGACTCGTCCCCTTGACGACCCCAAGCCGCCTCGTGTTTGCTTCGCCCCACCACCACCTCCGGCCACCCGACAGAGGGGGGAAGTGATCCGCACGCGCGATGTTAGCGATAACAATCGTCATCACTCATAAAGCGCACCATTGACCGGGGTGCGGCGAGATCGGGATGGACACCACGTCCCTGTGATCCGCCCTCACGGTCGCCGATCTCTGATGGAAGGCTCTCCGCGCGACAGAAGAGTCCGAGGAGCTGGCCTTTGTGGCCTGCGGCGATTTCGTAGCCGCAGGGAACGGCAGGCAAGCCGGCCGTGCGCCGGGCCCTGCCCCAAAGATCGCACCACCTCACGGCATTCGCCCATGAGAAAGCTGATGCCAAAGATGTTAGCGATAACAATGACTACGGGCTGGGCCTGCTCGCAGCCGCCCGAGGGGATAGAGCATGCGTAGGTGGAGACGACGGTTCACCGCAGCGGCCCTGACCGTGGCCGTGGTGGCGCTGGGCATGGTGCTGGGAGCCGGTGTCGCCGGCGCGGAGTCCAACGGCGGGGTGCGGGTCATGCCGCTGGGCGACTCGATCACCGAGGGGACCCAGGTCCCGGGCGGATACCGCATCGGACTGTGGCAGCGCCTGGCCGCCGGCCGCTACACGATCGACCTGGTCGGATCGCAGTACAACGGGCCCGGAAACCTCGGCGACCACGACCACGAGGGACATCCCGGGTGGCGCATCGACCAGATCGACGCCAACATCACCGGCTGGCTGCGCACCTACAACCCGCGCACCGTGCTCCTGCACATCGGCACGAACGACGTCCTGCAGAACTACAACCTCTCCACCGCACCCCAGCGGCTTTCCACCCTCATCGACCACATCACCGCCACCACCCCCGACGCGCACGTCTTCGTCGCCACGATCATCCCGCTGTCCAACACCGGCCAGGAATCCGCCGCCCGCACCTTCAACGCCGCCGTCCCCGGCATCGTGCAGACCAAGGTCAACAACGGCAAGCACGTCCACCTGGTCGACATGCACAGCAAACTGACCACCGCCGACCTCATCGACGGCATCCACCCCACCTCCGGCGGCTACGACAAAATGGCCGCCGCCTGGTACACCGCACTCCAATCCGTCCCCGGCAGCATCGACCAGCCCGGCACCCCCACCCCGGCACCCTCCTCCACCAGTGCGATCCGCGGGGTGGGCTCGGGCCGGTGCGTGGACGTCACCGGCGCCTCGCAGACCAACGGCACGCAGGTGCAGATCTGGGACTGCAATGGTCAGACCAACCAGCGGTGGACCCTGACCAGCGCGGGTGAGCTGCGCGAGTACGGCGGCAAGTGCCTGGACCTGACCGGCGCGGGCACCGCCGACGGCACGCAGGTGCAGATCTGGGACTGCAACGGTCAGACCAACCAGCAGTGGCGCTTCAACACCGACGGGAGTATCACCGCGGTCGGCGCGAACAAGTGCCTGGACGCGCCGAACTACTCCACCGCCAACGGCGTGAAACTGCAGATCTGGTCCTGCAGCGGCGCCGCGAACCAGCGCTGGACCCGCGTCTGACCCACGATCCCTCGCCGGGGCGGCGGCCGTAGCCGGCCGCCTCGGCGAGCGCCAGGCCTGGCGAGGCGGCTCTCGCCGTGTTTCTGTCGGCGGCGCTCGCGTTCCGGACGTGCGACCCCGCACCGACATCTCTGCCACGGACGCCACGGCGCCTGCGACAGGTACCGGGAGGTGCCCCCGCCGCCCGGCCACCCTCGCGACGGCGTCATCGCACATCTCGTACGACGAAAGGATCAAGCTCGATGCGTAGTCGTTGCTGCGAAAACTCGGGGGCACCAACCGGCTCGCCCTGGTCGACGCGGCGGCCCGTTTCCGCGCCGGTCGCGAGCCCCGCGGCGTGCTGCCCAAGCCGCTGTCGTCGTTCGTCGGCCGGACCAGGGAGATCCGCGACCTGCGCCGGCTCCTCGACGAGCACCGGATGGTGACACTGACCGGACCGCCCGGCTCCGGAAAGACCCGCCTGGCGCTGCACCTGGCACACTCGGTGACCACCCTCCCGCCGGCCGTCCTGGTCGATCTCGCGCTGCTGTCTCCCGGAGATTCGGCGGAGCGGGTGCTCGCCGACGCGCTGGGCGTCGTCGGCGGAGAGCACCGGCTGCGCACACTGATCCGCGAGACCCTCGCCGAGGGGCGGCACTGGCTCGTGGTGGACAACTGCGAGCACGTGACCGACACCGTCGCGGATCTGCTGGCCGATCTGCTGACAACCACCGGCGACACGCACGTGCTGGCCACCAGCCATGGAGCGCTCCATCTGGCGGGGGAGGTCGTCTACGAGATCCCGCCGCTGCCGCTGCCCGCCGAAGTGGACGACCCGGCGGCCGTGCGGAGCGTCGGCTCCGCCTGGCTGTTCGCGGAACGCGCCGCCGCCGCCTCGCCCGGGTTCGAGGTCACACCCGGCAACGCGCGGCAGGTCGCGACGATCTGTCATCGGCTGGACGGCCTGCCGCTGGCGGTCGAACTGGCCGCCGCCCGGATCCGGTTCTTCACCCCGGCCGAGCTGCTGGCCCGTCTGGACGACCGGTTCGCCCTGCTGACCGATGGAGCACACGGCGCGCCGAACAGGCACCGCACCCTGGAGGGCGCGCTGACCTGGAGCTACGAGCTGCTGAGCGAGGACGAACGGCTCCTGCTGGAACGTTGCTCGGTGTTCCCCGGCGAGTTCGACTATGACACGGCGACGCAGGTCCTCGCCTACCCGCCGCTGGACTCAAGCGACCTCCTGCGCGTCTTCTCGCGCCTGCTGGACCGGTCGCTGATCAGTTCCCGCCAGGACGAGTCCACCGAATACCGCCTGCTCGACAGCGTCCGTCATTTCGCCCATGCTCTTCCAGCGACTGGGCGACGATTGGCACCGCGCCCTGGCGCTGGCCGGCCTCGGGTTCGCCGCCGACGCCGAAGCCGCCTTCGCCCGGCTGTCCCACGCCGCCGAGCTGTTCGGCCGGCAGGGCGACCACGTCAAACGCGCGAAGTGCCTCAACCAGATGGCCCAACGGGCGATCGAGGAGCGGGTTCACCTCGACGACGTGCCCAGCTGGCTGGCCGAGGCCGCGCGACTGGCCAGGACCAGCGGCAACGACCACGAACGGCTGCACGCCGAGCAGTACCGGGCCATCTTCGACCAGCAGTTCGGAGACCACGCGATCGCGCGCCCGGTTCAGCGCCCTGCTCCCCGAGTTCCGGCGGATCGGTGACCTGCGCTGCGCGGTCCGCTGCCTCCTCGGCCTGGGCCGCGCAGCGTCCTTCGGCGGCGAGCACGATCAGGCGCGGCGGCACTTCGCGGAAGGCACCCGGATCGCCGTCGGCCTCGATCTGCGCCTCACCGCGATCGGCCTGCGCCTGCTCGCCGGGGCCGAATGCGCCGCCGGTGACTTCGAGCGCGCCGCCGCCCTGCTCGGCGCCGCCGGACGACTCGACCCCGCGAACCGGCAGGA
Source organism: Sphaerisporangium sp. NPDC049003 (assembly GCF_043197795.1). Lineage (NCBI taxonomy): Bacteria > Bacillati > Actinomycetota > Actinomycetes > Streptosporangiales > Streptosporangiaceae > Sphaerisporangium > Sphaerisporangium sp. NPDC049003. The sequence goes on from NZ_JBICTU010000012.1 coordinate 105,980, forward strand.
CCTGGTCCCTGACCCCTCCCTCCCGGCGGCCCTGCGAGACCGGCTCGGCCCGGCGGGCTTCGACTCCGCGTTCGCCGCCGGGCACCGCACGCCCCCGGCCGGGGTGCTGGAGGCGGGAATGTGAGACGGACCGGACGGTCCGGGGGCGAGGGAACGTCGAGCTTCCTCGACCGAGTCACGGGCAGGGCCGCCCCCCGGCGTGGCCGGGGGGCGCGAGTTGTCTCAGGGGCTCGTGCACCGGTAGCCGGAGGGCGTCTGGGTGTCGCCGTTCGGACGGCTCGCCTGGAAGCCGAAGGTGGTGCTCTGGCCGGGGCCGAGCGCGCCGTTGTGCCCGGCGCTCTTCGCCGTGACGGTCTGCCCGCTGACGGTCAGCGTGGCGTTCCACGAGCCGGTGACGGTGTGGCCGCTCGGCAGGGTGAAGGTCACCGTCCAGCCGTTGATCGCCGAGGTGCCGGTGTTGGCGACCGTGACCGGCTGGATCACGTACCCGTTCCCCCACTGCGACTGGACGGTCGCCGTAACCGAGCATCCGCCCGTGCCCCCGCCGCCGGGCGGGGTGGTGACGGTCGCCGTGTTCGACACCGGCGAGAGGTTGCCCGCCGCGTCGCGGGCCCGGACCTGGTAGCGGTACGTGGTGTTCGCGGTGAGCCCGGTGTCGGCGAACGAGGTGGTGGCGGAGGTCCCCACCTGCGCGAAGGCGCCGCCGGACGCGCCCGGCGCGCGCAGGACGTCATAGCCGGTCACGCCCACGTTGTCGGTGGACGCGGTCCACGTCAGGGTGGTGCCGGTGGAGGTCGTCCCCGACGCGGCGAGGCCGGTCGGCGCGGTCGGCGGGCTGGTGTCGCCCCCGGTGGTGGCCGGGGGGACGCGGACGATGCGGTCGTCCTGCGCCACCGGGGTGCCGCGGCCGTCCCTGTTGCTGGTCGTCACCCAGAGCCAGCCGTCCGGCCCGACCGCGACCGTGCGGAGCCGCCCGTAGGCGGACGTGAACTCGGCCAGCGGGGTGCCGGGCGTACCGGCGCCGCTCAGCGGCACCGTCCAGAGCCGCTGGCCGCGCAGCGCGGCGACGAAGAGCGTGTTGCCGGCGAAGGCCAGCCCGCTGGGCGACGCCTCGGCGGTCGTCCACGTGACGATCGGGTTGCGGAAGGAGGGGTTGGAGCAGGTGCCCTCGCACGTCGGCCAGCCGTAGTTGGAGCCCGCGACGATCTGGTTGACCTCGTCCCAGGTGTTCTGCCCCAGCTCGGCGGCGTACATTCTGCCCTGGGGGTCCCAGGTCAGGCCCTGGACGTTGCGGTGGCCGTAGGTCCACACGCGCGAGCCCGCGATCGGGTTGTCCGCGGGCACACCCCCGGTGGGCGTCATACGCAGGATCTTCCCTGCGGGGCTGTTGACGTTCTGGGCGTTGGCGGAGTTGCCGGCGTCGCCGGTCGCCACGTAGAGCATGCCGTCCGGCCCGAAGGCGATGCGGCCGCCGTCGTGGAAGGTGTTGCTCGGGACCCCGGAGAAGAGCACCGTCTGCGTCTGAGGCGCGGTCAGTTGCAGCCTGACCAGGCGGTTGTCCCCGGCGGTGCTCGTGAAGTACGCGTACACCCAGCCGTCCTGGGCGTAGGTGGGTGACACGGCGATGCCGAGCAGGCCGCTCTCACCCGAGGCGCTCACCCCGCTGACGGTGGCGACCGCCGTGGGCGTCTGGCCCGGCCGCACCTGCAGGATGCGTCCGGTGTCGCGTTCGGACACCAGCGCGCTGCCGTCCGGCAGGAACGCCAGGCCCCAGGGCACCTGAAGGCCCGTGACGGAGACCTGCGCCCGGGAGAAGTCGAAGCCGCCCACCACCTGGGCGCGCGCCTCGGGAGCGGTGACGACGAGCGCGAGCAGAGCCAGAATCAGAGCAGGGACGACGCGGGCGCGCATGATGGACTCCTCGACCGAATCACTGTGCTGATAACGGCACCGTAGGCACGTGGGCCTCAGGACCTCAAACACCGCGACCGGTTCGCCCCGGCAATCTGGGAGGACGACGCCGCGCCCGTGAAACTTTCACCGAAAGGGCGAAAGTTGCGGCCCGGCAGTGGTTCGGGCATCCCCAAGATCGAAGGACTCGGCGCGCGTCAGCGGTTGACGGCGTCCGAGGTGCTCTCTTCGACCAGGAAGCCGCCGGACTGGTGGTGCCACAGACGGGCGTACGGCCCCTGGGCCTGGAGGAGTTCGCGGTGACTGCCCTGTTCCACGATGCGCCCCTGGTCGATCACGACCAGGCGGTCCATGCGGACGACGGTGCTCAGCCGGTGCGCGACCACGAGGGCGGTACGGTCGCGCATCAGGCCCCAGAGGGCTTCCTGCACGAGGATCTCGCTCTCCGAGTCCAGCGCGCTCGTGGCCTCGTCCAGAAGCAGGATCGGCGCGTCGAGCAGGATGGCGCGGGCGAGGGCGACGCGCTGACGCTGGCCGCCGGAGAGTTTGACGCCGCGCTCCCCGACCAGCGTGTCGAAGCCCTCCGGCAGCGCCTCGGCGAACTCCGTGACGTGCGCCGCCCGTGCGGCCTGGTGGACCTCGGCGTCGGTGGCCCCCGGCCGGGCGAAGGCGATGTTGTCGCGCAACGACCGGTGGAACAAGGCGGGCTCCTGGGGGACGTACGCGATCAGGCTGCGCAGGTCGGCTTGGTTGAGCCGGGTGATGTCCTGCCCGCCGATCAGGATCCGGCCGCCGTCGATGTCCATGAGGCGGAGCAGCAGCCGGGTGAGAGTGGTCTTGCCGCCGCCGGACCGGCCGACCAGGCCGATCTTGGTGCCGGTGGTGATGTCCAGGTCCAGGCCGTCGAACAGGAGCGGATTGCCGGCGTGCGCGAACGTCACCCGCTCGAAGCGGACGCCCGCGTCGGCCGGGCGCAGGGGTTGCGGGTCGTCCGGGTCGACCACGCCCGGCGGTGTGAGGAGAAGCTCGGTGAACTGGGCGGCCTCGGTGAGCACGCTCTCCAGGCGACGGTAGATCTGGTTGAACTCGAACATGAGGTTGATCGTGTTCGCGTAGTAGGTGAACGTCACCACGATGGCCTCGACGCCCAGGCCACCGCGCAGGGTGACGGCGAGGAGCAGGCCGACGGTGCTGGTGATGATCGACAGCGGTGAGACGACGGTGTCCACCCGGAGGTTGCCGTAGTCCCAGGAACGGAGCGTCAGCCTGCGCTGCTCGGCGAGCCGGGCTCGGTGCTCCAGGGCCTCGCGGTCCTCGGCGGCGAACGCGCGGACCGTGTCCATGTTGGCCAGCACGTCGGCGACGTGCCCGGACACCCGTACCTTGGCGGCCTCGCGCCGGTCCACCAGCCTCTGGCGACGGCGGATGAGCGGGGTGACGAGGAAGCCGGTGACGGCGATGAGGCCCACGAGGACGAAGACCAGGAGCGGGTGGTACCGCCACAGCACCACCGAGGCGAACGCCAGCGGCACCACCTTGGCGATGACCGAGAACGTGAGCGTGTCCACGAAACCCTCGAACCCGCTGGAGAAGCTCAGCACCCGTTTGGTCAGCGAGCCCGCGAAGTTGTCGTGGAAGAACGCGGCGTCCTTGACCAGCAGCTTCTCCATGCCCGTCACACCGAGCCGCTCGATGCCCCGTGCCTCGGTGCGGAACACGAAGTGCAGACCGACCCGCCACAGCGCCTCGCCCACGAGCAGCCACGCGCCGAAGCCGAGCACGTACGGCAGGAGCACGGCGAGGGTGCCGTCCCCGCCGTCGGACAGACGCCCCACGATGCCGCCGACCGCCAGTGGCGCCAGGTAGAACAGGCAGATGTTCCCCACCGCCGGCGAGATCAGCGCGGGCACGGCGATCCGCCACTGCCTCAGCAGTTCCCCGTTGTAATACCGAAGTGCCAGCAGAACGGCCGACCTCCGGGCGGACGGTTGGTCCGCGGGGGAGTCAGGTGATCCGAGCAATGCCATCCGCCCCTCCGAATACTCACGGCTATGGCCATGGTGACGTGGAGTGGGCGCGAGGGGCGAGCGATTTTCGAACGCCGGCCCCGGATCCCAGAGGAACAGTGATCCGAGTCCGGTCCGGCTTCGGGGTCAGAGTGTGCTGCTCCAGCCGCTGTTGACGGTCTGCCATTCTGTCGGCCTCCATGGCCGGCGTGGTCGTCGGCCTCCCAGGCGGTGCCGTAGTGGCCGTTGCCGTAGTTCTCTTTGCCGATCTCCCAGTACTTCACGCCGTACGCCTTGGTGACGTTGGCGTACTTGACCCAGTCGGCGGCCTCCTGCGGCGTGCCTGTGCCGTAGTTGGCGATGATGATCGGCTGCGCGCCGGATGCGCTTCGCCCTGAAGGCCCGCGGGAGCCGGTACCGGGGTCAGGGTGGCGGCGCAAAGGAGAAGCACGCCGCCCAGCCTGGAGGCGCGGAACCGGCTCGGTCTCATGACGTTCCTTTTCGAGAGGATCTGGACGGTCAGAGGTCCAGGCCGGAGCCGCCGAACCGGTCCCGCAGGAACCTGCCCTGGTCGCGCAGGGCCTGCTCGTCGCCCCGGTAGACCGACTCGGCCACCTCGCGCAGCCGGGCGTCCAGCAGGTCGAGCTGGGCCAGCAGTTCCTCGTGGGCGCTGCGCTCCCGCTCGCCGCGCCGCGTGAGCGCGTACGAGCGGGGCAGGTTCGCGTACGCCTCCAGGCTGGACGGCAGGTAGTCCCTGATCGTCTGCGAGACGATGTACAGATGGTCGGGTGAGGAGGTGAGCGCGTCCGCGCGCCTGAGGATGTCGCGCAGCACCTCGGCGAGCGCGCCGGTCCTCGCCACCACGTCGCCGGGGAACCGGCCCCCGCCGACCTTGGCCAGCAGGGTGTCCAGGTCGGCGTGCAGCCGCCGGGACTCCACCTCCGCGTGCGAGATCGTGAGCCTCACCCGGTCGGCCGGTGCCAGCAGCGCCCCGACGCCGTACAGCCCGGCCACCACGACGGGCCAGAACGTCCCGGCGACGCCCAGGAAGACCAGGACGACCCCGGCGAGCGCCAGGGCGCATCCGGCGATGTTCCTGGTCGAGCCGGCGTAGGCGAGGATCCGCGCGCCGGGACTACTGGTAGCCACGGATCTCCTTGAAGGCGGCGGCCAGCGACCCCTTCCGGGCGTCGAAGGTCGCTCCACCGGTGAGCTGGGCGATCCGCCGCATCTCGTCGGCGTCGCTGTCGCCGAAGAGCACGACGAAGGTCCGGAACTTCACGGGCAGCGACGCGTAGTAGCTGGCGAAGTCGTCGTACGAGCCGCCGTCCGTGTTCTCGCCGTCGGTCATCAGCACGATCGAGGTGAAATCCTCCGATGGCGACGACCTGGCCTCCTCGTAGGCGGCCCGCAGGCTGTCGAAGATCGCCGTGCCGCCGCCCGCGCGCAGCGCCTCGCCGTACGACCGGATCCGCTGGAGCATGGGTTCGGGGTTCCGGTCGGGCAGCGTGAAGGTCTGCGGCGTGCCTGGGGCCCCGCTGAACGGGATCATCGTGACCGTCTCGCGGTCGCGGAAGCGCGAGAACGACCCGCTGGCGGAGGTGTCGGCGCCGGACAGCGCGGTCAGCGCCTGCTTGAGGGCGTCGATCCGGTCGCCTTCCATCGAGCCGGAGGTGTCCAGCACGAACAGCGTCCGCGACGGCTCGCGCACCTGGTTGAGGTAGACGCCGATCAGCTCGTCGGCCGCGCTGCGCCGGTTGGGGAAGGGGAGCTCCACCAGCGGCGCGGACCCGAAACGCCGGTCCGGCCCGACCTCGGGGACGATCGGCCGGCGGTAGGTCGTGGTCATGAGCTCCCGCTGGATCTCCGGCCCGCGCAGCCAGGCGGCGAGCTTCCCGTACAGCTCCTTCTTGCCCGGGGTCGCGGAGCTCAGGAGCGTGAGCGGGTAGTCGGCCGTCACCACCCCGTCGCTCGGGTAGATCAGCGTGAGCGGCTCGGTGAGCCTGCCGGAGGCGTTGAGGCCGAGGAGCACGGACTCGTAGTTCACCAGTCCGTCCACCGAGCCCTGCTTGGCGTACGCGTCCGCGAGCCACCCGGAGGAGCCGGCGGTGAGCGTCTGCGCCGAGAAGAACTCCTTCAGCCTGGGCGTCGCCGCGTGGATCTGGGCCTTGTCCAGGGCCTCCCCGGCGTCCGACAGCGCCGCCGTCACGCCGACCAGCGCCGAGAATCCGGAGTTGGACGCCGCGGGGCTGGTCATGCCGAAGGTGAACTTGTGGGCGCGAGCGGCCGAGGCGATGTCGTTCCAGGTCACGGGCTTGCGGTCCCAGCCCAGCTCGCGCGCTTTGGACGCCTTCAGCCCGAGCAGCACGGGCGAGACCATGACCTTGGTCTGGGTCGAGAGCCGGGCGGTCGCCCCGTCGATCAGCGACAGGTAACGGTTGGAGGAGAACCACGTCGCGTCGTACGTCCCGTCCGCGCCGCCGCTCGCCACCTGGTCGGCCCCGTCGAGCGTTCCGGCGTACGACAGGACGACCCGCACGCCGACGGCGTCCTTGGCCCGGCTGAGCAGCGGCTCCAGGTCCTTGATCTCGCTTCCCGCGAGGACGCGCAGCGCGTCAGGACCGTCCGCGGGGGTGCCGGGCGTGTCCGTACCGCCGCACGCGACCGCCGTCAGCAGGGTCAGCACGGCGATCGCCCGCCTGAGCGGGCGGGAACCCGCGCGTACGCCGGGCGACGGTTCGCTCATCGGGGGAGCGCCTGCTCGTCGCCGCGCTGGGAGCGCTCCAGGTACGTGCGCGCGTGGTCGAGCTCGATGGTCAGGTTGTCCACGGTGATCGCCATGTTCTCCACGGCCTTGGCCTTGAACGTGTCGATCATGTCCATGGTGGTGTAGATGTTGTCGAACGCCTGGCGCAGCGCGTCCATGTCGACGGTGGTGGACGCCGCCTGGGTCTGGATGCCGGCCGCCTGCGTGCGCAGCATCTCGCTGGTCGCCACGATCAGATCCGAGGTGGTGCTGTTCAGCGCCGTGATCTGGTCGAGCACGAGCTTCTGGTCGGCGAGGGCCTGGGCCACGGTCACGGCCGTGCGCAGCGCCGCGATCGTCGTCGTGGTCGCCCGGTCCACCCCCTTGATCAGCTCAAGGTTGTTCCTGCGGATCAGGTCCAGCGCCAGGTACCCCTGGGCGGACACCGCGAGCTGCGTGAGCAGGTCCTGGTGCTTCTGCCGGATGCCGAACAACGCGTCCGAGCGGAGGGCGGTGGCCTTCTCGGGGTCGGCCGCCTCGACCTGCGTGATCTTGTCTTCCACCGCGGAGTCGAGTGCGGCGGCGAGTAGGGCGTACTCCTGCAGGCGCTTCATCGACTCCCACAGGTTGGTCTTCTCGCCCTCGATGGCCGCGTTGTCCTTGAGCAGCTCGTCCTGCCCGGACTTGAGGGCACGGATGATGTCGTCGATGTGCCGCTGCGCCGACTGATACTTCGCGAAATAGTCGCGCAGCTTATCGCCGAACGGGATCAGTCCCAGCAGCTTCTTGGCCGGGTTGGACGCGTGCTTGGGGTCCAGGTCGACGATCGTGCGGCGCAGAGCGACCAACTGCCCCGCCACCGCCGCCTGCGCGTCCTTGCCCTCTCCCTTGGCGGACGCCAGCGCGGCCACCGGGCGCTTCAGCATGCGGTTCGCCACCTGGGAGGAGGCCCGGATCTCCGAGTCGCCCATGGAGGTGATGTCGCGCACCTTGCGGGTGAACTCCGGCGACCGGGGGTCCAGTCCGCCCAGCTCCTCGGCGAAGCCCCTGGCCTTCTCGTCCAGCTCGGACGCGCGTCCCTCCGGGACCGGCAGCATGGTGGCCGCCTTCTCCGTGGGCACCTTGGCCACGGGTTCGGGCGGGCTGAGCACGAGATCGCTCACGGTGGTCTCTCCTCGCAGGGGGGAAGGTGAGGTCAGGGGGTTGGGGAGGGGACCGAGCCGGACCGGTAGAGCAGGTCGATCGCGGCGATCATGCCCTCCAGCCGTTCGTAGTCGGGCGGCTCCACCACGTCGATCAGGCCGGCCGGGAGCCGCGCCCTGACCTTGGCCGCCAGGTCGTCGAACGCCTTGGCGGCGGCGGTGCGGAAGCCGTACAGGGCGGCGAGGCGCCCGAGCTCCGGGTCCTCCTGCAGGAGCCGGCCGACCTCGGTGCCCTGCGGGCTGAGCGGTACGAGCGTGTGCTTGCTGAGGACCGTGGGCGAGGGGTAGATGAGCCGCATGTCGGGGCGGATCGAGCCGTCCCCTGCGAACAGCCGCGAGGCGTACTGCGCCTCGTAGACCATGACCATGGGCGTCTTCCCCATCCCCAGGGACAGGTAGTCCTCGAACGGTGCCTCGGTGGAGGTCTCGGAGTACCCCTGGTCGAGGAAGAGCGGGGCGACGGCCTCCGCGACCCTGGAGGCCCGCGCGTCAGAGGTGACGACGTCGTCGCCGTTGGCCACATAGCCGGCGATCGACAGGTACATCGCCGCGGAGTTGGAGGTGCGCACGTCGGTGGTGGTGAGCAGCACGCGCTTGCGCGCCGGGTAGGCGGTGTTGCCCGGCAGCCTGTCCCACCGCGTGCCCTTGGCCGCCAGATCCAGATATTTCCGGATATCGAGCACCTGGTAGCCCTGGCCGGAATCGCGCACGACGCCCGCCTTGGTGAGCACGTCCACGATCGGCTTGAACGTGGCGATCGCCATGGGGGAGGAGAACGGCGCGAACGTGCGGGTGGCGCCCTGGTCACGCTTGATCTTCTCGGCCGCCGGAGCACTGGAGGGAAACGCGAAGCCGTACTTCTTCAGATCCACCGAGGCCGCGATCTGGCGCGAGCCGGCGGTGTCGACCTCCACCCGGAGGCCGTGCCGGGCGAAGACCGCCCGCACCCTCTGATCGTCGAAGAACGGCTTCTTCTCCGATCCGATCACCCCGCGGACCAGGGCGGGCTCCCGCGTCTCCGTGCCACCGCCGCGGTTCCCCAACACGATCGCCACCACCACGGCGGCACCGAGGAGCAGCGCCAGCCCGACGCCGATCCAACGCTTCATTTGATTCCTCGAAAGCTCGCCCCGTATCGCCATAAGTCGGCGCCCCCAACCGAATTATGGAAGTTATCACGACGAGGTGGGGCGAGGCTTGCGAGAAGTAGTGATAATTCCGCTTCCGTTCACCATTACGTCATAATTCGAATGCACAAAAAGACAATTATGTCTTACAAAAGTGGGCAAAAGGTGCAATGGCTGCCGTGGGTCCGGCCGGCACCGAGGCGGCCACCTGGCCGGTCAAGGTTCCACAACGGGGTGCGGCGCCACCAGGCGCCTTCCGCCGAGCGGCTCCCATGAGCCGGCGTGGTGGCCGCGCGGCCGGCCCTCGGCCGCTCCGCGTGACCCGACGAGGTCAGCCGATGCGGAGGGGGAGCGCGCGGGGGCCGCGTACCTGGCCGGCGGACCAGGTCACCTCCGCCGGGTCCGCCAGGGTGAAGTCCGGGATCCGCTCCAGCCAGACGTCGAGGGCGACCCGCAGCTCCATGCGCGCCAGGTGCGAGCCGACGCAGCGGTGGATGCCGAGGCCGAACGCGGCGTGCCGGTTGACCTGGCGGTCGATGACGACCTCGTCCGCCCGGTCGAACTGCTCCGGGTCACGGTTGGCCGCGGGGAACGAGAGCAGGATCCAGTCGTCGGCCCTCATGTCGACGCCGTTCCAGCGCATGTCCTCCTTGACCAGCCGCGCCATGGTGACGGGCGCGTAGGCCCGCAGGAACTCCTCCATCGCGGTCGGCAGCAGCTCGGGCTCGGCGACCAGGCGCTCGCGGTCGCCCGGGGTCTTGGCCAGATGCCACAGCGACGCGCCGATGGCGCTCCAGGTGGTGTCGATGCCGGCGATGAGCAGGAGCGCCATCGTGCCGGCCACGTGGGACGGGTCGAGCTTGTCGCCGTACAGCTCGGCGTTGATGAGGTACGTCGTCAGGTCCTCACGCGGGTTGTCGAGGTGGTCGCGGATCTGCGCGAGCAGGTAGTCGAACAACCGCCCCATGCGCGCGACGCGCTCGTCCGTCGGCAGGTTGACGCCTTCGAGCGCGTTCTCGATGAACTCACGGAACCGCGGGCCGTCCTCCGGCGGGAACCCGAGCATGTCCGCGATGACCCGCATCGGGATGTACTGGGCGTAGTCGCGGGCCGCGTCGACGACAGGCCGTCCCTCGAACTCGTCGATGAGGCTGTGGCACAAGGCCCTGGTCGCCGCCTCCCGCTTGGTGACCTCGCTCTTGGTGAACGCCGGCAGCAGCAGCTTGCGCGCGTCGTGGTGGAACGGCGGGTCGGAGGAGATCGGCGGCGTGCCGCCGACCGGCGCCAGCTCGCGGGGCGGCCGGAAGTTGCTCATGATGATCGACCGCGAGGAGAAGCGCTCGGTGTCGTAGGCGATCGCCGCGACGTCCTCGTAGCGCGTCGGGAGCCAGCCGCCGCCGAAGCGGTCGGTGTGCGCGATGGGGCACCGCTGCCGCAGGTCGTCCTGGATGGGATACGGATCTTCCGCCCATTCGGGTTCGAGGTGCGAGAAGCCGGTCGCCCAGTCGGAGACCGGGCCGGTGATGACCTCGTTGCGAGTGCCGACAGGAGCGTCCGGGCGGGTCTCCCGGAAGTCCCGGGTGAAGCGGTCGTCGACGGTCATCTCACGCGTCCTCGCTGAGGTCGATCGCTCGCTCCGGGCAGTTGGACACGGCCAGGCGTGCCGTGCGCTCGTCGCCCGGTGGCACGACGCCGTCACCGATGACCTGCCCGTAGCCCTCGCCGTCCTCTTTGAACAGGTCGGGGGCCAGGTCGTAGCAGCGGCCGTGTCCCTGGCAGCGCTCAGGACCGATTCGTACTTTCACTGCGGATGCTCCGCTCTGTGTGCGGTGATGTCGTCGGTGGGGCGAGGGCGCCCACGACACGGGTGAGCAACGCCGACCATTCCCCGTCGTCGACGGCGTGCAGGTTGGGCGTGATGAGCGCGCTGCCCATCGCCAGCAGCAGGCAGAAATGGGCCAGCGCGTCCGGCGACAGCGCGGGATCCAGCTCGCCACCGCCCTGGGCCACGCGTACCAGGTCGGCGATCCAGTCGGCCCGCTCGCCGACGTAGTCGCGCATCGGACGGGCGACGTCCTCGTCGCGACGGGCCGCGACCAGCGCCTCGACGATGAGGTAACCGGGAACGTCGCGACGGCGCGGTAGCCAGCGGCCGATCACGAGGAGCACATCGGTGATCGACCGGTCGGGGTCGGCGGCGAACAGGCCGGCCAGGAGCTGCCGCCCGTGCGCCCGCAGCGCGGACACGATCAGCTCGGCCTTCGAGCCGAAGTGCGCGTACAGCGCGCCGTTGCTCACTTGCGCGGCCGCGGCGATGTCGGCCACGCGGGTGCCGTCGTACCCGCGCTCGGCGAACACGTCGGCGGCCGCTCGTAACAACCGTTGACGCGTCTCGGCGGCGGTGACGCCAGCGATACGCCCCATAAGCGAATTAAATGACCGTTCATTTGTTTCGTCAAGCGCCTGCTCACCCGGCTGAGTGAGTCTGGACGCACCGAACCTGACGGTTGGGCGCGCATCTGTCACTCCTGCGCCGTCAACGATGCTCGACGCCTGGCCGACCCGCGTCAAGCCAAAGGTCGTGTGGTGCGGCGATCGGGAATCGCCGCACCACACGACCTGGTCACCGGGTGCTGTGCGGGGTCTCGCGCGCGGGGGTCAGCCCACTCGGCAGGAGACCGCCGGCCAGGTCCAGTTCCCGTTGTGCTGGATCGTGAAGCCGAAGGTGTTTCCGCTGCCGTTGGGCCTCATCGTCATGACGTTGCCGGTGGAGTCCCACGTCGGGGATCCGTTCCAGGTGGCGATGATCTTCTGCGGGCTGCGTACCGTGACCGTGACGATCCAGGAGTTGCTGCCCGAGACCGCTACCGACAGGTTGAACCGGTCGCTCCACTGCTGACCCTGCGAGATCGTGGCCGTGCAGCTGCCACCGCCGGGGGGAGGGGTGACCGTGGGGGTCGGCGTAGGCGTCGGGTCGGTGCCACCGGTCGGGGCGACGGCCCGGCCGGTCGACGGCGAGATCATGCCGGCGCACAGGTTGCGGCTCGTCAGGTTCTGCACGATCTGGGGGATCGCGGCGATCGTGGTCGCGTACTGGTCGTGCATGAGGATGATCTGGCCGTTCTGCAGGGTGCTGGCGGCCTGGACGATCTGCGCGGTGCTCGCGCCGTTCCAGTCCTGGGAGTCGACGTCCCAGATGATCTCGGTGAGGCCGAGCTGCTGCTCGACCGACTTGAGCGTGGCGTTGGTCTCCCCGTACGGGGGGCGGAACAGCTTGGGCGCGGTTCCGGTGACCTGCTGGATGACCTGCTGGGTCCGCTGCAGTTCCGACTGGATCTGCGAACTGCTCATCTGGGTCAGGTGCGGGTGGGTCCAGCTGTGGTTCCCGATCCACATGCCGGCGTCCTGCTGTGCCTTGACCAGGGCCGTGTTGTTCTGGGCGTTCTGCCCGATGTTGAACAGGGTGGCCCGCACGCCGTTGGACTTCAGGGTGTTCAGCAGGGTGTTGGTGTTGCTCGGGTTGGGGCCGTCGTCGAAGGTCAGGCCGACGTATCCCGCGCTGCAGCTACCAGCGCTAAGCAGAGGCGTCAGGCCGCCCAGCGTGCTCGCGGCGTCGGCCGATGTCGGCAGCGTCAACGCGAAGGCCGCGCCGATGATGCCGACGGCGGCGATGACGATGGCGTTTCGGGTGAGTGAACGTCGTTTTTCGGCTCTGCCGGGGGGGACGGCATTGTCGATCATGTTGGTTCCTCCCGTGGAACACGTGATCGGGACATGGACGTACGCGCGGCATCGCCGCCCGCCGCGTCGGCACCGAGGCGCCGAACGGCGTTGAGCTGTGGTTATGCCGCTGGGAACCCGGGCGAAGGTTGGAGGATCTCGCCTGGGCCTCATTCTTCGGAGGTCGGCGAAATGTGTCAATATATTGCTGAAAAGTTTCGGGTGCATTAACCGTTTAAGTCGGCGTTAAGCTGCTGTAACGTGGATGAACTTTCCGAAACCTTTCGTAATTCACTCAGAGTGGCTAACGGCGTGATCACCAGGAGCCCGCCGAGCCCAAGTCTGAGTCCGAGCCCGTGTCCGTGTCCGAGCCGTGTCCGAGCCGTGTCCGAGCCGTGTCCGAGCCCGAGCCCGTGTACGTCCGGCCGTCCGGCCGTCCGGCAAAAGCAAACGGCCTCCCGGTCGTAGCCGGGAGGCCGTTCCGTATGCCAGGTGCCGCGCCCCGGGCGCACCACCCTGATGTGCCGCCGGGTGTCAGCCGCCGAAGGGGGGCGGGGTCCGGCGGGCCGCGTCGAGGTCGTCGGCGAAGCCGGCGTCGGCGGGCGTCAAACCGAGGGCGTCTGAGGCGACGGCGCCCGCCACATCGGGTACATGACCGGGCCGTCGGGCAGCCGGAGTAGTTCGGGCATGTCCACGTAGCCGTGCCGCAGGTACAGCCGGCGGCTGGCCTCGCTGCTCGCCTCAAGGTAGGCCGGCATCCCCTGGGCGTCGAGCCGCCGGTGGTGTTCCTCCAGCAGCAGGCTGCCGAGGCCCCGGCCGGTCCGTCCTCGTACCAGGGCGATGAACGCCAGGTAGTGGTGCGGCTCGTGCGGGTGCAGCTTGTCCATCTGCTCGCCGAGGACGCCGAAGCGTCCGGCGTGTTCCCCGGAGAAGGAGGCGATCTCCTCCTCCTGGCCGGGGATCTCGGGGAACGGCGCGGTGAACCAGACCGCGACCCCGGAGAGCTCGCCCGACTCGTGGATCCCGTAGACGGTGCCGTGGTCGAGCGCGTGGGCGGTGTGCATGGTGAAGAACCGCCGCTGGATCGGCAGCCGGTCCTCCACCGGCGGGATGAGCCAGCTCGTGATCTCATCGAGGCTGAACGTGTCGGCGATGATCTCGCCGGCCGCGTCCGCGGCCGTCAGCCGGGTGATCTCGGCCGTCACTTGGAGCCTCCGGTCACGGCCTGCGCGCCGAAGCCGATGTTGGCGTACACCTCCGGCCTGGTCACCTTCAGCACACGGCCCCACACGACGCCGAAGATGATCGCGACGACGAAGATGCCAGGCAGGATCCAGCGGATGAGCGAGTCGGGCGCGACCCCGAGGACCGTGTCGAAGTTGATCAGCGTCAGCCCGATGATCAGGCATAGCGCCAGGGCGGCCAGGGCCGGTGCGATGCGCGTCCGCCACGCCGTCTCCCCCGAGGGGTTGCGTGAGAAGTACACGATCACCGCGATCGAGGTGACGGTGAGCAGGGTCAGCAGCCCGAGGCCGCCGAAGGCGCCGAAGGTGAAGAACAGCTTCGTGACCGGGTCGAGCCCGAAGATCGCGTAGACGATGATCACGATCAGCCCGAGCGCCGTCTGCAGCACCGATCCGGCCACCGGAGCGCCGGTACGGGCCGAGGTCCGCCCGAACAGCGAGGGGATCACGTTCTCACGGCCCAGAGCGAAGATGTAGCGGGCCGTGGTGTTGTGGAAGGCGATCATGCAGGCGATGCTGCTCGTCACGAACAGCACGGAGCCGATGGTCGCGACGCCAGAGCCCAAGTGGGCGGACGCCTGGTCGAAGATCAGCGTGGGCCCCTGCTCGGTCGCCGCCTTGACGATTCCGCCCGGCCCTGGCGGTACCGTCTGCGCCCAGGCGGAGATCGCGTACAGGACCGCGATGATGGTGATGCCCAGGTAGGTGGCGATGGGCACGGTCCTGTTGCGGTCCTTGGACTCCTCGGCGAAGACCACCGACGACTCGATGCCGGCGAACCCGGCGACGACGGTGGCGAGCGCGGCGCCCACGCCGGGCACGAACAGCGAGCCGGGGGCGAAGCCCTCGAAGCTGATGCCGCTCGGGGCGGCGTTGAACAGGTCACCGATGTCGAACACCAGGACTACGGCGATCTCGCTGACCAGCAGGACAGAGAGGATCTTGCCGTTGACGTCCACCCGCAGCAGCCCGAGCAGGCCGGTCAGCGCCCACGCCACCAGCGCGATCACCCACCACGCGGGCGAGCCGCCGAACCAGTCGAGGAGAAGCGGTTCCGCGGCCGACCCGATGATGCCGTAGAGACCCAGTTGCAGCGCGTTGTAGGCCAGCAGCGCCACCCACGCGGTCGCCACCCCCTGCGTCCGGCCGAGCCCCTGGGCGGCATAGGCGTAGAAGGCGCCCGCGTTCACCACGTGCCTGGCCATCGTCACGTACCCGACGGCGAAGAGCGCGAAGATCGCGCCCAGCATCAGGAACGCGAACGGCACGCCGATGACGCCCGTCACCGCGTACGCCGTCGGGACCGAACCCGCGACGACCATCAGCGGTGCCGCCGCGGAGACCACGAAGAACACGACCGATGGGACGCCGAGCCGATCCTTGGCCAGCGCGGCGGAGACGGCACTGGGCCGTTGCTCTGTGAGGGACATCCGGAACTCCGAGAGATGGGGGGAGAGAGGGCACACCGAGGGCCTGCGACAGGCTCGCAAGATCGCCTACAGACGACGAACGGCGATGATATAGGCGATTTGTTAAATCTGTCATCGACGAAAGTACGGATCGTTAGAGGAACGACGTGTCCGGATTGCCCGATGGGCAAATATGTACGGGGAAGCCGCAATTCCGGTTAATGGGTTACACCCAGTTTTGGACAACCCGATAATGCACATTACGTCAAATCGGACACGGCGGAAGGCGGAACGGACGATGCGGCGCCGGCCGCCGGCATCCGCGACGGGTTGAACCGGCTGTCGCCCGAGCACCGCGCGATGCTGACGCCGCGCCACCTGGAAGGCCTGTACGGGCAGGCCGCGGGGCAGATGCTCGGCGTCCCGGCGGGCCGTACGGTTCCGGCTGTACCAGGCCCGCGAGAGTTTCCGGCGAGCATGGCGCACAGAGGGGAGCCCCGGCTCGGCGACATGCGCGGGCTTCCGGCTCCCGAGCAAGCGGCTCCTCGGCCCCCGGCCGACCGGCCTCGTCGACGTTGGCCTTTTCGTTACGCGGGTCGAGCGCGTCGCGCGCCGGGACTCCGGAGGCCGTCCGATGTGCCCGCATCACTGGTGCCGGCGCCTTCCGGGTTGAGCTGTCCCCGGCCTCGGCGGTGAACGAGCCGCTCCACGAGGCCGCAGGCCCGCCAGGAGTCGGGGTTTTCGGTGCGAACCGGGGCGTCGAGCGTTAGCGTCTTGGCCGCGGAACTGTGCCCAGCGGCGGACACGGTGCGCCGCCCATCAGGAAAGGCCGGTCAGGACCGTTGCGGGGAAAATCAATTTCCAGATCGTTGCTGGTTGCCGCAACCCTCCTTACCGCACTGATGGGGTGCGGGGAGACACCCGAGATCGCGGCCGGCGACCTTCCAGGGGAAGCGCACGACATCACGGGGGACGATGACCTGGGAGGGCCGGAATTCTTCGTCGCCAACCGCTCCGGGCGCGCGGTGGCCACATACGAGTCGGCAACAGGGAAGCGGCTCGACGAAATCGTCGCACCCAAGGGCCTGGAGATAGACCAGATCTCCAGTGTCGCACGAGGGGGATTCATCTTCTCCGCCACCGATGAAAGGAGGATTCCGCACTTCTTTCGTGCGGGCCTGGCGTCGGACGGCTCGGTGTCGCTGGTCAAGCCGTTGACGCTGCCGTACGGCTTCACCCCCGCGACGATCGCCATGGCGATGTCCTGGTCGGGCTCGAAGCTCGCCTACTTCGGGGGTTTCGGCGGCGACGGTTCCGCGGGAGCGCGTCTCACCGTCAGAGATCTGTCCAAAAGCAGGGTGTACGAATTCCCCTTGGCCCGGAAGACGAGTTCGTGGATATCGGAGATCTCCTGGGCATCGGACGAGAAGCACCTTGTCATGACCGTGCTGAGCCCGTGCGGGAACGCACCGCCGGACGGGGCGGCCTGCACGGGCGACGTAAGCGTGCGGGTCCTTGACAGCACCAGCACAGGCCTCGATATCAACGACGCGCCCGAGATAGCCAGGCATCCCGCTTGGGGAACCGCTACTCAAAACGGTCTCGCCTCGTACGTGAGTGGTTCTGCGGTTCTCGGCCCAGACGGATCCGCGGCCTATGTGCCCCTGTCGAGAACCGAAAAGGACGGGCACCGCTCCACTTTGGTACAGGAAATCAGTTCCCCAAGCGGCGAGCTCATCCGAGAGTTGGCACTCCGGCCGACGGTCAAGGACTCGATTCTGTCCTTGGCCATGGATGAGTCCGGCCGGTACCTCATCGCTCGATTCCCGGGGAGCCTGGAGCGCATCCGCCTGAGCGACGGCGCCCATGTCACCACCGTTCTGAACGACGGCGGCATCTCACAGGTCGCCTGGTAGGGCATCGGGGCGGGGATTCCCAGCGAGCCGCAACGGGTGATTCACACCGCTTCGCCGGTAAGGGGTTCTCAAGGGCGGTCATGTGCGATAGAAGATCATTTGCATCTACTGTCTCTTCTTGAGGTGTATGTGAAGAAGCTCCTGCGACTTCTCGCGGCCCCGCTGTTCGCCGCGACACTCGCCCTCACCGCCTTCACCAGCCCAGCCCGCGCGGACACGCCTGAGAGCGATGCCGAACTCGCCCTCCAGTGGCAGACCGCGTGGGACACCTACAAGTTCTACGACACCGCGCCTCCCGTTCCCGGGGTGGGGCGGAGCCGGGACACGGCCCAGATCTCGATCCAGATCAACGCTCCCGTGCAACGCGTCTTCGCCAAGTATTCGATCATCAGCAACCACATCGGCAGGGCCGCGTTCCTGAAGCGCGTCGTCACCCACAAGGAGTGGTGCCGGCGCGACATCCGCTACATCAACTTCACGGCGATCGAGGACATCCCGTACCAGGGAACGATCGTCACCAGCAAGACGCACGCGCAACAGCGCATTCACCAGGAGGACCTCTACTACGAGACGGACACCTGGTCGGAGCCCAACGTCGTCACCCACCAGAAGATCGTCTTCAAGAAGCTGCCCGGCGGGACGACCCAGGTCACCGAGCACCTCACCTTCGAAGCCGACGCCTCGCTGATCGACTTCGTCGTCACGAACGGCGTCGCCTCCCACCAGCAGACGCAAGCGGGACTCAAGGCCGCGATCGAGACCGGCGCGCTCTGATCCATGGCGCGGGCGGGGCTCGCCTTCCGGCACGCCCCGCCCGCGCGATGATCCCCCGCGCCTAGGGTTGCTGGGAGATCCGGAACGACTGCGCGGGCGTGCCGTCGCAGGTGCGCTGTACCAGCTGGACGGAGTCGGCCGTTGAGGCGCCCGGCACGCTCAGGCACTTCGCGCTGAGGCGGCTGACGAAGTGGTAGTAGCCGCCGCCCTCGGACAGCGCCTGCCACTGCTGGTTGTTGCCGCCGCCGTACGTCCACAGCTGAAGAGGGGCGCCGTCGGCCGTGGACACACCGGTCACGTCGATCACCTGGGCGCTGTTGTTGCGGTTGTTCATCCGCGCGAAGCCGTTACTGGTCGGCTGGACCTGGAACTGCTGGGCGAAGGTGCCGTTGCAGGTGTACTGCTGGATCGCGGTGCCGTTCGACGAGGCCGCCGCCCGGGCGTCCACGCATTTCCCGTTCCCGCGATTGGCGAGGCTGTACCAGGCCGTCGGGGAGATGGTGTCCGACGGCGGCGGAGTGCCCGCTCCGCCCAGCCACAGCAGGCCGTCGATGACGAACCGGTTCTGCACCTCGCTGGCGAATGTGGAGGACAGCCCGGTGTTGGTGTCGTAGTTCATCGCGTTGTGGCCGAAGTTCGCGTACAGCATCTTGTAGTTCTTGTTCGTCCACATGATGGGGTAGTAGCCGCTGTACCACGACTGGTTGGGATCTGTCCCGACGGGGAAACTCGACGGGTCGATGGACGCCAGGATATTGATGTCCGGGTTCTTCCTCAGGTCGTTGTTCCAGCTGTACCACTCGCTGACCGAGGACGTGAAGGTGGCCGGCAGCCGTCCGGTCGAGGGATGGGTCGCGTTCTCCGTGCGCAGGACGACCGAGGTGGGTCCCCAGGTGTTGGACCTGAAGGCCCCGGTGCCCAGGAACTGGTTGTGATACCAGGGCCAGGTCTGGGGATCGGTGTTGAACGCGGACACGTGGAATCCCATCCACGCTCCGCCGTTGCGCATGTACTGCTCGAACGCCGATCGCTGAGCGGCGGTCTGGGGAAGGTCGTCCAGGAACAGCACCACCTGGTACTGCTGAAGGTTGCCGGCGTTCAGTTGGTCCCAGTTGTTGGTGGCGGTATAGGAGAAGTTGTTCTGCGCTGCCACCTGCGGGAACCACCGGTTGGCCTCTTGCACGAAGTTGATGTGGGCCGCGTCCCAGGTGCCGTTGTAGAAGGCGAGCACCTTGAAGCTCGGGGCGATCGCCGCCTGTGCGCCACCGGCGGCCGGGATGACAGTGAGGCCGAATACTACGGCGAACAAGGCGAGCAGCCACGTCCGTGCCCGGGCCGCGTCCGCCATGGTGCTCCTGGTCATACGCGTGTTCCTCTATCTTTCGACAACGACGGTTCCACTCGCAGGCACAGCGATGACCAGGCATTCCGCACTTCGGCATGCCTTCAGATCATTCTTTATGACTTAATTGAAATCATGTTAAATGTCGCTGTCAAGGGCGCCGGTGGGCTGGACAGAGGCCGGTCCCGAAACTCTTCGCGGGCTCCGTGCGTTCCTCATGTCAACGGGCCCGATTGGACCGGTGGACTCCGCTCGCTCCCCATCGGGCTCCCGAGCAGAGGACGAGAGCCAATGATCCCTGAGCCGACCATCCCACGGCCGGAGCACGAGCGGCAGCACGTCCAGGCCATGGCGTCCGTCGGCGAACTGCGCTATCCCGCCGGGTCGCTGGTGCTGCTCGCGGGCCTGCCAGGAGCCGGCAAGAGCACGCTGCTCGCCCGCCTGTACGGACTGAAAGGTGACGAGACGGAGCCTGTGGTGGCCGGAGGCGTGCGGGTGATCGACTCCCGCCAGGCGCGCAACTGGTGGGCGCGCTACCTCGGGCCGGTCCCCACGCGGGCCCGTACCCCCATCGTGCACGCCACCCATGTGTCGCGTATCGCGCGCGCGGTGCTGCGCGGGCACGCCGTCGTCGCGCACACCAGGGGCACCTGGCCGCACATCCTGTACGGCTTCGCCTGGCTCGCCCGGCGTCGTGGCGCCGCCATGCACGTGATCCTCCTCGACATCCCGCCGCAGACGGCCCGTGCCGGGCAGTACTCACGCGGGCGGGTCGTCACCGCGGCCACCTTCGCCCGGCACTGCCGCCGCTGGCACGTGCTCATCGGAAGCGCCCGCGCCCACGGCCTCCCCTCGGCCGCCGGCGTCACCGTCCTCGACCGCCCCGCCGCCGACCGGCTGACCAGGATCCGCTTTGACGCCACGCGTTCGAAAAGGCCTTGACCGTCATCCTTGATCCGCTTTCCAGCGGAGCACTCCTCATGCCACGTCTGAAGCTTGCGCACCCTCATCAAACGCAATCCCACCGATCGCAGTGCGAGAACCTCAGGCTAGCCCGTCGGCTTACTTCTGGTGCGGTTGTGACGGAAAGACTAGTCAGGTCGGCATTTAGTTGTCCGTCTCGGGCTATTTGTTCAGCGCAGGTCAACGAAAAACCTCATATGGGCGTCGTGCCAAGCTCTCATGGCTAAAGATTAGGGTTCGTCGGATCGAGAGTGAAAGCCGACGGACTCCTGCGTGAGCAGACGGCGCGGGATCTGCGCGAGGCGCACCCATCCATAGGGGCAATATCTTCCGGCGGCAAGACCAGGTGGATCTGGTTGTGAAGGGACTCGGGCGCCGTGTGGATCGGGTGCGTCCATCCTTAGGCGGCCCGTTGGCTGTTCCTTTATCATCAAAGGTGCCTATATGTGCTTTTAATGCAATTTAGTGCGTCAAAGAATCTGTCAAGTCTTCACGATGGCTGCTCTCTGCGTCGGATTTGACCCGATCCGGGTGGAGTCCCGGAACCGAATCGGGGATACGTATCGGCGCCAATGACGATTTCTTGTCGTCTTCAAATCGGGAAACGGGAAACACCGGCATCGCCCTTGTCCGTTCGACGTCGGCTGCCGCACTGTTGCAAGCGGTGGCTCACAGCTGTTCGGACTCACAGTGACGGAGGTCCACGTGGTTCAACGGCTGGTTCAGTTCGGAGCAGAACTTCGCCGTCGGCGTCTCGCCGCCGGCCTCACCCTTACCGAATTCGCCCAGCTCGTGCATTACAGCAAGGGTCAGCTGAGCAAGGTCGAGACGGGTGCCAAGGCACCGAGCCGCGAGCTGGCTCGACTCTGCGACGCCACGCTCGACGCCGGAGGCACGTTCACCGCCATGGTGCGCGAAGGTCCTTCCGGAGAAGACCCCACCGAGGCAAGTACAGGAGATGAGGAGGTGTGGCTGATGCAGTTATCCGCGAACGGGGGGAGTTGGTTCCACCCCGTTGGCCGACGGCAGGTGATCATAGCGGGCGCCGCCTCGATGGCGGGAATGAGCATCGGCAGGCCGGCATCGTCGTCAAGTACCGAGGCCGAGAAGTTCCTGGAAGCGTCGCGCACATTGTTCGATCAGTACCGGCAACTCGGCCAGACGGGTAATCCGGGATTGCTGCTCCCTACGCTCATCGCTCAAACACATCTACTCCGTGAGCTGTCCGCGCACGCTGGCTCCAGCACTCGTGAGGACCTGCTGAAGCTGGGTTCCCGGTACGCCGAATACGTCGGCTGGCTGGCGCAGGAGGCCGGCGACGAAAGGGCAGCCTTGTGGTGGACACAACGCGCTGTCGACCTTGCGGCCGCCGGTGGCGACCATGATTTGGCCGCGTACGGGCTGGTCCGTCGCGCACTCGTAACGCTATATCGCGGGGATGCCGAGCACACTGTCGAGCTGGCTCGGCGCGCACAGACCAGCAAGGTTCCCCTGCGGATCCGAGGCTTGGCCGCGCAACGGGAGGCGCAGGGACACGCCCTCGCGGGTGACTACGACGCCTGTATGCGCAGCCTCGACGTCGCCCGTGCGCTGTTCGCCCATCACGCCACGGCTTCGGATGCCCCTGTCATCGGCAGCATGAACCTGTCGGACTCGGTCGCGATGATCACCGGCTGGTGCCTTCATGACCTGGGGCGCCCAAAGGAAGCGGCGGAGGCCCTGGACGCCCAGTTGGCGCAGGTGTCGTCACGAGCACTGCGCACCCAAGTCCGTTACGGCGCTCGCCGAGCGCTCGCCTACGCCGTCGCTGGAGAGGTCGACCACGCATGCGATCTGACCGGTCGCCTGCTCGATGGCGCCATGACCGTAAGTTCCGCGACCATCGCCGCAGATCTGCGGAGCCTCGCCCGTGCTCTGGCCCGCCACCCGCTGAACCGGTCGGTGCGAGCCCTGACCCCCGAGCTCAACGCGGCTTTGCAGATCGTCAACCCCTAGGGAGGAAACCGCCATGCACGACGTGTTCATCAATTACCGCACAGGAGACGGAGACAGGACCGCCATCACGATCGAGAGAGACCTGGTACGTCGTTTCGGGGAGGGCAAAGCCTTCCGGGCATCGGCATCCATAAGACCGGGCGAGAAATATCCCGAGAGACTGCTCAGCGGTGTGCGGCGTAGCGGCGTCCTGCTCGCCGTCATCGGCCCTCAATGGAGCAGGCATCCCGCGTTGCACGACAAGGACGACTGGGTCCGTAGGGAGATCCTCGAGGCGTTCGCTTGCGGGGTGCCGGTCATACCGGTTCTCGACGGGCGGAGAACCGAGCGCCTGAACCCCGCCGATCTGCCCGAGGAACTGGCCGGGTTGGCGGACCTCCAGTCGATGCCACTGGATCTTCAGCAGGATGCCGAGCCGGGTCTCACGCGCATCGCCCGCAGGATCACCGAGTACGTCCCGTCGCTCAAGGAGGCCGACTCCACCGCCTCCCCCTCTCCGGCTCCTGGATCCGTGAGCAACTCGGTGGGCGACGTGAACGGCACGGCCGTTCAGAACCGCGACGTCACCGGCGACGTCGGCAATGTCATCAAGGGCGACCGGGGCTCGATACACACGGGTAAGGGCGACATCAACAACAACTCCCCGCGCTTTTCTGGAGATGGGGCAACGTACGTCGCTGGAGACAACCAGGGCGGGATCCGTCACCAGTTCGGAGGTCGTCGCAGGAACGAGGATGACGTCCGTTGAGCGACTCGATCAACTCTTCCGTATCGACCACCTATGGGCAGGTACATGCGGGAACAGGCGACATCAACATATTGCTCGCTGACTCCAAGGGGAGGACTCCGCGGGCCATCGCCGATGACCAACTGCTGTGGCTCTGGCGGTGCTTCGTCCATCCGGCGGGCTTCGGCAGGGCGCGGACGGTCCTGGCCGAACACGGCACCGTCCTCATGGACGGAGTGCCGGGCAGCGGACGGAACACCGCGGCCTGGATGCTCCTGTACGAACTGCGTTCCGGTACCCAGGCAATCCGTGAGCTGCTGCCGGAAGACGAGGACAGCCCTCGCCGCCTTGACACCGACCGTGTCGGCGACGGCGACCTGCTGCTGCTGGATCTCTCCGAGATCAGGGAACAGCTCTGGACCGACATCCAGGACGAGTTGTCCTCGTTGCGCAAGGCCGTACTGGAGCACGGCGCCCGGTTGGTGGTCGTGCTCCCGTGGCACAGGATCGAAAGGGTCCGGACGGACCTCGATCGCTATCGCGTCGAGATCGGCCGCCCGCAGGGACTGGAGGTGGTTCGACGCTATCTGCGCGTAGAAGGCGTCCCCGGGGCCCAGATCGCCTCCCAGCCCAAGGCTCTGTCGGCCTTCCTGGACACGAACCCGTCGATCCGGCAGATCGCCGACTTCGCCGGGCTCATCGTCGGCGCGCGAACGACGTCGCAGGGAAAGGGCGAATTCACGGAGTGGTGCAAGAGCGCCGGCGACGCTCAGACCGGCCTGGGCACAGAGGTCGCCCACGAGGTCGCCGTGTTGCGGGAGGGACCGCAACGCGCCCTGTTACTGGCCACGGCCATGCTGCAGGGATCCCGCGCGGAAAGCATCCACCGGGCCGGCGTCTCGTTGTTGCGGGCGGTGAAGCACCCTCCAGAACAGCACTCCTTGCTGGAAGGAGCGGACCTCGCGGAGCGGTTCACCAAGATCAAGGCGGAACCCGATGGGTCCGGCCGGGTGCGGTTCACTCAGTTCGGCTACGACGCGGCGGTTCGTGCCCACTTCTGGAAGCACATGCCGGAGCTTCGTGACCATTTGAATGTATGGGTCGCCGATGCTGTCGACACGGCGGCCCTTGATGTCCGCGATCGGGACACTCTGGTCGAGCGATTTGTCGAGCAGTGCCTGCGCGACGGGTACCCGGACATGGTGAGCTCTTCCGTGTCGCAGTGGACCAGGGAGCCCACGACCAATGCTCGTCTGCAGGCGGCTGCCAAGGCGCTGGAAGCTGGACTCAGCCACAAGGACCTGGGCCGGTTCTTCCGGAGGCAGATCTACACCTGGTCGCAGATGCGGCTGCCCGACAGGTTCGGCCAGGTTCTGGTCGTACTGTGCTTCGAAGTGATGGCGGTGCGTCATCCGGACGAGGCCGTGGTCCGTCTCCATCACCTGGCCAGGAGGGAGCGGGGTGCTCCTCACGCACGCGAGGCGCTTGTGCGACTGATCGGAGATACACCCCGTCTCCATCGCCTCATGCTGGACCGGCTCGTCTACGCCTTCACCGGAAGCACGGGGAGAGAGTGGCAGGCCGACGTCGACCTCTTCCTGCACGTAGCCGATCCGGCGCCGTTCACCGACGTCGGGACTCGCGGTCACGCGCCCATAGCCGAACCCGTCGTGCGAGGTCAGCTGATCGCCGGCTGGAACGTCGTCTTCCAGCGGCGACAGCATGAGACATGGAGCCGCCAGGTCCGGAAATGGCTGCTCACAGCCGCGGACGACGAACGTCACCGTGACCTGCTCCTCGACGTGCTGGTCGGAGGAGGTGGCGAGCGTACGGACGTCCTGTCTCGCCTGTACGTCCTGGCACGGGACGTTTCCCATCTCATGAGCGGCACACCGGACGAGCGGCGACGCCGGGCACTCCTCGTCGACGTCCTCCGGCAGAAGATCAACACCGTCCTGGGCATCTTCGCCGCGTAAACCATCACCGTGACCCTGGATCAGGGGGATACTCCATGAGTTCTGGACGCAAGGTGGTGACGGTCTACCTCACCATCTTCTGCACACCGCTTCTTGCCGGTCTCGTCCTGCTGGCTCCACTGCCGTTCTGGACGTCGCTGGTGCTGGCCCTGGTGCTCGTGACCGCAGCGGTCCTGCTCCTCAGGGCCGTCGCGCGCCGAATGAGATCTTCCGCGCCCCTGCGCTACCTGCCCGTGACGCTGTCGGAGCGTCAGGAGCGGCGGGTAGTCGACGTGGTTCTGCCAAGCGGCTGGGACGACTACGACTTCCGGTTCTCCGCGACCGTGTACTGGTGCCCGGACGGCGCCCCGGCGACCAGGTCCATCGTCAACCCGGGTGCCCTCGCGGTGGAGGCGATCCTGCAACGCGCGCGTGCGATCACAGAGAGACGGCAACCGGGAAGGGCTTCGCTCGTCCAGCACGAGTTGAACGGCGCGCTGGGCAGGATGCAGCCCGAGGCCTCAGGCTGCCTGCAGGTGATGGCCAAATCGGTCACGCTCGTTCTCTCCGAGAATGACCAGGCACGACTCGACAAACTGGCCACGATGCGTAAGGAGAAAGCGGTCTGGGAGCACGAGAGGAAACAGGAGCAGAGCAGGCGGGACTATCTCGGCAACGACGTGTTGAAGGACACGGGTAGCGCCGTGGTCTGGTGGCTCGCCAGGAACGAGGACCAGGTAGAGAAGACCGTGCAGGACATAGGCCTTCTGGCCCGGCTCTCCTCGGCGGCGAACAACGAGGATGTCCCCGAGCTATTTCAACATCTGGTGCCGGATCCGGCCTTCGTGGCACCCGCGGATACCAGGATGCAGAACCTGCGGCACGATGGGACGGCCGGATCCTCTGGGGAAGGTGAGGCGTCCGCCGCCGACCACTTCGACGCCTTTCTGCGGGGGATGGGTTTCCCCGAGGATGACCCGCAGCGAGCTCTGTTCAGCCGGGAAGTGGCCGAATACGCCGCGAAGTACGGTCGTCCGGAGGTGGCTGCCGAATTGGTGCGCCGGTTCGACACCCCCGATCCACCTCACTTCGATGATTTTGATCCCTCGTCCGATCGGCCCGACGGTGAGCCGGGCTTCTGACTCGAACTGGCCAGAAGGCGCACGGCTCGGCCCGGTGATCCGGGCAGGCGAAGCCTCGGGGCCTCCAGAAGGGCCGGGCGGTCAGAAGAGGGTCAGTGGTTCTGTCGGGAGTGGTTCGGGGAGGGGATCCAGCTGGGGTAGGCGGGCCCGTACGTCGGCGTGGAATCGGCGGGCGAGGGTGAGGGCGTCGGCGTTGTCGGGGGTGTGGATGAACATGGTCGGGGAGCGGCCTTCGCGCAGCCACTCGGTGACCGCGTCGGTCCACGGCCGCCAGCCCTCGATCGTGCTCGCCGCGGCGTCCCTGCCGAGGTAGCGGACGATCGGACGGTCGGTGAGGGCGCGCGTCCGCCGAGGCACGCGTGGTTTCCTCGTCCACGCCTCTCGCTCGGCGTCGGTGGTGGGAGGGCTCTGGAAGAGGGTCGTGGTGTCGAACGGGACCCACTCGGCGTCGGCGCCCGCGAGGACCCGCTCGAGGAGCCGCTCGGATCGTTCGTCCTCGAAGAACGCGCGGTGGCGGACTTCGACGGCGTACCTGTGCGAGCGGGGGAGCCGGCGAAGGAAGCCCGCCAGGGCGCCGAGGTCGGCCGGGGCGAACGAACCTGGTAGCTGGATCCAGAGGGCGTGGGCTCGCGGACCGAGCGGCTCGATGGCCTCCAGGAACGATCGGAGCTCCTCGCCGGCGCCGGTGAGGCGGTGCTCGTGCGTGATCGGCTTGGGCAGCTTGACCACGAAGCGGAAGTCGGGGCCGGTCTGCCGCGCCCACGACTCCACGGTGCTCCTCGCCGGTGTGGCGTAGAACGTCGTGTTGCCCTCGACCGCGTCGCACCAGGTCGCGTAGGACCGCAGGCGTTCCCCGGGAGGGAGCGGATGAGGCAGAAAGCGCCCCTGCCATGGCGCGTGCGTCCACATCGCGCATCCCACATGAAGCCGCATGGGCTCGACGTTACCGAAACAGGAGGCGGGCGGGGAAACGACCGGAAACGGGTTCCGGCCAGGCCCGTACGCGGGGGACGCCGTCGCGGGCCGCGCCCGCTTCGCCACCGGCCTGAGCCGCCGCAGGATCTTGCCGCGATCGGCGAGTTCGCCGGACGAGCACGACCAGCCATGAGCGTGCCCCCCGTGAAAGGACCGGGAGCGCGCCGCATGGCTGGTCGTTTCCGGGCGTCTAAGCCCAGGCGAGGTTCATGTCGAAGGCTAGCCGCCCGTGATCACGAAGCTCGTTCCTGGTTGCCGCACGATGTTGCCGGTGGCCGAGTTCGTTATGGTCACGTTCGTCAGCGTCGCGTTTCCGCGAGCCCCGCTCATGGCCAGAATGCCGGCCCCGTTGTTGGACTTGTCGATCTTCACATTGGTGATCGCGACGTTCGGCATGTTGCCGCCGCCCGTCTTGAACTGGATGCCGTCGTAGGTCGAGTCGTAGATGTCGGTGTCGCGGATGGTGACACCGGTGATGTCCCTGCTCGACGGGAACAGCGTGATGGCTCCGAACTCCTGATCCTCGTTCCAGAAGACGCCGCCACCACGGTAGATCGCGTTGTTGGCGATCAGCGTGGTCCCCGAGAACGGCAGGGGACTGTGGTCGGTCGCCAGCATGATGCCCGGGTAGTTCATGGTGTCGTAGATCAGGTTGTTCTCGATCGAGTTGTCGTAGCCGCCGTAGATCGCGATGCCGTTCGCCCGCCAGGGCAACTGGACGGTGTTGTTGACGAAGTGGTTGTCGTGCGTGTTGTCGACGACCTGGTCCTTGACGGCCTGGTTGGCCCAGACCGCGAGCGCGTCGTCGCCGGTGGTGCGGAACGACGAGTTGAACACCCGCGAGTTCCGCGTGCCGTTGGTGAAGTTGATGCCGTCGGCGTAGGTGTCGCGGATGCGCATGCCGCTGAACTGCAGTCCATCGGCGGGGCCCCACAGGGCGGGGATGTTGTCGTAGTCACGGCCGACCCAGACACCCACGTTGGCGTGCTCGATCCACACGTTGGTGATCTTGGTGTTCAGGCCGAACCGGCCGTTCAGGCCCACCCCGCCCTCGTCGTTGCCGTCTCCGCCGCGGATACGGCCTGAGCCGAAGATGGCGATGTCGGAGATCTGGGTGTTGCTGTCGATGTCGAAGCCGAAGTTGCCCTCGTGCGGGTGGTTGATGCCGCCCACCACGTCCTGCGGCTCGGTCAGGGTGTAGAGCTGGGAGTGCCACATGCCCGCGCCGCGGATCGTGACATTGCTGATGCCCACCTGGTTGTACTGGCCCCGGTTCAGCGGGTCGTCGGTGAGGATCTTCTGCTCCTGCCGCCACTGCCCCGCGGGGATCCAGACGCAGCTGATGACGCCGTTCTGGTCGTCGGTCACCGCCCGCTGGATGGCGGCCGTGTCGTCCTTCCCGTCGTTGGGCACCGCGCCGTAGTCGGTGATCGAGGTGCATCCGGCGGGCTGGCTCGCCGGCGGAGCCACCTGCTCAAGGTCGATCAGGTCGATGATGTAGAAGGAGGCCGTGTCGGTCGCGTCACGCTGCAACCGGAACCTGGTGCCCGCCGGGTAGCTCTGCGTGAGCAGCGCGTGCGACTCGTCGAACAGCCGCCGGGCGTCGGCCTGGGGGGTGTTCGTCAGCGCCTCCGGGCCATCGGTGTTCCCGTACAGCCAGCTGTGGCGTGAGGTGAGGTTCAGCTTCTGGGCGAAGGTGTCGTTGATGTAGAGGCTGATGGTGGCGTCGATGCCGCCGCCGTTCGGCGCGTCGGGGATGGAGTTGCGCACCACGATCGAGTTGGAGGGGCTGGTCGAGGTGAACTCGACGAACTGGCCGGTGCTGTTCAGCCGCACCGACTTCCGGCCCGAGGACTCGGTGGCGAAGTTGGTGTGCCCGAAGGTGCGCAGCTGGTCGGCCTCCAGCAGCGTGCCCTGGTACCTGGCGGATTCGGCCTCGTACTCGACCCACGGGACCGCCGCGCCGCGCCCGACCACGATCGCCTGCGAGAAGGTGTTGTTGGTCTCGTTGGTCTCGGCGACGACGTTGGTCGCGTCGGCGGTGGCGGTGATGGTGGCGCCGCCGCTGGTGGCGGTCCAGCTCCCGCTGACGGCCACGTTGGCCGTCGCGCCCGCCGCGATCGGCGCGGTGTTGGTGTTGAGCGTGGTGCCGCCCACCACCAGACGCGTGACGGTGGTGACGCCCACGGCGGTGTTCCCGCGGTTCTTCACCGCCACGTTGAACGTGACCGACGCTCCGACGGCCGGGTTGGACGGGTTGGAGCTGATGCTGAGCACCTGCAGGTCGGGGCCGGGAGCCTCGGCGACCACCAGCGGCGACGCCGCGACGAGGGTGTTGTTGGTCTCGTTCTGTTCGAAGACCGTGTTGTCCGCGTCCACCGTGGCGCTGACCGTGTACGTGCCGGCGGGGCGGGTGCCGATGTTCTGGGTCACCGTGGCGGTGCCGTTGACGGGAAGGGCGGGAACCGCCACGGTGCCGACCAGCGCGCCGCCGACGTAGAGGTTGACGCTGTCCGCGCCGGAGGCGGCGGTGCCCGAGTTCTTGACCGTGGCAGAAAGGGTGATCGCGTTGGTCTCGATGGGGGAGACCGGGGCCCACGAGAGGCTCGTGACGGTGAGGTCGGGGTTCGGCGCGGGGACGCCGATGACCTGGAACTCGGCGACCTGTCCGCCGGGTGCGCCGGTGTTGGCGGCGAACTTCAGCTGGACGTCGGCCACGGTCGCGGAGAGGTCGATCCTCACCGAGTTTCCGCCGGAGGCCGGGTTGAAGGTGTAGTTGGCCGCCGACACCAGGTTCTGGTACGTCGTGGCGTTCTGCTCACGGCCCAGGACCTGGATGTTCTGCGTGCGGGTGCCCCAGGAGGAGTCGGGGTTGAGCTTCACCACGACCGAGCTGACGCTGGCGTTGGCGCCGAGCTTGACGGTCAGCGTGTTCGGGAACGCGCCGGAGTTGGCCTCCCAGTAGGTGGCCACGTTGTTGTCGTTGGCGTTGGCGGCGACGAACGTGTGCACGTGGCCGGACTCGACCATCTCCTTGCCGATCGCCAGGTTCGTGCCCGGATCGCCGGTGCCGGTGCGGGTCACGGAGTTACTGGCCCCCGACTGGTTGCCCGCCGCGTCCTTGGCCTTCACGTAGTAGCTCACGGTCGCCGTGGACGGCTGGGTGTCGGTGTAGGTGGTGACCTTGCCGACGCTCGCCCGAAGCTGGTTGTTGGCGTAGATGTCGTACCCGGTGACGCCCACGTTGTCGGTCGAGGCGGTCCAGGTCAGCTGGATCTGGGTGCCCGAGGGCTCGGTGTAGGCGAGGTTCGCCGGCGCGGTCGGGGCCTGGTTGTCGCCGCCGCTACCGGCCCCGTACAGCTCGAACTCGGAGATCTGCGCGGCGGGCCAGCCGGTGTTGGCGGTGACGTTGACGCGCCAGTACCGGTAGGTCGCGGCGCCGAAGTTGATCGTCACCGAGTTGCCGGTCGCCGGGTTGAAGACGTAGTTCGCGGAGGCCACGACCGTGCTGAAGCTGGAGCCGTCGGCGCTGCCCTGGACCGAGAGCGTCTGGGTGCGGGTCTGCCAGACGGCCGCCGCGGGCACCTTCAGGACGACCTGGTCGACGCTCGTGGCGGCGCCGAGGTCGATCCGCGCCCACTGCGGGAAGCTGTTGTTGGCGCTCTCCCAGTAGGTGGACTGGTCGCCGTCGTTGACGGCCGACACCGGGTATCCGGCCGAGGAGCTGCTGGCCTGGGTCGCCTTGCCCGGCGACAGGTTGGGTCCGCCCGCGGCGGAGGCCGGGACGGCCACCCCCATGGCGAGCAGGCCGGCGGCGACCAGGGTCGCCACCAGCCGTAACGGTCCGTGCGTCTTTCTCATTCGCGTTCCTCAATCTCTTGTCGAGCACGACAGGGCCGGGCTTGAAGGCATGCGTCTTGACCGCACACGTATGGGGGGCAGGTGCACGGACGCAGTGCATCCCGAAGTTGCGAGGAACAGCGAAAAAAGTAACATTAGTTTGCGAGATTTTTGCGTAGTGCTGGCCAAATGTTACATAGGCACTTCGGTCACGTCAACGGCTGGGAAATAGGTTCGTGGCCCGGCCCGACGACCGGATGTGACACGAGGTAAGGGCGGCCGTGAACGCCGGGCCGGAGGCGCTACGCGCGGGCCAGGCGGAAAGTGCCGCACGCCGGGTTCAGCATGTGGCCTTCCAGGTGGGTGGGACGGGCCGGCGCGTCTTGGAGGGGAGCGGTGAGCCCGACCATCGACCACCCCGGGGGCCGTTCCAGCCAGTGCCCGGGGAGCAGTCTCAGCTGACCACCGGCGATCCGCCCGTGGACGGTGAAAGCGCCGCGCGGGACACTGGCGTTGCCAGGCGTCGGCCCGAAGTCGAACCGGGCGGAGAGCGATCCGCCGGCGGCCGGAGGGCTCACGGTCAGGCGCAGGGACGTCTCGCCCTGAGGGCATTCATAGGTGCCGTGCCAGACCCCGGCGAGGTCGAAGGACGAGGACGCCGGAGTCGCGGGCGCCGCCGCGGTGCGGGGAGCGCACGGCGGGTCGTACGGAATGTTCGGATCGACGTAGCGGCGCCACGCGTCCTTCGTCATCGACGCCCGCGAGAGGGCGCAGATCCGGTCGATCGCGGTCCTGACGTCCATGGACCAGATCGTCACGGTGTTGTCCCGGCTGGCGGCGGCGAGCAGGCCGCCGTCAGGGCTGAACGCGACGCTTCGCACATCGTCGCTGTGCCCGTTGAACGGCTCGCCGATCGCTCGTGGCCGCCGGGGGTCGGTGACGTCCCAGATCCGGATGGTGCGATCCTCGCCGCCGCTGGCCATGGTCTTCCCGTCGGGACTGAACGCGACCATGTTGACGGCGTCGTTGTGGGCCGATCGGAGCACGCTCAGCGATCTCATCCGCCACGGGTCGGAGACGTCCCACAACTGGATCGCCTCGTCGATGTTGACGCTCGCCAGGACCCGTCCGTCCGGCGAGAACGCCATGGAGGTCAGCTCTGACCCGGTGTCGCCGTCGGAGAGCCGGCGCGGTGACCGGGGATCGGAGACGTCCCAGAGGGCGACCAAGCCGTCGCCGTGCCCGATGGCGAGGAACCGGCCGCCTGGGGCGAAGGCGATGGTCAGCGCGGGATAGTCGCGCCCGGCGGTCGTGCCGAGCAGGCGCGGGGCGGACGGGCGGCCGACGTCCCAGAGCCGTACGGCGCCTTCGCCGTCACCGAAGGCCAGGACCCGGCCTCCGGGCCCGAACACCGGCGACAGGGCGACTCCGTCGCCCTTGGCCAGCGGCTTGCCGACGGTGCGCGGCGCGGACAGGTCCGACACGTTCCACAGCTGCACGTGTTCGAAGTCCGAGAACGCGGCGAGCAGCCGGCCGTCGGGGCTCCACGCGGACTCGGTCTGGAAGACCCCCCGGTGGGCGGGGACCGTGCCGCCGAGCGGTCTGGGCTCCGCCGGATCCGAAACGTCCCAGAACCGGACGGACTGGTCGTCGCTCGTCGTGGCGATCTTGGTACCGTCGCGGCTGAACACGGCCGAGGTCACCGTCGAGGAGTGCCCGATGAGCTGGGTGTGCGGCAGAGCCCAGAGCCTGACCACGTAGTCGGCTCCGGCGGTCACCAGGTAGCGGCCGTCGGGGCTGAACCGGGCCGCGTTGACGTCGTTGGTGTGCCCCGCCAGCGGGGGGCCGAGCTGGGTGGGGTAGTGAGGATCGGCCATGTCCCAGATCCGCACGGTCTGGTCCTCGCTCGCGGTCGACATCAGCAGTCCGTCAGGGCTGAAGGAGATGTCGCCGATGGAGTTGGTGTGCCCGGTGATGGCGATCCCTGCCGCCTCGGGCTTCGCACGGCCCTTGAGTTCGAGGAGCTGAATGGTGTTACGGCTGCCGCTGGTCGCGAGGAATCGGCCGTCAGGGCTGAAGGTGGCGGTGCCGGCGTCGAGGCTGTCGAGCAACCTCGGGTGCTCCCGGTCGGTGAGGTCCCAGAGTTCGGTCCCGCCGAACTCGCGCGTGTCGAGCAGGGTGTTACCGTCGGCGCTGAATTCCATGCTGTGGGCCGCGGTCGTGGCGTCGCTCGTGAACCGGCTCTTCAGCCTGGCGGGCCTGCGCGGGTCGGAGATGTCCCAGAGGTCGATCGCGCTGCCCACCCCGGTGCTCACCATGGTCTTCCCGTCGGGGCTCAGCGCGACCGCGCTGTCGTCCTCGGGCTTTCCCCCGTTGTCCGTACGGCTGAGCAGCATCGGGCGCGACCGGTCGGACACGTCCCACAACCGGAAGACCCGGTCCCAGTCGGCGCTGGCCATGAGCTTGCCGTCGCTGCTGAACACGACGGTGGTCACCCCGTTCTGGCCGTCGGTGAGCGGCCGGCCGAGCGGAGCAGGGGCAGCGGGGTCGGAGACGTCCCACAGCCGGATGGTCTTGTCCTTGCCGGCGCTGGCCACGGTGAGGCCGTCCGGGCTGAAGACCACCGACGCCACCGAGTCCGTGTGCCCGATCAACGGGATGGACAGCGCGGACAACTGCGTGCCGAGGAGGCGCTGGGTGGTGTCGCCGCTGGGCCGCCGCCGGTGGGCGACCAGCGCGAGCTGCGCCGACATCGACAGGTCGTAGTTCCGCAGCCGGTCCGATTCGGTGAGCACCCGGCTGTAGACGGCGAGGTCGCGCTGCCTCAACGCCTCGTTGCCCTGCGTGAACGCGAACACCGCGGCCGTGGTGGCGAGCAGGCTGAGGACGGTGAGCACGCTGATGATCGCGTTGCGGATCCGGAGCGTCCTCCGCTGGAGGCGCTCGGACGCATCCAGGAACCGCGCGACGGGCGCCTGGATCGGGTTGACGGTCCTCTTGGCCCACTCGCGCGCCTGGTCGAGTCGCGCCCCCCGGTAGAGCGCGTCGACGTCCTTGGTCTGGTGCCAGGCCGTCGTGGCTTCGCCGAGCGCCTGCTCGACCAGCCGGTCCTCGCGGTTGTCGCCGAGCCATTCCCGCAGCCTCGGCCAGCTGCGCAGCAACTCGTCGTGGGTGATGGTGACGGTCTCCAGGTCGGACGTGAGCAGCCGGGCGGCGGTGAAGGCGTCGACGACCTCGCGGGCGGTCGCGGGGTCGTGGCTGGCGTCGACGAGCTCCTCGCGCCGGCGAGGGCGGCGGACGTCCGGTGTGCCGGTGTCGCCCAGCTTCACGAGCCGGACGAGCAGGCCCGGCGTCATCGCCTGGCCGGCCGGGCTGAGCTCGCGGAGGGTGCGGTCCGCGGTGGTGGCGATCGCCCCGCTGATGCCGCCCGTGGTCGCGTAGCCGCTGACCGTGAGGATGTGCCCGTCGCGCTGCTGCCAGCTGACGCGCAGGGCATGGGCGAGGAGGGGAAGCCGGCCGGCTTCGTAGTCCCCGCCGGGACCGGCGCCGAGATCGCGCAGGAGCAGTTCGACCAGGCCGTACTCGACGGCGAAGCCCTCGCGCCGTGCGGGGTAGAGGATGGTCCGGCGCAGTTCTTCGACGGTCATGCTCTTGAGCAGGAGCGGGTTGTCCTGGAGCGCCGCGAGAAGCGGAGGGTGAGGCAGGCAGGCGCCGTAGAAGTCGGCGCGGAGACCGATGACGACCCAGCCGACGCGCTCGGCGAGCTCGCCGAGCAGGCGGAGGAACAGCTGCCGTTCGCCTTCCTCCGCGCACAGGGTGAACAGTTCCTCGAACTGGTCCACGACCACGATGGCCGGTGTGCCGGCGAGGTGGAGGGCGAGGGCGTCGACGCAGCCGGCGGGCGCCGTCACCGTCCCGGTGACGGCGGCGACCTGCGCGGCGAGGGCGTCGGCGGGGTGGGCGCCGGGCGTCAGCGTCAGCTGGGGCCACCTGCTGGAGCCGGGCAGCGCCGACTCCTTGAGTTTGGGCAGCAGCCCGGCGCCCAGCAGCGAGGACTTGCCGGCGCCCGATGGCGCGATGATCATCTGGATGCCGGAGCGACGCCGGTCGAGCAGCTCGATGAGCTGGGCCAGCACCTCCTCGCGCCCGCAGTACCAGTCGGACTGCTGGGGCCCGAACGCGGCGAGGCCGGGATAGGGGCAGACATCCGTGATCCGGCCGGGCGTCGTACGGCGCAGCACGCGAGTGCCGTCTTCGAGATGGAAATGCTGATCTCCGGCGGCCTGATTGATGCTCGCCGAACCCGTCGCGTGAGCCTGAATGTTTATCCGCGGCTCTTCTTCCCGCTCGTCCATCAACCTTAACGGTAAATCACCTTTAGGAAAGAGTGGAAGAATGAGCCGATTCGTTATCCGGTCATCGGCCGGCATGGTGTTGCGGGCACGCGGAAAAGCTCGCGGCCCCGGGCCCGATAAGAACGCCATGCCTGGTGTGCGAGACAGATCGGGGTCTCCCGGCGATGATGGCTCCATGTCAAGGCGCGTGCTGTTCAAGGTGGGCGCGGCGCTCTGCGCGGCGGCCGCCATCGTCCTCGTGGTCGTCGTCGTGGGCCTCGACACCGCCGACAAGCTCGCGAGCGTGCTCGGACTGGTCGTCGCGCTCGCGGGACTGGCCGCGAGCCTGCGTGGCGCGGCCAGGTCACGCCGTCAGGAGGGTGAGGCGACCGTGGACCGACTGGACGGGACAGAAGCCACATCGCTGGTGAACGCGATGGCCGGCGACAACTGGAGACAGGCCCGGGCGGTGCTGCTCGGCCTGTGGCGGGACGCCCTTCCCGACCGGCTTCCGGACGTCGAGGCGGCCCTCGAAGAGACGCGCAGGGAACTGTCGGCCGTCTCCGCGGACGCCGTGCCGGATCTCCGGAGCGAATTCGTCACGGAATGGCAGTCCAGGCTCCGCCGCCACGCGCTGGCGGCCCCGGGATTCGTGCCCGCACTCCACCGTGTCATCGCCCACCAGATCGCCCCACTCGCGGCCCCGGCCGTTCCGCCGGGAATCCAGATGAACGCCACCTCCTATGATCACTCCCGAATCAACCAATCAGCTGGAAATATGTATATTAACGACCAAAGCGACCAATCTCCTCGTCGGAAACTGGGCGACGAGGCTGGATGACCGGATCTCCCGAAGGCGCGGGTGTAAGGAGGCGCGGAGGCCCGGCGGCCCCGTGCATTTCCGGGAAGGGTGAGGCATTCGCAGGGCCGGTATCGGCCCGGTGACGGCTGCCAGGTGCGCGAGGCTCGGTGGAACGTTTTACTCATCGCATCCGTTGACAGGCCTCCTGGCCGGTCTCAACTTCCGTTCACCGCGTTGAAACGTGTCAACCGTCCGCCCGGCCTTTCCACCGCCGAGCCGGGCGCGGGCGCTCTCCAGGAAGCACGAGAACCCTTCCCAAGGAGTACGTATGCGCTCCTGTCCGGGCATGGCCCGGCTCGGGTGTTGTGTCCCCCGAGGCGGGCTCCCGCAGGGCGAAGGTGAACCCACCCCAGACTCGGGTTTGAGTGTTCCCTGACCGTCCCCCTCCTAGCGTGGCCGTAGCCGGCACGTGCCGGGGGGATGACAGAGGGGCAGGCCCTGAGCGGATGACAAGGACCACCCGGGGGGTCGTCCGGCTGCTCGCCGCCGGGGCCGCCCTCGCGCTGACGGTGTCCGCCTGTTCCGGCGGGGTCCAGCCGCGGGACGCCGAACTGCCGTCCACGCCGCCGGAGGCCCCGCCCGCCGCCGAGCGGAAGCCGCACGGCGGCGCCAAGGAGGCCATGGTCGCGGACGTCTACGCCCACGACCGGCCGGGCATGCTCAGTCCCGCCGTCGCCGGGTTCCCGTCCCTGGTCTACGTGCCCAACAGCGAGAGCGGCACGGTCAGCGTCATCGACCCCAAGACCTACAGGGTCATCCGGCACTTCAGGGTCGGCAGGCGCCCGCAGCACGTCGTCCCCTCGTGGGACCTGAAGACGTTGTGGGTCAACAACAACGACGGCAACACGCTCACGCCGATCGACCCGGCGACCGGGAAGCCGGGCAAGCCCATCGAGGTCGAGGACCCCTACAACCTGTACTTCACCCCGGACGGCACCACCGCCCTGGTCATGGCCGAGCGGCTGAACAGGCTCGACTTCCGCGACCCGGAGACCTTCAAGCTGCGCGAGTCGGTGGACGTGCCGTGCCGTGGCATCAACCACGCGGACTTCACCGCCGACGGCTCGACCTTCCTGGCCAGTTGCGAGTTCTCCGGCCACCTGGTGGTCGTCGACGTGGCCGGGCGGAAGGTCAGCGAGGTCGTCAACCTGCCGGCGCATCACAGCATGCCGCAGGATGTGAAGCTCTCTCCGGACGGCACGATGTTCTACATCGCCGACATGGCCAAGGGCGGCGTCTGGGTGGTCGACGCCGAGCGCTTCAAGGTGCGGCGCTTCATCAGGACCGGCGCCGGCGCCCACGGGCTGTACGTCAGCCGGGACTCCGAGAACCTCTATGTCTCCAACCGTGCGGCAGGGTCGGTGTCGGTGGTCTCGTTCGCCAAGCACCGGCCGATCGCGACCTGGCGCATCCCCGGCGGCGGCTCGCCCGACATGGGCGGCGTGTCCGCCGACGGCAGCCGCCTGTGGCTCGCCGGCCGCTACAACAGCGTCGTGTACGTGTTCGACACCCACGACGGCCACCTCGTACGGAAGATCCCGGTGGACGCGGGGCCGCACGGCCTGGCCGTCTACCCGCAGCCCGGACTTCACTCCCTTGGCCACACCGGAGTGTTCCGCTGAGCGAGGCGGCTGACGGTGGGGCGGGGAAGGCCGCCGCCCGCCCGGGGGGAGCCTTTTTCCCGGGCGGGCCGCTCCAGGCGGCGGCCGGTCAGCCGACCGGCACCTGGTAGTCCTTGGCCAGGCCGGAGACGGCGGCCTCCTTGAGGATCACCGCGCCGCCCACCGCTGACTTGTCCGGCTTGACCA
The DNA here is from genome assembly GCF_043197795.1 of Sphaerisporangium sp. NPDC049003. Lineage (NCBI taxonomy): Bacteria > Bacillati > Actinomycetota > Actinomycetes > Streptosporangiales > Streptosporangiaceae > Sphaerisporangium > Sphaerisporangium sp. NPDC049003. The sequence continues at coordinate 143,978 of NZ_JBICTU010000012.1, forward strand.
CGTACGAGGCGCGCGAGGCGGGCTGGTCGACGTGCGAGAAGTCCATCGGCGTCCCGAATCCGCCCTCCCACGCGGGCTGGGAACGGTGGGCCTTGACGATGCCCTCCCGGCTGAGGTCCCTGGCCTCGCAGGCCTTCTTCAGCGCGTCCCCGACGATCACCGCCGCCGAGTACCCCGCTCCGACGCCGCTGTCGACCGGCTGGCCCGCGTACTTGGCCTGGTAGTCGGCGACCAGCTTCTGGATGGCGGGGAGCGGCGCGCTCATCGGGGGGGCCGCGGTCATGATGAAGTAGTTCTTCAGCAGCGCGGGGGCGGCGGGCGTCCCGAGCAGCTGGGGGCTGTAGGCCGAGTTGCCGGCGACGAACGGGATGTCCATCCCCCTGGCGACGGCCACGCCGACCAGGGAGGCCGCCTGCCGGGGGCCGACCGACACCAGGACCGCCTTGACGCCCGCGTCCTTGAACGCCGACACCTGGGCGCTCATGTCCTGGTCGGTGGCCTTGATCTTCTGCTCCACCACCGTGAGGCCGAGCTTCCCGGCCGCGTACTTCGACCCGTTGAGCGCGCTCTCGCCGTAGTCGCCCTCGAAGTACAGGTGGCCGATCTTGTCGCCGGACCTGACGCCCTTCTCCTTGACGAGGAAGTCGACCCCGTTGATCATGTCGAGGTCGTACGTGGTGCCGGTCACCTGGATCGCCTGGCCGCCCAGCAGGCTCGTGGCCCATGCCATGGGGATCGTCAGCAGCTTGTCGTCCTCGATACGCCGCTTGAGCGCCGTGACCATCGGCGAGCCGATGAACTGGGTGATCGCGGCGGACTTCGGCGCCACCTCGGTGTAGGCGGCCACGGCCTTCTGGGCGTCGTAGCCGTGGTCGCGCACGATGCCCGCGATCTTGCGCCCGCAGACCCCGCCTCCGGCGTTGACCTGCTCGAAGTAGAGCTGCTGCGCCTGGGTGATGCTCTTGCCGAGCGACGCGTAGGGCCCGGTCAGGTCCGTGAGAAGGCCGACGGAGATCGTGTCCGCGGTCACGCCGGGGCCGGTCCTCACCCCGTCGCCCCCGGTGGCGGGCTCGCCGCCCGTGGCCTTGCCGCTCGCGCAGGCGCTGACCGCCAGCGCGAGCGCCGCCATCGTGGCGGCTCCGGTACGGATGCCGAACTTGCCCATGTCAGCTCCTGGTGTCGGGAGAGGGGGACGGAGAAGGTGAGGAGGAGAGCCGGATCTCCGGGGCGCGGGCGGGTGACGTCCGGCCGGTGATCGTCGCGCGCAGCCTGCCGAGGAGCCCGGCCAGGCCGCCGGGCAGGAAGAGCACCACCGTGACCACGGCCGCGCCGTACAGGATGCGGGCCGCCTCGGCGGGGGACACCCCGCCGGAGCCGGGCTCGGCGATCAGCGGCAGAGCGTCGCTGTAGCGGGTGAGGAGCTGGGGCAGCACCGAGACGAAGACCGCCCCGATGACCGCGCCCCCGACCGACCCCAGCCCGCCGATGACGATCATGGCGAGGTAGTCCAGCGACAGCAGCATGCCGAAGTGGTCCGGCACGGTCCGCTGGAAGACCAGGGCGAGCATCACCCCGGCGAGCCCCCCGTACATCGAGGACAGGACGAAGACCCCGGCCCGGAAGCGGGCGACGGGGACGCCCATGACGCCCGCGGCGATCTCGTGGTCGCGGATGGTGTTCATGGCCGGCCCCGGACGGCCGCGCAGCACGCCGCGCGCGAACGCGGCGGAGCCCAGCACCGCGAGCAGCCCGAGGAACCACAGGCGCTCCAGGGAACCGAACGGCACGTCGAGGATGACCAGCGTGGGGGAGTCGGCGAAGACCAGCCCGAACAGCTCCAGCGGCGGTACGGCCCGGCCGTTGTAGCCGCCGGTGACGGACTCGGCGTTGAACAGCAGGTGCTGCCCGAGGAAGATCAGCGCGAGGGTGGCGATGCCGAGGTAGGCGCCCTTGAGGCGGCCCGCGATGGGGCTGAACAGGCCGCCCGCGAGCCCCGCCGTCAGCACGGCCAGCACCGCCGCGAGCGGGGTGGGCAGGCCGAGGCCGCCGAGCGCGTGCCGCGCTCCCTCCTCGGGGACGGCGGCGAAGTACACGTAGGCGTAGGCGCCGACCGCCAGGAAGAAGGCGTGGCCCATGGACAGCTGCCCGGTGGAGCCGGTCAGCAGGTTGATCCCGATGGCGCCGACGGCCGCCGACATCGCGAACAACCCGGTCTGCAGCCAGAACCCCTCCAGGTAGAAGGGTACGGCCGTCGCCACCACCGCCCCCGCCACCAAGATCGGCACCCTGGCGAGCCGGAACCGTGCGGCGGGCCTCCTGCGAAGGTCAGACACGGGCGGTCTCCCTGGTTCCGAACAGTCCGGCCGGGCGCAGCAGCAGGATGACGACCATGACCAGGAACGGCGCGACGTCCCCGATGCCCCGCCCGAGGAAGGCGAGCTGGTTCTGGTAGCCGGTCATGAGCGCCTCGGTGACCCCGACGATCAGTCCGCCGGCCAGGGCGCCGGTCGTGGAGTCGAGCCCGCCGAGGATCGCCGCGGGGAAGGCCTTGATCGCCGCGAAGGAGGTGCCCCGGTCCAGCCCCGGCGTCGGGAACACGCAGAGGAACACCGCGGCGACCGCCGCCAGCGCCCCCGCCACCGCCCACGCGCTCAGGGAGACGCGGCCGAGCCGGATGCCCATCAGCGAGGCCGTCTCCGCGTCCTCGGCGGTGGCCCGCATCGCGATGCCCCAGCCCGTGTACGTGAACGCGAGCAGGAACAGCGCGATCAGCGCCGCGGCCGTGACCAGTGCCACGATCCGGGTCTCGGCGACCGTCACCGGCCCGAGGTGGACCACCGAGTCGCCCCAGGGGTCGCCGAGCGCGAGGATCTCGGTGCCGATCTGCCGGGTCAGCTCGGTGGTGAGCACGATGTCGAGGCCGATGGTGACGATCGCCAGCACGCTGTGCGAGGTCACACCGGCCCGCCGGATGACGAGGAACTCCACCAGTGCCCCGATGACCGCCGCCGAGGCGACGCCGGCCAGCAGCGCGGCCCAGAAGCCGGTCACCGGCTGGAGGCGGGCGACGAGGTACCCCCCGGCCAGCAGCAGCGACGCGTGCGCGAAGTTGACCACCTCGGTGGCCTTGAAGATGACGACGAAGCCGAGGGCGATCAGCGCGTAGACCGCCCCGATGGAGATCCCGTTGACGAGGAGCTCCAGGAACGTGATCACATGTCCTCCTGGGAGCTCGTGCCGAGGTAGGCGCGGATGACCTGGGGATCGTCCTGCACCTCTTCGGGTGTGCCGTCGGCGATGCGGCGCCCGAAGTCGAGGACGGTGACCCGGTCGGCGAGGCGCATGACCATGCCCATGTCGTGCTCGACGAGCAGGATCGAGATGCCGAGGCTCTGCCTGACCGCGACGATCAGCTCGGCCATGTCCAGCCGCTCGCCGCCGTTCATCCCCGCCACGGGCTCGTCGAGCAGCAGCAGCCGGGGCTCCATGCACAGGGCGCGGGCCAGCTCCACCCGTTTCTGCACGCCGTACGGCAGGAGCCCCACGGGCGTGCCGACGTGGTCGCCGAGGCCCACGAAGGCGGCGATCTCGGCCGCGCGGGCCCGGTGCCGCGCCCACTCCCGGCGGGCCGGCGGCAGGCGCAGGCCGGAGGAGAGGAAACCGGCCCTGGTCAGCCGGTGGCGTCCGAGCATGAGGTTGTCGAGCACCGGCAGGTGGCGGGAGAGAGCGATGTTCTGGAACGTCCGGGCCACCCCCAGCGCGGCGACCCGGTGGGGCGGCAGCGCCGTCAGCTCGGCGTCGCCGAAGCGGACGCTGCCGGACGTCGCCCGGTACACCCCGGACAGCACGTTGAAGAAGGTCGACTTGCCGGCGCCGTTCGGCCCGATGACCGCGTGTACGGTGCCCGGCGCGACGGCGAGGCTCACGCCGGAAAGGGCCGTCAGCCCGGCGAAGCGCACGGTGACGTCCCTGACGTCGAGAAGGGGCATACCGTCCGGTTGGTATGACGTGGTCATGGGGACCACCTCGTCAGCGTCCGGCGCCCCGGCTCGCCGGCCGGTCGCGCGGGGTCCTCGCCCGGCGGGCCGGTGACGCCGAGGTACCGGCGCCTCACCTCGTCCCCCGCCGCCAGTTCGGCCGTCGGGCCGTCGAGCACCACCTCGCCGACCGACAGGACGTACGCGTGCGAGGCCAGCGACAGGGCCAGGGCCACGTTCTGCTCGATGAGCAGGACCGAGGTGCCACGGGCGTTGATCTCCTTGACGGTCTCGGCGATGCGGGCGGAGACCAGAGGGGCGAGGCCGAGGGTGGGCTCGTCCAGGAGCAGCAGGGCGGGACGCGCCATCAGGGCCCTGCCGATCGCCAGCATCTGCTGCTCGCCCCCGGAGAGCAGGCCGGCCCTTTGACGGGCGCGCTCGGCGAGGACGGGGAACAGGCTCAGGACCTCTTCCCGTGCCCGCGCGGCCTCCTTGCCGCCACGGGCGCCGAGCGCGCCGGCGCGGAGGTTCTCCTCCACGGTCATCCGCGCGAACACGCGCCGCCCCTCGGGGACCTGCGTCACGCCCCGCGCCACGACGCCCGGCGCGGACACCCCGGACAAACGCGTCCCCGCCCAGGTGACCGCCCCGCCGCCCACGGCTCCCCGGTGGAAGCGCAGCGTCCCCGAGATCGCCCGCAGCAGCGTCGTCTTCCCCGCGCCGTTCGCGCCGAGGACGGCGACGATCGATCCGGAAGGCACCCGGAGGGACACCCCGCGCAGCGCGCGCACCGGGCCGTAGCTCACCACCAGTTCGCTGACCGCCAGCCCCGCGTCACCGGGCGGGGGCGCCGTGGCGTCCATGTCGTTCCTCCTGACAGTCGGTGCAGGCACACGTAAACGCCGCATGCGCACCGTCGTCCAGATGCGGCGGTGAAGTCGGGACCGGTGCCCACCACCGCGGGAAGGCCGTTGTGCGCCCGCACAACGGCGAGTCACGAAACGAAACCGAACCTTGTTCCGTATGGGAGCGGGTGGCAGTCTCTGAAGGATGGCCGCCAAGCGAAACGAGCACGTCGACGAGAAGGTACGGCACGTGTTGCGCATCGCCGCCGCCCGGCTGCTCGAACGCCTGCCCGAGCTGACCGACGAGCTGGTGACCCGGGTGCGCGAGGGCGACGAGGCGTACCGCAAGCTCGTCACCCTCGAAGATCACTGGCGGAGCACCGAGGAGGGCCTGAGGATCGGCATCGAGGCGATCCTGCAGAGGCCCGAGGAGCGCCGCGACCTCACGTTCGCCAGGAAGATGGCGGGCCGCCGCGCCGACCAGGGCCTGCCCATGGACTCACTGATGCGCATGTACCGGCTGTCCGCGCAGGTGACCTGGGCCGGCTTCGTGGAGCTGATCGAGCGGGAACACCCCGAACTGCTCGGCGCCCTGGTCCGGACCGCGACGCATGTCTGGCACGCGATCGACAGGCAGGCCATGATGGCCGCCGACACCTACAGGCGGCGGGAGAAGGAGCTGCTCGGGCGCAGCAACGAGCGGGTGAACGCGCTGCTGGACGACCTCCTGGAGGGCACCGGCGACGCGGCCGTGGCCCGGTCGGCCGCCGCGGCGCTCGACCTGCCGGAGCGCGGTCGTTATGCGGTGGTCACAATCAGGCTCCCCCTGCGCCACGACCACTACGGCCACCGCACCGGCCGGGCCTGCCACGCTCCCGGAAGGCCCGGCAGGGACGGGCACGGAGCCCCCGCCACGGAGGGCGGGCGGCACGGGGCGGACGCCCATCCGGCGACGCTCGGGCCGATGCGGCTGCTGTGGCGGATGCGCACCCAGCACGAGGTGGCCGTCGTCGCCCTCGGGGAAGGCACGCTGGAGGAGCTGGTCGAGGGGATGACCCCGCTCGTGTACGGCCCGGCGGGGGTCAGCCCGGTCGTCGGGGGGCTCGACGAGCTGGGCACCGCCAGGAAGCTCGCCGAGATCGCCATGCGCACGTGCTCGGGCTGCGGGCCGGAGATCGCCCGGCTGGACCGGCGGCTGCCCTCGGCGCTGGTGGTCTGCGAGCCCGAGCTGGCGGGCCACCTGACCTCCGAGGTCCTCGGAACGCTGCTCGCCCTGGACCCGGCCGATCGCGACGTGCTGCTGGCCACCCTCTCGGCCTGGCTGCGATGCGAGGGCTCGGCCGCGCGCGCCGCCGGGCAGCTGTACTGCCACCGCAACACGGTCTTCAACCGCATCCGGCGCGTCGAGCAGCTGACCGGGCGCTCCGTGTCCCGCCCCCGTGACATCGTCGAGCTCGCCCTGGCGCTGGAGGCGGTGCGCCTGCTCAGCACGGCGCAGTGATGGATGATGGAAGTGAGCGCCGGGCTGACCGTGCGCTGAGCGTCCGCTTCGAGCGTGGTCGCGACCGGGCCGGGCCCATCCCGGGGTGCTCCGGGAGGAGAGGGGAAGGCGGTGGGACCCGATCGAGGCGAGAGGAGTCCGCATGGACGAGGTGTGCCTGAAGATCGACGCGCCCCCCAGAAAGGTATGGGACCTCGTCACCGACGTCACCCGCTACGGCGAGTGGAGTCCTGAGAGCACCGGCGGCCATTGGCTCGCGGGCGTGGGCGGGCGGCTGGGCGCCTCGTTCCGTGGACGCAACCGCAGGGGCCCGTTCCACTGGGCGACCACCTGCACCGTGGTCGAGTGGGAGCGCCCCCGCCGGTTCACCTTCGAGGTGGAGCTGTCACGGATGCGCTGGGGCTACCGCCTCATGCCCGACGGCGACGGCACGGTGCTGTGCGAGTGGCGGGAGCACATCGGGTCACCGGTCGCGCCGGTGCGCGCGCTGCTCGCCCTCGGCTTCCTCGGCAGGGACCGCGAGGCCCTCATGGTGGAGGGGATGCGCAGCACCCTGCGGAGGATCAAGGCAGCCGCCGAGAAGCCCTAGAGGTCCGGTTCCTCCCGACCGGCCACGGCGGCCAGCGAGGCGGTCACGTCGGCGTCGATGGTGAAGGCGGCGTCCAGCCGGGTGAGCGCGAACAGGCGCCGCAGGAAGCCGTTCACCCCGGCGAGCCGGACCCACCCGCCGGCCCTCTCCGCCTGACGGTGGACCTCAAGCAGGATCCAGAGGCCGCCGGAGTCGCAGAACCCGAGCTCGGTGACGTCGATGACGATGCGGTCGCGTCCCTCGGCGACGAGGGCGCGCAGCTGTTCCCTGGCGGTGGAGTACGTGGTCGCGTCCAGGTCGCCGATGATCGCGACGAGCGTGCAATCAGGGTCACGATGACTGCTGATCGCCAGTTTCAGACCCATCCGGCCGCTCCCTGTGCCGAACGTCAAAGACGGAGGCGTTCAACTCGCGTGATCCTTGCGGTTCAATGGTCGCATCGCGCCGCCGCGCCTGGACGGTTTTCGCCTGCTATGTACTTCGATCGAGACCTGCGGCCGCCAGTGTATCGCCGACGCCGGTCCGGAAAGGCACTCAGGACGCGGGTGCCGGACTCCGGCCCCGCACGGCTCCACTGTGCTACTGACCGGTACAAACATATGTAAAACTGGCGGTATGGAGCCTTCGGAAGTTCTCTATCCTCAGGCCGCCGAGTCGAGCGAACTGCTCGACCGTACCCCCGGACTCTGGGTCGATTCCAGTGACGACGACGACCCGGTGCTGCTGTACGCCGACGGGCGCGTGGTGGACACCTGGCGGGAGCACTACCCCTACACCGAACGGATGTCGCGCTCCGAGTACGAGCAGACCAAGCGGCTGCTGCAGATCGAACTGCTGAAGCTCCAGTACTGGATCAAGGACACCGGGGGCCGGCTGGTGATCCTCTTCGAGGGCCGCGACGCCGCCGGCAAAGGCGGGACGATCAAGCGGTTCATGGAGCACCTCAACCCCCGCGGGGCGAGCGTGGTGGCCCTGGAGAAGCCCAGTGAGCGCGAGCGCACGCAGTGGTATTTCCAGCGGTACGTCGCCCACCTCCCCGCCGCCGGAGAGATCGCCCTGTTCGACCGGTCCTGGTACAACCGCGCCGGGGTCGAGTGGGTCATGGGCTTCTGCACGCCGCAGGAGTACAAGGAGTTCATGGTCCAGGCCCCGCTCTTCGAGCGGATGCTGGTCAGGGAAGGCATCCACCTGATCAAGCTGTGGTTCTCGGTGTCCCACCGCGAGCAGCGCACCCGGTTCATCATCCGCCAGGTCGACCCGGTACGGCAGTGGAAGCTGTCCCCGATGGACCTCGCCTCCCTGGACAAGTGGAACGAGTACACCCGGGCCAAGGAGGACATGTTCCTCAACACCGACACCGAGGACGCGCCCTGGACCGTCATCAAGAGCAACGACAAGAAGCGCGGCCGCATCGCGGCCATGCGTCATGTCCTCAGCCAGTTCGACTACACCAACAAGGACCACGAGATCGTGGGCTCGCCCGACCCGCAGATCGTGCGCTCCGCCGCCGACATCGTCGAGGAGGACCACACGGCCCCGCCGCCGGAAGGCGCCGAAGCCGAAAAGTCCTCCTCGCAGGCCATATAGGCCCTCCCGGTGGGGACCATGTTCCTACCTTTTGGCGACATCTCTAAAGATGACCCCGGCGTCCTTAACAGGGCGCGAGCAGCTCACTAACGGGGGGGTCGCATGACTTCATCAGGGTACGGCAGGGCGGATTCGGCCAGTGATCGCGTGATGCACCTCGCCGGCGATCCCGACGCGGTGGCCAGGGCCCGGCGGCTGGTGTCCTCCGCGCTCGGGAAGAAGCATCCGCTCCACGACGACTGCGTCCTTCTGACCAGCGAGATCGCCACCAACGCGGTCGTACACTCCGACTCGGGCGGCGGCGGGACCTTCACGCTCAGCGTGTCCTACGCGGCCGACTGGGTGCGCATCGCCTGCCAGGACGCCGGCTCTCTCGACCCTCCCTTCGGATGGCGCCCCTCCTCCCCGCTCGACACCGGGGGCCGGGGCCTGCTCCTGCTGGAGGCGCTCGCCCACCGCTGGGGCTTCATCCGCGAGGCCGGGACCAACAACGTGTGGTTCGAGATGCACGTCGACCTGCTGAACCCCTCGCCCGCCACACCCCAGGGAGCCCTGCGGGTCGCCCGCTGAGCTCCCCTCGGTGATCAGGGGAGGTCGAGGCGGCAGAGTCCCTCGGCCAGGACCTTGGTCGTCAGGCGCGTACGGCTGTCGCAGCCCAGCTTGGCGAAGATGTGCTCCAGGTGGGTGGTCACCGTACGGACGCTCAGCACCAGCACCGCCGCGATCTGCGGGTTGGAGTCGCCGAGCGCGACCCTGGTGAGCACCTCGATCTCCCTGGCCGTCAGGTCGTACGGCAGGGCGCACGGCCGCTCGGCGATCACCGCGCCCTGGATGGCGCCGTGGAAGCCCACCCCGGCGCGGTGGACGCGTACCTCGCGCCACTGGCCCGACGAGTCGAGCCACAGCCCGCGCCGCGACAGCTCACGCGAGTCGATGAAGTCCCTGGCCAGCTCGGCCATGGCCGGCTCCCGGCCGACGGCCTCGGAAGCCGGCCACCCGGCGACCGCGCGGCGCCGCCCGCCGCGCTCGAAGGCCACCGCGTGGAAGCCCGGGGGCAGCCCGAGCGGGTCGATCACGCAGCGGGTGAGGTCGGTGACGTGGGCCAGGGCGCTGGAGACGGCGCTGATCACGGTGGTCGTCTCGGGCGGGAGCGCCTCGCGGGAGTTGACGTGCAGCAGGCCGGTGTACCTGCCCTCGGTCACGAACAGCGGCGCGGTCAGCCCCGAGCGCCAGCCGTACGGCGCGAGGTGCCTGCGGTAGTAGAGCTCGGTGCCGGGGGAGCCCATGGGCAGCGGGACGCGGGAGGCCATGGCGCGCCGGTAGGGGTCGAGGCGGGCGTACTCCTCGGCGGCGTCCGCGTCGACCCTCGCGTATCCGGAGGACACCAGGCTGCGGTGGCGCCCCGTCGCCGGGTCGAACGCGACGAACTCGTACGCCTCCACCGGGATGATCTTCCGCAGCGCCGTCATCGCGCCGTGGGCCCCGGATCCGCCCGCCACCTGGAATCCTACTTCCGTGAACGCGTGGAGGTGGCGTGCGCTCAGGGTGATCTGATCCATCGGTCCTCCACTCTCAGCTTGCCCGAGACAGATCTTTCCAGGGAATACGTAAGTTTGCCGATGCAGACACTTGCCACGCTATTTAGCCTCTCCGGCATCACGCCGGTGCGACGGAGAGGCAGAGGAACAGTGACGGTCCTGAAGAAGGCGCGAGGTGCCGCCGTCCTCCTCGCGGCGGCGCTCACGGTGGGCGCCTGTGGGGGTTCCAGCGGAGGTTCCAGCGGTGACCAGGGCGGACAGGGGGCCGGCCAGTTCTCCGTGGCGCTCAACGAGCCCGATCACCTGACCCCGGGGAACACGTCGAGCAGCTACTCGATCACGGTGCTGCAGGCGCTGTTCGACACGCTCGTCGTGATCGACGCCAAGGGCCAGACCCGGATGCGGGCGGCCGAGTCGGTGACGAGCGACGACCAGAAGACCTGGACCATCAAGATCAAGCCGGGACAGAAGTTCCACAACGACGAGCCCGTCACCGCCGAGAGCTTCGCCGACGCCTGGAACGCCGCCGCCTACGGCCCGAACGCGTGGACCAACAACTACTACTTCGCCAACATCGAGGGCTACGACAAGCTCAACCCCGAGGCCGAGGCCGAGGGCGCCAAGCCCACCGCCGAGAAGCTGAGCGGCCTCAAGGTCGTCGACCCCACCACCCTTGAGGTGACCCTGACGGCGCCGTTCAGCCAGTTCCCGATCACGCTGGCCTACACGGGCTTCGCGCCGATGCCGAAGGCGGCCTTCACCGACCTCAAGGCCTACGACCAGAAGCCGATCGGCAACGGGCCCTTCGCCCTCGACGGCGACTGGGCGCACAACCAGCGGATCAAGCTGAAGAAGTTCGCCGGATACGCCGGACCCCGCCCCGCCAAGTCGGACGCGGTCCAGTTCAAGATCTACGCCAGCCGCGACACGGCGTACACCGACCTGCGGGCGAACAAGGTCGACCTGCTGCAGACCATCCCGCCGCAGAGCGCGACCGAGGCCAAGAAGCTGCTCGGCGACCGGTTCGTGCCCACGGCCAGCGGCACCATGGACTACCTCGGCTTCCCGGCGTTCGACAAGCGGTTCCAGAGCCCCGACATGCGCAAGGCGATCTCGATGTCGATCGACCGGCAGGGCATCGTGGACGCCGTCTACAACGGCACCTTCAAACCGATGGCCTCGCTGCTGGCGCCGCTCGTGCCGGGATACCGCGAGAACGCCTGCGGTGAGGCGTGCGCGTACGACCCGGCCAAGGCCAAGGCGCTGTTCGACAAGGCCGGTGGCTTCACCGGCACGCTGAACCTCTACTTCTCCAACGCCGACCCGAGCTACGAGCAGTGGATGCAGGCCGTCGCCAACCAGCTCAAGCAGAACCTCGGCATCGCCGACATCCAGTTCCGCAAGATCCCCGCCGCCGACTACCTGTCGACGCTGCGCGAGAAGAAGGAAGACGGCCCGTACCGCAACAACTGGGTCATGGATTATCCGAGCCCCCAGAACTACCTTGAGTCGATGTGGGGCGCGGGCAACCGCATGGGCTGGGACAACAAGCAGTTCAACGACCTGATCGCCAAGGCCAACTCGGCGTCCACCATGGAGGCGAGCATCCCGCTCTACCAGCAGGCCGAGGACGTGGCGCTCGCCGAAATGCCGATGATCCCGCTGTGGAACTGGCAGGATCAGGCCGGCTACTCCAACAAGATCACCGGCGTTCTGATCGACCCGTACAGCCCCAACCTCGACACCATCACGGTCAAGTAAGGATGCACGCGATGGGGACTCCGCGCACGGCCCCCGGCCAGCCGGGGTCCCCCCGTGCCGCCACCGGCCGCGCGGCCGGGCACGGCGGCGAAGCTCGCGCGGGCTCTCGGGCCCGCCGCGGCGGTGAGCCGGGCGCACGGTGAGGTACGCCGTCCACCGCCTGCTCCAGGCCGTCCCGGTCTTCGTGGCCACCACCTTCCTCATCTACGCCATGGTGTTCTCCCTTCCGGGCGACCCGATCCTGGCACTCGCCGGCGACAAACCGGTTCCGGAGGCCGTGCTCCAGACGCTGCGCGAGCACTACCACCTGAACGACCCGCTCATCGTGCAGTACGGCCTCTACATGGCGGGGGTCTTCCTTCGAGGCGACCTCGGGGAGACCTTCACCGGGCAGCAGGTCGGCGAGCTGCTCCAGGACCGCTGGGCGGTGACCGCGCAGCTCGCGCTCACCGCGTGGATCTTCGAGCTGGTCGTCGGCATCGGCCTCGGCGTGATCGCGGGGCTGCGCCGGGGCAAGCTCGCCGACACGGCGGTGCTAGCCGGGACGACGTTCGTGATCGCCGTCCCGGTCTTCGTCGTCGGGTACACCGCCCAGATCGTGCTCGGGCTCGACCTCGGCCTCTTCCCGACGGCGGGCACCGACGACGGGTGGCCGGCGAGCTACCTGCTGCCCGGCATGGTCCTCGGCTCCTTCGGCCTGGCGTACGTCGCCCGGCTGACCCGCACGAGCGTGGTCGAGAACCTCCGGGCCGACTACGTCCGCACGGCCGCGGCGAAGGGGCTGCGGCGGTCCAGGATCATCGGCAGGCACACCCTGCGCAACTCGCTGATCCCGGTCGTCACCTACCTCGGCGTCGACTTCGGCAACCTCATGGCGGGCGCCGTGGTCACCGAGGGCATCTTCAACCTGCCCGGCATCGGCCAGCAGGTCTTCCAGTCGATCCAGCTCCAGGAGGGTCCGGTCGTCGTCGGCGTCACCACCCTCCTGGTGATGATCTTCATCGTGGCCAACCTGCTCGTCGACCTGCTGTACGGCGTGCTCGACCCGAGGATCCGCCGTGGTTGACCTGAAGGCCTCCGTCGAGGCGACCTCGCACGGCCCGAAGCCGGAGCGGAACATGCGGGGCTCCCTGTGGTACGACGCCTGGCTCGAACTGCGCGGGCGGGTCCTGTTCTGGATCTCGGTGGTCATCCTCCTCGTCGTCTGCGCGATGGCCGCGTTCCCCTCGCTGTTCGCAAGGCTCGGCCCGAACGAGCACTGCGACCTGCGGATGTCCAAGAAGGGGCCGGGCGGCGGGGCCGTCTTCGGGTACGACCTGCAAGGTTGCGACTACTGGTCGCAGATCGTGCACGGCACCCGCGCGTCCGTGCTGATCGGCGTCGCGGTGACGGTGGCCGCGCTGCTCGTCGCCATCGTGCTCGGCCTGCTCGGCGGATACTACGGCGGCGTGCTGGACGCGATCATCTCCCGGGTGACGGACGTGTTCTTCGGCATCCCGTTCGTCCTCGGGGCGACGGTCGTGCTGGTCGCCTTCCCCGGGCACGGGATCTGGGCCATGACGATCGTCCTGGTCCTGCTCGGCTGGACCACCATGACCCGGCTCATGCGCGGCCAGGTGATCGCCATCCGGGACACCGACTACGTGCAGGCCGCGAGGGCGCTCGGCGCCGGGGACCGGCGGATCATGATCAAGCACATCCTGCCGAACGCCATCGCCCCGGTCTTCGTGGTCGCGATGCTGAACGTGGGCAACGTCATATCGGGGGAGGCCACGCTCGACTACCTCGGCGTGGGCCTGCAGTATCCGGACGTGTCGTGGGGGCTCCAGCTGAACGTGGCCCAGGTGTTCTTCGCGGAGTACCCGCACCTGCTGGTCTTCCCGGCGATGTTCCTCACCGCGACCGTTCTGAGCTTCCTGCTCCTCGGCGACGTCGTCCGCGACGCCCTCGACCCCAAGCTCCGCTGACCCCGCCGCGGCGGGCACGGCCGCGGCACGCGCGGCCGGGGGGTCAGGGGTGGTGTGCGTGACCCGCGAGGAGGGCGTACGTGTGGCGGCGGGCGGGCGAGCCCCGATGGCACGGTGTCGGGGCCGCTCGTGGACGCGCTCCCGTCAGGGGGTGAGGTTCACGTAGTAGACGGAATAGCCGTTCATGTCGACCAGGCGGGTGCCGACGCGCCTGGCCGCGGTGCTGCCGATGTTGAGGCAGGAGTCGAAGGCGTTCTGGTAGACGTAGATCGGGCCGTAGGGGCCGGTCCAGATCGCGCCGTTGGCGGCCTCGGCGTAGAAGGCGGCGTACCGGTTGCCGGTGTTGAGGACGTGCGCCTCTCCACCCGGATCGATCGCCCACCAGCCCCGGGTGCCCCACTGGCCGTAGTCGCGGCAGGTGTCGGGGCTGTAGAACATGATCGCGACCCACACCTTCGAGGTGTACTGGTTACGGAAGTGCAGCTCCATGGTCGACTACTCCTCCGGCTCGATGAACCGCTGGGAGAGCGGCCTGCTGTCGATCGCCTGCTCCGAGTGCGGTGGCAGATGCTCGCCTTCGCCCGCCACCACGACGGCCCGGTCGACCATCCCCGGGCTCTCGCTGACCTCGCCCGTGTCGGTCGACGTGACGTTCGTGAACGCCACTCGTGGATCGGGCACTCGCTCGGTGCCGTCATCCGGCATGTGACTCACCTCCTGATCACTGTGGGTAATCAAAATTCAACGTACAGTCATGGCAATGGGCATGTAAAGACACGGCGGCGACAGCGCCCCCGGCCGGATGCGGCCATGCCCGCGGGCCCGCCCGAGCACCGGCCGGACCGTTCCCGGCCGTTGTGAGCGTCGGGTCTACATTGGAGGGATGGGGAGCGAGAAGGTCCACCTGACCAAGGAGAAGGAGACCCTCCTCGCCACCCTGTACGGCAGGGCCGTGCACAGCCGCGGCGATGACCCCGTGTTGCGGGACCCGCTCGCCGAGCGGGCCGTCGAGCGCATCGACTACGACTTCTCGAAGCTGAGGATGCGCTCCACCGACGCGCTCAGCGTGGCCATCCGCGTCAGGACCTTCGACACCCTCACCGCGGGCCACCTCGCCCGCGCGCCGGACACGACGGTGATCCACCTGGCCTGTGGCCTCGACACCCGCGTCTACCGCCTCGACCCGCCCGAGACCGTCCGCTGGTACGACGTCGACTACCCGGACATCGTCGCGCTACGTGAGCGGCTCTTCCCGCCCCGGTCCGGTTACACGATGATCGGCGTGCCCGCCACCGATCCGGCCTGGCTGGACCAGGTCCCCGCCGACCGGCCGGTGCTGGTCGTCGCCGAGGGCCTGATGATGTACCTCACCGCGGAGGAGGTCCACACCCTCCTGCGCCGCGTCACCGAGCGGTTCCCCACGGGGGACATCGTGTTCGACGCGCTGAGCAGCCTCGCGGTCAAGCTGAGCCGCTTCCAGCCGCAGATCAGGGCCACCGGCGCCACCCTCCGCTGGGGTCTCGACGACCCCGCCGAGCTGCCCGCCGCCGTCCCCGCCCTCCACCTGGCCTCCGAGCTCTTCTTCTCCGACGTCCCCGAGGTGTCCCGCTTCCCCACCGGCTACCGAGCCGCCCTCGCCGTCATGAACCGCTTCTACTTCCTCCGCAGGGTCGGCCGCATCCTCGCCTACCACTTCTGACCCGCGCCGCCACCGAAGAGATCGGGGTGGAGCCCGGGGCGTTCAACCCTGAGCTCAGGGAGGTCGACTTCACCGTTCTGACCTCGCCGCTTGAATCGGAACCGGACCTGGTTGTGCTCACAATCCCGGTTCGACCACGTGCAGCGCCATACCCGCTCAGGCGGTCGCGGCCAAGGTCTCAGCGTCAGCCCCTCAGCGGATCCACAGACGTGCCGTCCAGTCCACGCCGGAGCTGGCCAGCAGATTGCCGTCGGGGTGGAAGGCCAGCGCTTCGATACCGCCGTAATGTCCGGCGAGGGGAGTACCCAGAAGTCCACCGGTGGCCAAGTCCCACAGCCGTAGTGTGCCGTCGTGGTGGCCGGTGGCCACCATTTCGCCATCTGGGTGGAAGGCGATCGCGCAGGCGTCGACGTCGCCGGTGAGGGGAGCGCCGACACGTTCGCCGGTGAACGGATCCCACAACCGCAGCGCGCGGTGCTCGTTGGTGGCGAGTAGATGACTGACGGGGTGGAAGGCGATCGGCCCGCTGGGGAGTGGGTCGCAGATGAGTTCGCCGGTGGCCAGATGCCGGATCATCGTCCTGTCAGCGCTGGTGTAGAGCAGCAGCTCCCCGCCGGGATGGAAGGCTATCTGCCTGATGGGGTCGGTGGTGAAGAAGTCGGCCAACTCGCCGGTGGCCACGTCCCACAACCACACGATCCCGTAGTAGCCGGTGATCGGGGAGAAGGTGAAGTCGGTGGTGGCCAGCAAGTGGCCGTCAGGATGAAAGGCGATCATCGTTTCGGACATGACGAAGTCGTCGACGCTGTGGCCGGCCATCGGGGTGCCGACGGGCTCGTGGGTGACCCAGTCCCACAGCCGTACCACCCCTTCGGTGTCGAAGGTGGCCAGCAGGTGGCCGCCTGGCCCGATAGCCACGTCGAGGAGGTCCGGGGTGGGTGGGCCCTTGAGGGGTTCGCCGGTGATCGGATCCCACGACCGTAGCGCCTGGGCGTAGCCCATGGTGGCCAGCGACCGGCCGTCAGGGTGGAAGAACAGCCGCCGCACCGAAGTGGTGTGAAGGAGAGGGGCGCCGACCGGTTTGGCGGTGGTGGCCCAGAACTGGACGCCGTTTCCGGCCTCGAGATCGCCGTGGGCCAGGACCTGGCCGTCGGGATGGAAGGCCAGTGTGTAGGCGTGATCGGGTTGACCGTACGTACTCGCGAACAGGAGCCGGTAGGCGCCGGTGACCGGATCCCACACCTGCAACCGATGGGCAAACATGCTGTAGTTGGAGCCGCCGATGGCCAGTTGCCGGTCGTCGGGATGGAAGGCCAGTGCGGAGACGTTCTTGACGACGGACTGGAACGGGTCGCCTGCGGGTTCGCCGGTGGCCGCGTCCCACAACCGCACCAGGCTGGTGTAGGACCATCGGGATGCCTGCGTCTCGTACCACCGCGGTGCGGCTGTGGCGAGTTGGGTGACGCCGGGATCGAAGACCGCCACGGCGTCGCTGATGTCTTGACCTGCCAGGACACTGGTTTCGGAGGCGCCGGTGCTCAGATCGTGCCACCGGAGCGTCGCGGTGGTTTCGTCCGCGAGGTCGCGGCCTGCGGTGACCAGTGCCCGGCCGTCGGGGTGGAAGGCCATCGCCCACACGGGTCCGTTATGACAGGCGAAGGGCTTCATGGCCGGTCGGCCGCTGTCGAGGTGCCACACCGACACCGTCCCGTCCGCGCCGGCGCCGGCAAGCAGGTGACCGTCGGGGTGGAAGGCGATCTTCGTGATGCCGCCCTCGTGGCCGTTGTCGCAGGTGAAAACTGCGGCGGGGTCACCGGTGGCCACGTCCCAGACCCACACCGTGCCGTCCTCGCCGGCGCCGGCCAGCAGGTGGCCGTGGGGGTGAAAGGCCAGGTGGGTGACGTCTCGGGTGGGCCCGGTCAGCGCGCCGGTGACGGCCTTGTAGAGATCCGCGTCCCACAACCACACCTCCCGACTGTCGTTGGCGGTAGCCAGCAGGTGACCGTCGGGGTGGTAGGTCAGGGCGTAGACACCACCCGGATGGCGGGCGATCCCGCCGAGCAGGTACTCCAGGCCCTGGCCGTCTCGCACCACCGGCCCAGGGACGATGGCGTAGTCGCCGATGACCGGATCCGGTGGCCGGCCTCGGCCGGTGAGCGGGTCGCCGCCGAACGGCCGGTACAGCCCGTCGACCACGGCACGTTCGGGGGATGCCTCGTAGGCGGCCGTCCACAGTGGCCGCAGCGACTCGGCCTGCCCGTCCAGCGCCCGCGCGAGGTCCTCGACCTGCGCCCAGCTCGGCAGAAACCGGCAGTGCAGCACCGTGTGCACGACGCTGGGAAGCTCGTTGATCCGCGACGCCAGCTCCCGCACGCTCGGCTGGCCGCTCCTTCGGCGCAGCGCGCGCAGTTCGTCGCTGAGCGCGCGAAGAGCGGCCTGGGCCGGGGCGAGTTTCCGGCGTCGTCGCGGTACGGACGTGAGCCCGTTGCCGCGCACATCGAGCCAGACCAGCGCGGAGAGGCCGCCCAGCCATTCGGGCAGGGCGGTCAGCTCGTTGTTCCTCAGTTCGAGCCGGGCGAGCCTGGTGAGGCCGCTCAGTGACTCGGGGAGCGTGGTCAGCCGATTCTCGTTCACGGCGAGCTCCCTGAGTCCGGTGAGGCGGCCCAGCGACTCGGGCAGGGTGCTCAGCTCGTTGTCGCCCAGGTAGAGCGAGGTGAGATCGGTGAGATCGCCCAGCCACTCCGGCATCGCGGTCAACCGGTTGCCCTCCAGGAGGAGCATGGTGAGAGCGGTGAGGTTCCGCACCCAGTCCGGAACCTCGGTCAGCTCACAACCGCTCAGGTGGAGCACCTTCAATCCGGTGAGGGAGCCGACCGACTCGGGTATCGCCTCCAGAGGGATCCCGGACAGGTCGAGCTCGCTCGACCAGCCTTTCAGACACATCTCGATCCGCTCGTCGACGTCCATGGTGCGAGGCTAGGGACCCGCACTGCGGAACGGCTTGTCGATCACTGGGAGGCTGCGCCGTGGCGTCCGAGCCGGTGAGCTCGACCATCGCCGGTACATCAGGTCCTGACAGCCGGCCGGTCATGGTCTCCTTGCTGGGTTCACCAGGTGGAGCCGTCTCGGAGGAAGCGCCATAGGCGGTCGGTGGTGTTCTGGTCGCGGTCGAGGTAGAGGGTGTCCCAGCTGCCGGAGCCCTGGTAGGTCTGGAGTGTGATCGCCAGCAGCGGGCTCGCCTTGGGACGGAGGGTGAACCACGCGGTCACGCCGGTGTTGCCGTCGGTCTGCTCCCACCGGTAGGTCCAGTCCTGCGCGGCCGTTCCGTCGCACGTCTTGACCACCAGGCCGTCCCCGGCCTGGGGGTTCGCCGTGGCGGGCTGGAGGCACTTGCCGGCGGCGACGTTCTTGATGACCATGCTGCCGTCAGGCTTGTAGGTGTTGGTCCACTTCACGGTCTTGTACTGCCAGGACGGGGCCCGCAGCGTGATCGCCGGTGCCCCCTCGCCTGTGCCGTCGGACAGCAGGGCCAGGCGGCTGCCGTCCATCCGGTTGACGAGCCGGCGTTCTTCGGGGGCGGCCGCGTCGGCGCGCGCGACCGGCGCGCACACGCAGAGGAGGGCGGCGGTCGTCACGGCCGAGGTCAGCGCCGGCGCAGAGCGCGTGAATGCCCGCTTCGTGGAACCCATGGGGACGAACCCTTCTTCTTGGTGGGGTGCGGCCTCCGCCCGCCGGAGCCCGCGCCCCACCTCTTCCCCGATCCTCACTCTCTGTAGTCAAATGGGGATCCACGAATTGATCATCGATCTTCCGGCCGGGAGCCTCAGATCCGGGTCGCGGCGAGGAGATAGGCCTCGCGCAGACCGTTCATCAGCATCCGGGAGTCGTATCCCATCGCGGTGTCCGAGGCCCGTTCCGCCCATTTCGCGCGCACGTCCTCGTCCTGCAGGCACCGCAGCAGGCCGACGAACTCCGTGACCGTCTCCCCGTGCAGGTAGGCGCCCTTCAGCCAGTCGTGGTAGCAGGGAAGGTCCGTGAGGACCAGTGGCAGCCCCGCCGTGGCGGCCTCCAGCGTGGCGAGCCCGAAGGTCTCGTGCTTGGACGGTAGGAAGAACACGTCCGCCGCCGCGCAGTATTCGAATACCTTGTCCCGTGGAACCAGGCCCGTGAACGTCACGTTCGCGGGCGCGCTCGCGCGCAGGCGGGTCAGATCGTGACGCGCGTCCGACAGCATGCCGAACTGAATTCCGCCCACCCAGACGAATCTCAGCTGGGGCAGGCTCCTGGCGCAGGAGACGAATTCCTCGACGCCCTTTCTCGGCTGCACCTGACCCACCCCGAGAACGACCGGCCGGTCGTCCCATTCGAACTCGCGGCGCAGTTCGTCGCGCCGGTGGGAAAGCGGCCGGATGCGCCGCTCGTCGACGGCGTTGCTCGTCGGGATGATCGGGCCCCGCACGCCGAGCTCCTTGAGCTCTCGCGTCGTCGCCTCGCTGACCGACAATATGAGGGTGGCCAGGCCGAACACCCTCCTCATGTACCAGCGGACGAACCCGATGGCCAGGTAGGTCCCCTTGATGCTGCCGACGAGCGTCTCGGGGGTGACGTGGGCGCTGATCAGTCGCGGGCCGCGGTGGGCCAGCATCCGCAGGACCGCGAACGGGCCCATCGTGTGCACGTGGAGGACCACGCGTTTTCCGTACGCGCGTATCCCGGTAACGTGCTCGAAATCAGGCATTTGCTTTATCGCCCGGACGCTCTCCTCGAATACACTGTGCACGCCGTGGCCTCGTACGGTGAAAGTCGATTCCGACATAACGCTCACCCGTACGGGGGCCGGCCCGGTCGTCGTCTGGTGCGGTATTTCTTGCCCATTTCGGCGCTTGCGAACGCTGCGACGTCGCTCACGTATCGTGACCACGGCGCCAATGCTAGGGCAAGAGAACCGAAAAGGCTATAGAGCGATGAACGCATAGAAATAGCCAGATATCCATATTCCGGCAAAGAGAATGTGCGCCCGTATTAACCCGGGGCGTATAAGTGAATCGCAGGGAGGGCTTCGGAGGCCGGAGGGGGTGCGGGTGTGGTGGAAGAGGCGTACGCGTGGATGTGGCGGTTTCATCTGGGGGATGAGACGGTCAGGGGCACGGGGGTGCTGGAGGTCCGGCGGGGTCCGGGGGTGCTCGGCAGGGCGGCGTGCGCCGTGCTCGGGTTCCCCCGTACGTGTACGGCGGTTCCGGCGCTGGTGACCGTTCACCGTTCCCCCATGGAGGATCCCGAGACGGGGGAGGCACGGGTCGCCGAGCGGTGGGAGCGCACCATCGGGGCGCGGAGGCTGATCAGCGTCCAGAGCCGCGCCGGCGATTGTGGGTGGGAGCGGCACGGACCGCTGGAGATCCGCACCCGTACCGTCGCCTCGCCGGACGAGGTGAACGTCGTGCAGGTGGGCGCCGTGCTGCGGGCGGGCAGGCGGGAGATCGCGCTGCCCGACCGGTTCTCGCCCCGCGTCTTCGCGCACGCGTGGGTGGAGGCCGGCGACCGCGACCGGAGGCCGCCGCGCTTCCACGTCGCCGTGCGGGTCACCGTGCCGCTGATCGGCGTGCTGATGTCCTACCGGGGCCAGATGTCCGCCTGCTGATGTCCTGCGGGAGTGTCATGCCCGTGTTCTGACGGCCTGCGATGCCTGTGTCCGCGTGCCCGCGGTCACTTGCTGGACGTAGGGCAGGGCGGCGGCACGCCGGAGGGCCGGGTGCCGCCGCCCGGCGGGTCAGGGCGCCCAGGCGGGCGCGACGACCCAGGTCGTGTCCTCGTCGTAGTGGGACGAGGCGTCGAAGGCGTGGGAACCGCCGGAGGAGGCGACGTAGACCTCCTCCGCGTAGTGCCGGACGTTCCCGGTGATGTTGGAGGCGGAGAGGCTGACCCCGGAGGAGCCGAAGCGGGGCGGCTGGGCGCAGAAGGTCGCGTCCTGGTCGAACAGCGTGGTGCCGTCCCGTGGGTCCTTGCGCACGCGGAAGTCCTGGTGGCGCAGGTAGTGCCCGGCGAAGTTCCGTGACTCGAAGGAGTAGCAGCTCCCGTCGGCCAGGCCGCGCCGCACGTAGAAGGTGGCGTCCTGCTTGAGGGTGTCCGGGCTGGTGGAGGTGACCACGTCCGTGCGGGCGAGCGACGCGCTGTGGCGCAGGTAGCGGTCGGTGAAGCCCGGGGTCGCCACGCGCAGCGACAGGGCCGAGCCGACGGTCAGGCCGGCGCCGCTGCGCCACCAGGGGGCCGTCACCTGCCAGGTCGTGTCGTCGGCGAAGGACGCGGATCCGTCCCAGGGGTTCGGGCCCCCGCTCCGCGCGACGTAGACCCCCTCTGAGTAGTGCCGCAGGAAGTAGCCCGGCAGGTTGAGGGACTCGAACGACATGCCGTTGCCCGTGCGGCCGTCGCGCAGGCAGAAGGTCGCGTCCTGGTCGAACAGCGTGGTGCCGTCCCGTGGGTCCTTGCGCACGCGGAAGTCCTGGTGGCGCAGGTAGTGCCCGGCGAAGTTCCGTGACTCGAAGGAGTAGCAGCTCCCGTCGGCCAGGCCGCGCCGCACGTAGAAGGTGGCGTCCTGCTTGAGGGTGTCCGGGCTGGTGGAGGTGACCACGTCCGTGCGGGCGAGCGACGCGCTGTGGCGCAGGTAGCGGTCGGTGTACCCGGGGGTGGTCACCCGCAGGGAGACCAGCCCGTCGAGGGTGAGCCCGCCCGCCGACTCGATCACCGAGCGGTTGACCGCCCGAACCCGGTCGGCGTCCATCTTGCGCACCTTGCGGTCGTAGGTCCAGATGCCGTTGACCTCGTTCTCCACGTCGGTGGGCTGGGTGTAGATGGAGGCCGACAACCCTCCGCCCGTGATCAGCGGCTTGAGCTGCTCGTTGATCTGCACGTACCGGTCGGTGAGCGTCGCGGCGTCCGGCGTCATCTCGTAAGCGAAGCCCGTGCCGGGCCACTCGTGGCCGGGGCTGCGCAGGCCGAGACCGCCGAACTCGCCGAGCACGGCGACCCGGTCGGCGGTGGGCCGGTGCGGGGCGCCGGGGCCGACGTAGATGTGGTCGTCGATGACGTCCCCGTTGCCGCCGTCGAAGCCGCAGCAGTTGGAGCCGGAGTTGTTGGTCACCAGCCGCGTGGGGTCCCAGCTCTTGACCAGGTCGGCGATGCGGGCCGGGTCGTACTCGCCCCAGCCCTCGTTGAACGGGATCCACGTCACGATCGAGGTGATGCCGCGCAGGCTGTCGACCACGCGGCGCAGCTCGCTCTCGAAGTTCGCCCGGTCGCTGGTGGAGGGGGAGACCCCGGTGCGCATCGCGGGCATGTCCTGCCATACGAGCAGGCCCAGCCGGTCGGCCCAGTAGTACCAGCGGGCCGGCTCGACCTTCACGTGCTTGCGCACGAGGTTGAAGCCGAGCGCCTTCTGCTGTTCGAGGTCGAAGCGCAGGGCCTCGTCGGTCGGGGCGGTCGAGATGCCGTCCGGCCAGTAGCCCTGGTCGAGGGTGCCCATCTGGAACAGGAACCTGCCGTTGACGGTCGGCCGCAGCACGCCGCCGATCATCGCCTTGCCGACCGAGCGCATCCCGAAGTAGCCGGTCACGGCGTCCCCGCCGCCGGTGCCGGTGAGGGTCACCCGCAGGTCGTACAGGAACGGGTCGTCAGGCGACCACAGCCGGGCGTTCGGGACGGGGACGCGCAGGTGCGCGCCGACCGCGCCGGTGGCGCTGCCGACCACCTGCCCGCCGGTGAGCGCCTCGGCCCGCACGCCCTGCCCGGAGACGCCCGCCCCCTGGACGACCAGGTCGAGCACCCCGGCGGGGACGTCGGGGGTGGTGTCAAGGCGGGTGATGGCGGCGGCGTTGACCGGCTCCAGCCAGACGGTCTGCCAGATGCCGGAGTGCGCGGTGTAGAAGATGCCTCCCGGCGAGCGGCGCTGCTTGCCGATGGGGACGCCGGCGGCGTCGACGGGCGAGTACACGCCGATGATGATCTCGTTGGAGCCGGCGCGCAGGGCCGAGGTGATGTTGGCGCTGAACGGGTCGTAGCCGCCGGTGTGGGTGGCGACGGCGGTGCCGTTGACCCAGACCCGCGCCTCCCAGTTGACCGCGCCGAAGTTGACCCGTACGCGCCGCCCGGACCAGGTGGAGGGAACGGTGAACGTGCGGCGGTACCACATGCGGTCCTCGTGCCGCTGGACGCGCGAGAGCCCGGACTCGATGGGATAGGGCACCAGCACCTGCCCGGCGAGGTTCTGGCCGACCGGCGGGCTGTCGATCGACCCGGTGCCGGCGAACTGCCACAGGCCGTTGAGGTTCTGCCACTCGGAGCGGACCATCTGCGGCCGGGGATACTCCGGCAGGGGGTTGTCCTGGCTCACCTGGGCGGTCCAGGGCGTGGTGAGCGGTGGCGCCGCCTGCGCGGCGGGAGGTGAGAGCTGAGCCTGCCCTATCAGGGCGGCGGCGGAGAGCACGAGCGCCGCGATCACTCGGCGGGCCCAGCCGGAGGGTCTGACCATCTCACTCCTTGGCGGAACGAAGGGATCCCCCGAGACCGAAGAAGACCGAACTTGACTGCATCCGATCGTGAGCCGACCATACATCGCCCAAGTCCGGACGAAAATAGCCAATTCACTGACTGGATGCGACCGGTGTGCGCCATGGGAAGACGTGCCTGGCCAGGCCGCCTGCGCGGACGGCTTCCTTGTCTGACAGGGCCGCCGGGCCGGTTCGCGGAACCCGTTGTCCAGTCACTATCGGTCGGAATCCGTCAGGGCCGGACAAGGGTGAGCCGCCCATGCCCCGCCCGAACCTTGACCCACTTCTGGCGGGATGGCGGTTTCGTCTCGGGCAGGCGGTTCACATGGCCGACGCTTTGTCGCATGCCGTCCCGCGCATGGGTGGCGGCGGTGGGCGCTCGGCGATAATGAGAGGGTCGTCATGTGCGGGGACGTGCGGCAACGATCCCGTCCATGGCCGGCTTGAGTGAGCGGGGGCCGCTGTGCACCGGCCTTCTCACAAGGGGCCGCCGTCGCGTGGGTACGCGGTGGACCGAGCGGTCCCACGGACGTACGGGCCGGGCGGCGTCCCGCCTCCCTTCACGGGCATGGAGGCCCGGTGACCCTTCCAGCGACCAGTCGGACCGCAAGGTGACCGCCCTTCAAAAGAGCACAAAAGGGGACAGGCACATGAACACTCGTCTTCTCGCCCTTCCGGTCGTAGCGGCCATGTCGCTCACGGCCGCCTACGGCACCACCGCAGGCGCCACCAGCGACAGCGGTACGCACGGCTTCACCGTGACGCCAAGGACCGTCCATTCGCCGACACCCTCAGCCTCCTCCTCTCCGGTCGGCCCGGGCTGCTCGTCCCTGCCGAGCTCCGGGCCCGGCAGCCCGTCGGAGATCGCCAACGAGCCGGTGGCCACCGCCGCCACGCACATCCCCGACCTGTCGACCCTCGTCGACCTCGCGAAGAAGGCGGGCCTGGTGGACACGCTGAACTCCGCCTCGGACATCACCGTCTTCGCGCCCAGCAACGCCGCCTTCAAGAAGGTCCCGAAGGACCAGCTCGACAAGGTGCTGGGGAACAAGAACGAGCTCACCAAGGTCCTCACCTACCACGTCGTCCAGGGGCGCAAGACCCCCGCCGACCTGGAGAAGGGCGACTTCACCACCCTGGAGGGCGACAAGATCACCACCAGCAGGTCGGGTGACGGCTTCAAGATAGGCAACGCCGAGGTGTCCTGCGGCAACCTGCAGACCCGCAACGCCACCGTCTACATCATCGACTCGGTCCTCAAGCCCGGGAGCTGAGCCTCCCCGGGGCGACCGGCCGGGGCGCGGGCGGCGTACGCGCCGCCCGGCCCCGGCCGGTCGCGAAGGCTCCTCTAGGCCGCGCGGGACGTCAGCAGGCGGTCCAGGACGCGGACCCCGAACTCCAGGCCGGCGACCGGCACCCGCTCGTCCACGCCGTGGAACATACCGAAGTAGTCGAGCGCCGGGTCCAGCAGCAGCGGCGCGAAGCCGTACCCCCTGATGCCGAGCGTGGCGAACGACTTGGCGTCGGTGCCGCCGGTCATGACGTACGGCACGGGGCGCCCCGCCGGGTCCTCGGCGAGCAGGGCCGAGCACAGGTCGTCGAACAGGCCCTCGGTGGGGGAGGCCACGCCGTCGCCGAAGCTGACGAACTCCCGGCTGATCTTCGGGCCGAGCAGCTTGTCGATCGTCTCCAGGAACTCCTCGCGGAACCCGGGCAGGAACCTGCCGTCCACGTGCGCGTGGGCCGTGCCGGGGATGACGTTGACCTTGTAGCCCGCGTCCAGCATGGTCGGGTTGGCCGAGTTGCGGATCACGCCCTTGAACAGGGTGCCGACCCTGCCCAGGCGCTCGACCTCCTCGTCGAGCCGGTCGAGATCGATCGTCGTCCCAAGGGCCCGGCCGAGGCCGTCGATGAGGGAGGCCACGGCAGGCGTGAGCCGTACGGGCCAGCGGTGGTCGGCCAGGCGCGTGAGGGCCCGGCAGAGCTCCGCCACCGGGTTGTCCACCGGCGGCTTGGACCCGTGCCCCGCCACGCCGTGCGCGGTGACCTTCATCCACGCCGTGCCGCGCTCGCCCACCGCCACCGGATAGACGCGCAGGTCACCCTCACGGGAGGCGGACCCGGTGCCGCCCGGAACGGTCACGCTGAAGCCGCCCGACTCGCTGATGGCCTCGGTGCAGCCCTCGAACAGGTCGCGGTGCCGGGTGACGGCGTAGCCCGCGCCGTACTCCCCGGTGGCCTCCTCGTCGGCGAGGAACGCCAGCACGATGTCACGCTTGGGACGCAGGCCCTTGCGGGCCCACTCGCTGACGAGCGCCAGCGTCATGGACAGGGTGCCCTTCATGTCCACAGCGCCGCGCCCGTGCACGCACCCGTCGGCGATCTCGCCGGAGAAGGGGTGGAGCCTCCACTCCGCCGGGTCGGCGGGGACGACGTCCAGGTGGCCGTGGATCAGCAGGGCTTCCGGGCTGTCCCCGGGGATGCGGGCCACCACGCTCGTGCGGCGGGGCGCCGACTCGAACACCGTGGGCTCGATGCCCAGGCCGGAGAGCAGCCCCGCGACGTACTCGGCGGCCGGACGCTCTCCCGAGCCGTCCGGAGTCCCGTCGTTGGTCGTGTCGATCTTGAGCAGGTCCGAGCAGATGCTTGCGACCTCGGTCACGTTCTTCCTTTCAGCGTCAGCGGCGGCACTTCGGGAGTGGGGAAGCCGAAGATGAGCCCGTAGAACGCGAGCTCGGCCTCGAGTGCCGCGACGATGGTTTCCTCTCTTCGCCAGCCATGCTGTTCCCCGGGAAAGGTGAGGTAGGCCCATCGCCCGCCGTGCTCGTCGAGCGCGGCGACGAACCGCTCGGCCTGGCCTGGGTCGACGATGGCGTCCTCCAGGCCGTGCATGAGCAGCGCCGGCCCGGACGCCTGTGCCGCGTGCAGGGCGGGGGAGCGCTCCTGATACCGCTCGCGGGTCTCGGGGAGCGGGCCGATGAGGCCGTCGAGGTACCGGGACTCGAAGTCGTGGGTCTCCCTGGCCCAGCCCTCCGGGTCGGTGATCGCGTAGTGGGCGACCGCGCCGCGGAAGGCGTCGCTGTGCACGAGCGCCGCCACCGACGTCCAGCCGCCCGCGCTCCCGCCCCGGATGGCGACACGCTCGGGGTCGGCGAGGCCGGCCGCCACCAGCCCGCGCGCGACGGTCTCGCTGTCGCGCACGTCCACAACGCCCCAGTTGTGCCGGAGCCGCTCGCGGTAGGCCCTGCCGTACCCGGTCGAACCCCCGTAGTTCACCTCGGCGACGCCGATGCCCCGGCTGGTGAAGTAGGCGATCTCCAGGTCGAAGACCATCGGGCTGGAGCCCGTGGGGCCTCCGTGGACGAACATCACGTACGGGGCGGGGGCGCCCGTCCCGGCGCCCGCCGGCGGGTACACGTGGGCGTGCACGCCGTCGAAGATCATCGCCTCGGGGACCGGCAGCACGGCCGGGTCGGGAAGCTCCTTGGCGGGGGAGAGCACCTCCTGGGCGCCGGTCGCGAGGTCGACGCGCACGACCTCGAAGGACCTGTGCGGCGAGGCGCCCACGCCGGCCACGCTCGACCCGCCGGGGGAGGCCGACACCGTGGGGGCCCAGTAGGTGTACGACCCGCCGATGTCGGTGATCTTCCCGGTGGCGGGGTCCAGCACGCCCAGCCGCTTGCCGTCGGCAGTGCCGTACATCGTCACGACGCGGTCGCCCGCGAGCGCGAACCACTGGTAGCCGAGCTTCCAGGCCGCGTCGCCGAACTCCTGGGGCGAGGGGGTGAGGTTGCGCGGGGGAGTGCCGTCGAGCGGGACCAGGTGGATGTTCCACCAGCCGGTGGGGTCGGTCACGGCGTACAGGGCGCCGTCGTCGCGCCACTCGGCCTGGGCCACCGCCTCGTGCGGCCCGCCCGCCACCACACGGTACGGCCCGGCGGTGCCGTCGTCCCGCAGCGGGGCCACGCAGAGCTCGGTGCCGTCCCAGGGCATGGCCGGGTGGTCCCAGCCGATCCAGGCCAGCCGGCGGCCGTCGGGGGAGACGCGCGGGTTCATGATGAAGTGCTGTGCCGTGACGACCACGCGGGACGGCCCGCCACCGAGCGGCACCGCGACCAGGTCGCGCTCGTCGCCGGTCTCGCGCACGCACCACACCTCGTCGCCGTGGATCACCAGGTCGGCGTAGCGGGACGATCCGGGCGGGGTGAGCGGCACCGGGTCGCCTCCCGGCGCGCAGCGGTAGAGCCGCTGGTCCTCCCAGTTGGCGAACACCAGCCCGCCGCCGGGGAGCGGGCGCCACGCCCGCCCGCCGTACTCGATCACGCGGCTGCGGGCGTTCCACCCCCGGGGCAGGACGTCCCGGACGGCGCCGTCGGGGGTGCGCCGCACGACGCAGCGCCGCCCGCCCTCGGCCGGGCGCGGCTCGTCCCACCACACCTCCTCGCCGGTGGGGGCGGGCACGATCTCCACCCAGAGCGGGCGGTCATCCACGCGTGCGACGTCGACGGCAGTGATAGGAGAGTCGATCACCAGTTGCCCTCTGAAGGTGGGAGTGGGATGTCGTGCGGGTGGATGACATGGACGATTCCCCCGCTGCTGGTGGTGCGTAACCAGACGTTCTCGAATGCGGCCCTCGGATAGGTTCTTTTGACCGTCTCGTCGGACTGCGCCGCCGGATCGTTGGCGATGACGTCGCCCCCGGCGGTGAACCCGGTCACGACCATGAGGTGGCCGCGTGTGGAGTACCCCGAGCCCGGGAGCTCGTGTTCCTTGAACGACTGCGAGGTGATCACCGGGATCCCGGCGCGGATGAATCGTTCCACCTCGGCCAGCGAGCGCATGCGGGTGACGAAGCCGCTCAGCCCGTACCGCCCGGCGTAGGCGACCCCGAACGGCCAGTTGCCGGTGCCCTGGTAGCTGTGGTCGTACATGTCGCGGGCGGCGTGGTCGACGGCGGGGCACGGGTCGGCGGGGTCGACGAAGGTGAGGTCGCCGGGCGCGGGCCCGCGTCCGAAGTACTGCAGGACCATCGTCACCGAGGCCGGGCTGCACCAGGAGTCGCCGCCGCCTCCCCACTCGGGGTGGTGGCCGGCGTGGGTCTTCTGCGAGCGCGGCGGCACGGCGAGCTCGACCCGGGAGCCCTCGCCCGCCGGGCCGGCAGGGACGCTGGCGCGCGTGGGCAGCGCCGAGGCCATCACCCCGACCGTGCGCACCGCCGCCTCGGCGCCGTGGAGCGTGACCCGCAGCCGGTAGGCCGTGACCGGCCGGGTGGCGACGAAGGTGTCGACCGCGACATCGCCGTCCTCGTCGCCCTGGCCGGGCAGCGAGGTGCGGTGGATGTCGTCTTCGCCCTCCGCCCACCGGCCCATGTCGTACCACTTGGTCAGGCCGCCGGCGGCGGTGCGCGCCCGCAGCTCCACCCGGATCCAGGACCCCTTGGGGGCGCCGGCGGTCCAGGAGGGGACCAGTTCGGTGGCCGGGAAGCCGATGTCGCGTTCTTCTGAGGTCCACCGGGTGTAGGGCCAGGTGGTGGTCTCGCCGCCGAAGGGATCGAGGTAGGCCGTCACGCCGCTCTCGGAGGGGGCCATGGCGGTCCAGCGGTGGAGGACGACACGGCTCGGACCGGCGGGCGACGGATTGACCACCTTGCCGATTGTGGTTTTGGGCCTCGCGCGGCACATCGGATGGTTTACGTATCCGTGACCAGGCCGCCCGGCGCCGCCCACGGCGCTCCCCGACCTCCCCCGCTCGTGCGGGGGAGGTCTTTCACGCCGGGCCGGTCAGAGGTACAGGCCGGTGGCCTCGGCGGGCGCGGCGGGGACGGCCGGCGCCCGCCCGGAGCGCAGGGCGAACAGCTCGGCCAGCGTGGCCCCCGACGGGCCGACGCCCTCGGAGGAGCCCAGCCACGCGGCGGCCTCCTCGGCGGACAGGCGGCCCGCCTCCACCTGCGACAGGCAGCGTCCCGGCCGTACGACCGCCGGGTGGAGCCGGGCGAGGTCCTCGTTGGTGGTCACGGCCACGAGGACGTCCCTGCCCTGGCCGAGCAGCCCGTCGGTCAGGTTGAGCAGGCGGGACAGTCCCTGGCCGGTGGCCTCCTTGGCCTCGGCGCGGATGAGCTCGTCGCAGTCCTCCAGCACCAGCAGCCGCCAGCGGTGGTTCTCGTCGTCGGAGTCGTACCCGACGGCGACCTCCATCAGGTAGCCGGGGTCGGCGAACAGCCGCTCGGGGTCGAGCACGCAGTCGACCTGGCACCAGGCGGCCCACTCCCTGGCCAGGGCGCGCAGAGCCGTGGTCTTGCCGGTCCCCGGAGGGCCGTGCAGCAGGATCAGCCTGCCGTTGACGTCGGAGGGCGTCACCGCCATGAGGTTCTGGAAGGACTCGCCCGCGCCGCGCGAGTAGTTCGCCCTGATCGCCGGCCAGCGCGGCGCGGTGATCGGGCGCTGGGTGCGGCGGGGCCCGTGGGCGCCCGTCCACCAGAAGCCCATGTCGACGTGGTCGGCGTCCTCGGGAGGCGGCTCGACCGCGTCACGGACGGACTCCTCCAGCACCGAGCGCGCGAGCTCGTCGCTCACCGCGGTCACGGTGAGCACGGCCGAGCGGTTGCGGAACCGCACCACTCTGAGGGTCCAGCCCTCCCCGCACGCCAGGCGCGAGTCACGGCCGTCGTCCTCCCTCGCGGCACGGGTCAGCCGGGCGCGCGCGGGCATCAGGGGGGCGTCGGGACGCACCCTCTCCAGGTTGGTGGAACGTGCCCAGGGCTGGTTCCCGGTGGCGAACGGGGACAGCGCGAGGGCGTCGATGACATCGATCGGCGAGTCGCCGTCGTCGAGCCACACCTTCATGGGCAGGGCTTCGGCGGCGGGGAAACGAACCTCCTCCACAACGGACATATATTCATGATTCAGGCTCATAGCGTGTGGAGTCCACGGATTTTTCTGGGAAGTCGGTTAAATCAATGTGATGTGCTATAGCGACATCGGCAAACCCGTCATGTGCTGATGTGTCCATGGTTATGGTTGGTCGCGCGGATCGGTCCACTGCGAGCCGCAAAGGGCTGGTTTGGGTGCCCTGTGGGAGGACAGTGGTCCATCAGTCCTGAATGCTCGTTCCCCCTGGGAGAAGTTCGTGGCCATCGATCTCGTGACCCGTAAAGACTGGGGCGCCCGCGCGCCGCGTGGCTCCTATACGACGCTGACCTCCACAAAGGGCATCAAGGTCCACTACACAGGTGGCCGCGTGGAACCCGCGACCGTGGACGACCACGCCAAGTGCGTCGCCATGGTGAAATCCATCCAGAGCTTTCACATGGACGGAAACGGCTGGCTCGACATCGGGTACAGCATGGTCGCCTGTAGTCATCGGAAGGTCTTCGTCGGCAGGGGCCCCGGGCACCTGCCCGCCGCCAACGGGCCCGGCCTGAACACCGGCCACTACGCCGTCCTCGGCCTCGTCGGCGACTCCGGCCTCGTGAAGCCGCCCGATGGCATGCTCCACGGCATCCTCGACGCCATCGAGTACCTGCGCGAGAAGGGCGGCGCGGGCAAGGAGATCAAGGGCCACCGCGACGGCTACTCCACCGACTGCCCCGGCGCCGCGCTGTACGCGTGGGTGAAGAATGGGGCCCCGCGCCCCGGCGGCCAGACCGGCCCCACCGACCCGGACCCCGTGGAGCACCCGAAGTTCCCCGGCAGGCCGCTGAAGTACCCGCCCGTCATGCGCGGCGAGGACGTGCGCACCTGGCAGGCCCAGATGGAGAAGCGCGGCTTCACCCTCGACGTGGACGGCGCGTACGGGCCGGCCTCGCGGGACCTGTGCCTGCGGTTCCAGCGGGAGCGGCACCTGGACGCCGACGGCGTGGTCGGCGAGGACACCTGGGACGCCGCCTGGGAGGCCCCCCTCGCCTGAGCGGGCCCGTCAGGGGGTCCCCGAGGTGTCCTTCCCGGTCGGCAGCGCCTACGATCCGTGACATGACGGTGCAGCCTGAGGAGTTCCATCCGGCCGCCGGGTTCCCGCCGGGCACGCGGGACGACTGGCGGCGACTCGCCTTGGGCGTGCTGCGCAGGTCCGGGGCCGAGGTCGGCTCGCCCGAGGAGGCGCTGGCCTTCACGACCTACGACGGCGTGACCCTCCGGCCGCTGTACGACGCCGCCGACCTGCCCGGCGACCCCGGTGTGCCGGGCTTCGCGCCCTACACGCGGGGCGCCCGCCCCGCCGGTGGCGTGGTCTCCGGCTGGGACGTGCGCCAGCGCCACGCCCACCCCGACCCGTCGGTGACCCGCGAGGCCGTGCTGACCGACCTGGAGAACGGCGTCACCTCGGTCTGGCTCGTCCTCGGCGACGGCGGGCTCGATCCCGCCGCGCTGCCCCGGGTCCTGGACGGCGTCTACCTCGACCTCGCCCCCGTCGTGCTCGACGCGGGGGCCCGTACGGGCGAGGCCGCCGAGATCTTCCTGCGCGTCGCGGACGGGCGCGGCATCGCCCCCGCCGGCGGCAACCTCGGCGCCGACCCCCTCGGCCTGAAGGCCAGGACCGGCGCCCCCGCCGCCATGGCCGGGGCCGTCGAGCTCGCCCGGCGCGCCCGCGAGCACCCGTCCATGCGGGCGATCACCGTCGACGCCACCCCGTACCACGACGCGGGCGGCTCCGACGCGGAGGAGCTCGGCTGCTCGATCGCCACCGGGGTCGCCTACCTGCGCGCGCTGACCGACGCCGGCCTGCCGGTGGAGGAGGCGTTCGGGCAGATCGAGTTCCGGTACGCCGCCACGGCCGACCAGTTCCTCACGATCGCGAAGTTCAGAGCCGCGCGCACCCTCTGGTCGCGCGTCGCCGGGGCCTGCGGCGTCCCCGCCCACGGCGGCCAGGTCCAGCACGCGGTCACCTCCTCGGCGATGATGACCGGCCGTGACCCGTGGGTGAACATGCTCCGCACCACGCTCGCCTGCTTCGGAGCCGGCATCGGCGGCGCGGACGCCGTCACCGTGCAGCCCTTCGACGCGCGCCTCGGCCTGCCCGACGCCTTCGCCCGCCGCATCGCCCGCAACACCCAGTCGCTGCTGGTCGAGGAGGCGGGCGTCGCCAGGGTCGCCGACCCGGCCGGCGGCTCCTGGTACGCCGAGCGGCTCACCGCCGACCTGGCGGCCAAGGCCTGGGAGTGGTTCCAGGAGATCGAGCGCGCGGGCGGCGCCGAGGCGGCCCTCGACCGGCTGATCCCCGAGCGGCTCGCCGCCACCTGGGCGCGCCGCTCCGCCGGCATCGCCCGCCGCCGCGACCCGATCACCGGCGTCAGCGAGTTCCCGAACCTCGCCGAGCGGCGTCCCACCCGGTCGCCCGCGCCCGAGCCCACCGGGGGCGGCCTGCCCCGGGTCCACTACGCGCAGGGCTTCGAGGAGCTGCGCGACGCCGCCGACCGGGCGCGGGCCAGGCCGGAGGTCTTCCTGGCGACCATCGGCCCGGTGGCCGCGCACACCGCGCGGGCCTCGTTCGCCGCGAACCTCTTCCAGGCCGGCGGCATCGCCACCGTCGCGGGCGGCCCCGGCACCGATCCGGCCGAGATCGCCGATGCCTTCCGGCGCAGCGGCGCCACGGTCGCCTGCCTGTGCTCCAGCGACAAGCTGTACGCCGAGCACGCGGCGGCGGTCGCGGCCGAGCTCCGGCGGGCGGGGGCGAGAAAGATCTGGCTGGCGGGGAAGGGTGACCATGAGGGCGTGGACGCCAACCTGTACGCCGGCTGCGACGTGCTGGAAGTGCTCCGCGCCACGTTCGACGACCTGGGAGTGACCCCATGATTCCCGACTTCTCAGGGATCCCCCTGAACCCCGGGACGCAGGACGGCGAGCCCGTCCGGGCCGATGTCGGCCGCTGGGCGGAGGCCGTGCGTGACCAGGTGGGCAAGAGCCCGTCCGACCTGACGTGGGACACCCCCGAGGGCATCGGCGTCAAGCCGCTCTACACCGCCGAGGACCTCGACGGCCTCGGCTTCCTGTCGACCTATCCGGGCATCGCGCCGTTCCTGCGCGGTCCCTACCCGACGATGTACGTCAACCAGCCGTGGACCATCCGGCAGTACGCCGGGTTCTCCACCGCCGAGCAGTCGAACGCCTTCTACCGGCGCAACCTGGCCGCCGGGCAGAAGGGCCTGTCGGTCGCCTTCGACCTCGCCACCCACCGGGGCTACGACTCAGACCACCCCCGGGTGGCCGGGGACGTCGGCATGGCGGGCGTGGCGATCGACTCGATCTACGACATGCGGCAGCTCTTCGACGGCATCCCCCTCGACCGCATGAGCGTGTCGATGACCATGAACGGCGCGGTGCTCCCGGTGCTCGCGCTCTACATCGTGGCGGCCGAGGAGCAGGGGGTGGCTCCCGAGCAGCTCGCCGGGACCATCCAGAACGACATCCTCAAGGAGTTCATGGTCCGCAACACCTACATCTACCCGCCCGGGCCGTCCATGCGGATCATCTCGGACATCTTCGCGTACACCTCCGAGCGGATGCCGAAGTTCAACTCCATCTCGATCTCCGGCTACCACATCCAGGAGGCCGGAGCCACGTGCGACCTTGAGCTGGCCTACACGCTGGCCGACGGGGTGGAGTACCTGCGGGCCGGGGTCGGCGCCGGGCTCGGCGTCGACGCGTTCGCGCCGCGCCTGTCGTTCTTCTGGTGCATCGGCATGAACTTCTTCATGGAGGTCGCCAAGCTCCGCGCCGCCCGGCTGCTGTGGGCCAAGCTGGTCAAGGACTTCGGCGCAGAGAACCCCAAGTCGATGTCGCTGCGCACCCACTGCCAGACCTCCGGATGGTCGCTGACCGCGCAGGACGTGTTCAACAACGTCGTCCGCACGTGCGTGGAGGCGATGGCGGCGACGCAGGGGCACACGCAGTCCCTGCACACCAACGCCCTGGACGAGGCGCTGGCCCTGCCCACCGACTTCTCCGCCCGCATCGCCCGCAACACCCAGCTTCTGCTCCAGCAGGAGTCGGGCACCTGCCGGGTGATCGACCCCTGGGGCGGCAGCGCGTACGTCGAGCGGCTCACCTATGAGCTGGCGCGGAAGGCGTGGGGCCACATCCAGGAGGTCGAGCGGGCCGGCGGCATGGCCAAGGCCATCGACGCGGGACTGCCCAAGCTGCGCGTCGAGGAGGCCGCCGCCCGCACCCAGGCGCGCATCGACTCCGGGAGGCAGCCGGTGATCGGCGTCAACAAGTACCGCGCCGGTTCCGACGAGGACATCGAGGTGCTCAAGGTCGACAACACCTCCGTGCGCGCCCAGCAGATCGAGAAGCTGCGCCGCCTCCGGGACGAGCGCGACGAGCAGGCCTGCCGGGACGCGCTCGCCGCCCTCACCCGGGGCGCGGCGGGCGACGGCAACCTCCTGTCCCTGGCCGTCGACGCCGCCCGCGCCAAGGCCACGGTGGGGGAGATCTCCGACGCGCTGGAGGAGGTCTTCGGGCGGCACGCCGGCCAGATCCGTACCATCTCCGGGGTGTACCGCGACGAGGCGGGCGACGCCGCCAACATCGAGAAGGTCAGGGGCGCGTGCGCCGCGTTCGAGCGCGAGGAGGGCCGCAGGCCCCGCATCCTGGTCGCCAAGATCGGCCAGGACGGGCACGACCGGGGACAGAAGGTGATCGCCACGGCCTTCGCCGACCTCGGCTTCGACGTGGACGTGGGCCCGCTGTTCCAGACCCCGGCCGAGGTGGCCCGCCAGGCCGTCGAGGCCGACGTGCACGTGGTCGGCGTCTCCTCGCTCGCGGCCGGTCACCTCGCGCTCGTGCCCGAGCTGCGTGACAGGCTCGCCGCGCTCGGGCGGGACGACATCGTGATCGTCGTGGGCGGGGTGATCCCTCCGGGCGACTTCGACGCGCTGCGCGCCGCCGGCGCCGCCGCGATCTTCCCGCCCGGCACGGTCATCGCCGACGCGGCCCTCGACCTGCTGCGGGACCTCTCCGGCCGGCTGGGTCATGCCACGGCTTGAGGACTACGTCCAAGGCGTGCGGGAGGGCTCCGTCGGGTGGATCGCGCGGGCGATCACGCTGGTGGAGTCCTCGCGCGCCGACCACCGCGAGCTGGCCCAGCGGCTGCTGGTCGAGCTGACCCCCCTGTCCGGCAAGGCCAGGAGGGTGGGCGTCACCGGCGTGCCGGGGGTCGGCAAGTCGACCTTCATCGACGCGCTCGGCGTCCACCTCACCGGGGAGGGGCACCGGGTCGCCGTCCTCGCCGTCGACCCCTCCTCCACCCGCACCGGCGGCAGCATCCTCGGGGACAAGACCCGCATGGGAAGGCTCTCGATCGACCCGAACGCCTACATCCGCCCCTCGCCCACCTCGGGCACCCTGGGCGGCGTCACCAAGGCCACCCGCGAGGCCATGGTGGTCGTCGAGGCGGCCGGGTTCGACACCGTCCTGGTCGAGACCGTGGGCGTCGGCCAGTCGGAGACCGCCGTGGCCGAGATGGTGGACACCTTCCTGCTCCTCACGCTGGCGAGGACCGGCGACCAGCTTCAGGGCATCAAGAAGGGTGTGCTGGAGCTGGCCGACGTCATCGCGGTCAACAAGGCCGACGGCCTCCACGAGATGGACGCGCGCAAGGCCGCCCGTGAGCTGGCGGGCGCGCTGCGGCTCCTGCGGGGGGGCGGCGGGGCGTGGAACACGCCCGTGCTGACCTGCAGCGGGCAGGAGGGCACGGGCCTGTCCGAGTTGTGGCGGCACATCGTCCGCCACCAGGACCTACTGGAGTCCTCGGGCGAGCTGGCCGCCAAGCGCCGCCGCCAGCAGGTCGGCTGGACCTGGACGCTCGTGCGCGACCGGCTGCTCACCCGGCTCAAGGAGAGCCCCGAGGTGGTGGCGATCACGGCCGAGGTGGAGCGCGAGGTGCTGGAGGGCACCCTCACCCCGGCCCTCGCCGCCGACCGCCTCCTCGCCGCCTTCGGACGCGACGGACGGTAGCCGCGCCGGCGGCGGGCGGGCCGATCGGCGCCCTCAGGAGGGAATCGGCTCCCCGCGCAACCTCGTGATCGCCTCCGGTACGGCGCTCAAGGTCTGTTCCCGGCTGCTGTAAGTCAGGAAGAGGGTGTCCTCGCGATTCGCGGGAGGAAATGAGCCGGAATAGCAGAGGTCTGCCTTCGCGAAACCATACGCATCCAGGAGGTCACGCCTGCGGGCGTTCTTCAAGAACACGATTCCTGTGTCCCAGTCGCTTCTGAAGCGCTCTATCGTCAGCATCTTCGCTAAGGGAAGTAAGATGCCCGGTAAACCTTTCCCCCGCCAGCTCGGGTGGACCCAATGCCCACCGTAGTGGGCAACCGCGCCGGAGATGACCGGCGTCTCCGGAGGCAGGACCAGATTCAGCGGCCCGCCCATTCCCGGGGGGAGCGGATCGAACCACAGCCTCATGGAGCTTATGTGCCGGGCGAAATCCGTGGTGTGGATCATCCGCACCGCGATGCACGCGACGGTCTGCCCGCCGCGTTCCCTGACGTCCAACCAGTAGCTGTTACAGGGAGAAACGGGACTGCGTTGGGGGTCGAAAGTAGGATTTATGCCGTCGGCTTGAATTGCCGTCCGCATGTGCCGGACCCAACCTGAGATGTCTTCGTCGTACGCCAGAGTCAGCCCCTGCCGACTGAACCAGCCTTCGGATTCCCTGAGGAACTCGTCCAGCGCCGTGGCGACGGCCACCGACCTACGGCCTATCTCCAGGATCGTGTCGAGCAAGATTTCAACCTCCGAAGTGCTTATGCCGTGGGCTTCGACGGCCTGCCCGGTTCGGGCGGCCGCGGTTGCCGCTTGGGGTTGGACTTCCAAGCCCACGGCAGCGAGCTGATCAACCTTTGGCGAGACACCGTGCCGAGCTCCCGCCTCGGCCCGATGGAGGGCGCGTCCAACGGCCTGTCCAAATGCGGAGCGCGAAGATGGGCATGGAGTGTTTCTGTCCTGCCGGGGATCGCACGGGATCCCGGTACGTGAGGCTGGGCACTCGGCCGCCGGCTGCGCCGTGCCCGACATGGTGTTTCCTGAGATCTTCCGGCCGGCGAGAGCGTGCCGGAATCCTGGCGCCCACCTATTCCATGCATTTCCTGTCGAGAATTATTGATATTTCCTGCGTGCCAGCCGATTTGCCCTCTCGCACTGCGGTTCTGCCTTACCGAAGAATCCGGCAGCATTCTTGTGAATCACTAGTGACCCCTTATCGAGGCGCACTGGCAGCGGAACGAAACCGTGGGAGACACGCGGGCGGATGGGCGTGGGCGCCGAGCGCGTAGAAAGATGCCAGGGGTGGCCGGTCGCGGGCGGCAGGGAGCGTTCGGAGTCAGGCCTGGTCGAGATGGCGGAGCAGGGCGCGGGCGAGCGACGCGGCGTCGTTTCCCGGCGCCGGGTGCACGTTTCCCTCCTGCAGCAGGTCGGCGAGACCGTGCGCCAGCGCCCAGGCGGCCAGCGCGACCGTCCGGTCGGCCGGGCGGAGCAGTTCGTCGGCGGCCCGTTCGCGGGCGGCGAGGAACTCGGGATCGCGGAAGTTGCACAGCTCGGGCGCCCTCATCACCGAGAAGTGCGCGGGATGGGTGGTGGCGAACCGCAGGTAGGCGATGGCCCGCTCGGTGAAACCCGTGCCCCGCACGCGCTCCAGCTCGTCCGCCAGCAGATGGTGGCCCTCCGCCGCGATAGCGGTCAGCAGCCCGCTCCGGCTCCTGAAATGGTGGGCGGGAGCGGCGTGGGACACGTTCGCCCGCCGAGCCAGCTCACGGAGGCTGAGGTCGCCCAGCCCGCCCTCGGCGATGGCCTTGAGAGCGACGTCCACCAGGGCGCGCCGCAGGTCGCCGTGATGGTAGGGCTGCTGCCGGGCCGGGTCGGTCACCCCCCTAATACTAGGGAGGTCCCGTCACCCCCCGTGTGATGTGAGCGCTGCCGCGAGGGAGACGATCTCGATCGTGCCCATGCCGCGTCCACGCCTCTCAGCTCGCCAGGTCGACACCGCTCTCATGGCCCAGTCCGCTGCGGAGGTAGGCGAGAACGGCGAGGACGCGGACGTTGACGTCGGCGCGCCCTTCGGCGTCGGCGAGACCGAGCTTCTGGGAGATGGCGGTGATCCGCTTCTCGACGGTCTTCACGCTGTAGGCCAGGCGTCCGGCGATGGCGACGTTCGAGTAGCCCTCGGCCACCAGCGACAGGACCTGGCGCTCGCCGGGAGTGAGGCGGTGGAGGAGATCGACGGTGCGCCGGCGCTCCACCAGCCGTCCGACGACTTCCGGATCGATGACGACATGGCCATGGGCGATGCGGTCGATCGCTTCGAGGAGGGCACGCGCGTCCGGGACCCGGTCCTTGATCAGGTACCCGACGGCACGGTGCGCGGTCGACAGCAGCCGCATGGCGTACGCGGTCTCCGCGTAGTGGGACAGGATCAGCAGCCCTATGCGGGGATACCGGGCTCGGAGGATCTCGGCCACACGCAGCCCCTCGTCCCGCTGCCCGGGCGGAAGGCGGATGTCGAGGATGACGAGGTCAGGGGGGGCGTTGTCGACCAGACGCATCAACTCTTCCACGGTGGCGGCCTGGCCGGTGACCGTGAGCCCGTTCTCGCTGAGCAACTCGCTGAGGACCTGGCGGAACAGGCCGGAGTCTTCGGCGATCATTATGCGCATGGCAGCTCCACTATCACTCGCGTTCCCCCGGCGACGGGGCTTTCCAGCCGAAGGACGCCGGACAGCGCTTTGACCCGCTCGCCCAGTCCACGCAAGCCCGAGCCCTTGGTGGCGTCGGCGCCGCCGACGCCGTCGTCGGTGACCTCGATCGACAGGCGCCGGTCGCGCCGCTCGACTTCGACCTCCGCCCGCGTGGCGTTGGCATGCTTGTACGTGTTGCTCAGCGCCTCGGCGATGATGAAATAGGCTGACTGTTCGACCTGTCGCGGCCAGCGCGCCGCAGGGACCCTCACCGTCACCGGGATGGGTGCGCGCTCGGCCAGTTCGTCCAGGGCGACGCTCAGCGTCTGCTCGGCGAGGGCCGCGGGATAGATCCCCCACGCGGTCTCGCGCAGCTCCCTGACGACCTCGGCGAGCTGCGCGGCGGCGTCGGAGAGCCGCGGGTCGGCCGGGTCTCCCGGTGCCCTGTTCGCCGACCGCCGGACCATGATGGAGATCGCCAGCAGCCTGTGCTGCACCCCGTCATGGAGATCCCGCTGGATGCGGCGGCGCTCGGCGTCGACCGCACCGACGCGGCGGGCATCTGAGACCCGGACCTCGTCAAGCGCCCTGTGAAGCTCCTCGCTCAGGCGGGCGTTGTCGAGGGCCAGCCGCGCGGCCGCGACCGCCGCGCGCGAGGCTCGCGCGTGAACGACGCCGATGACGAGGGCGGACGCGGCGACGAGCAGGATCATTGATATGATCATGAATCGCCCCGTCGAGCCGGCCGTGTGGGGAGCACCCAGGCCGCTCCAGATCGGGCTGTCATGCGACGGAGTCTCCGCGAGCCGCCTAGTCGCTCACTTAAGACGCGGCTTGTCCCCCGGCCCCCGGACGGCGGCTGGATCTCCCGGACTGGTCGTCGGGATATCCCTCAGCGGGTATAGGGCATCCCCCCTTGGCGTTCCTGGCGCGGAAAACGAGGCTGTGCATCGTAGATAGGGCGGGACCGAAACCGTCCGAAGAACACCGAAAGGAGTCGATGACAATGGACACTCAGCGCGAGACCATCGTCGCGGTCGTGGAGAGCATGGTCGTCGAGGAGGCGGAGTTCGTCCCCGCTCTTCTCCAGGACTGCTGACCGCTACCCGGTCGAACCGCGGGGCCCTGCCGTCGCAAGGCGGTCCGGGGCCCCGCCCTCCTTCGGACGCCATGCGGGCGTGCATCCGCCCCCGGGAGAAGAGCAAAATGGAACTGACGGTTTCTCCATCACTGAGGTTGCTACCGCCATCGGACCTCACGGCCGGCTGCTGGTACGCGGAGGATTCGGCCGAACCCAAACGCTGGCGCATCGAGCTTCCCGCCGCTGCCTGCCTTCTGATGTGTTTCGCGGGCAGGGATCGTGAGACCCTGGCCGGCGACGTCGCGTCGAAGACCGGAATAGGCCGGGCAGAGGCCGACAGGCTGATCGAGACCCTGCTCGGCATCGGTTTGATCAGGGACGCCGCCGCTCCGGCCGCCGAGCGGCAGGAACGCTTCGACAGAGTTCAGCGTCAATGGAGCGAGTACGGCTGGGTCGAGGCCGCGGAATACCACGCCGGCACATATGACTACCCCTTCCTGGACTACGCCGAAGGGGGCCGGATAATCGACACCGCGCGAATGCGGCAGTACGTCGAGCAGGAGCCGGACGACATCCGGTACAAATACTACGACGGCGCGCCTCGGCTGGATCTTCCCACCCCGTCGCCCGAACTGGCTCCCGGCTCTCTGGCCGACGCCCTCATGCCGGCTCCCCATCGCGCGCTCGACAAGGACGGCCTGTTCGCGATCCTCTCGCTCACCTTCGGTGAGATAGGGAAGATCCAGAACGGACGCTGGCAGCGTGTCCCCATGATGCGCCGGACAAGCCCCTCGGGAGGGGCGCGGCATCCCTGTGAGGGGTACGTCATCGTGTTCGACGTCCCAGGAGTCGAACCGGGGACCTACCACGTCCTGCCGGAGGGCCCTGGGCTGGAGACCGTACGCACGGACGTCCCGAGCCCGGTGGAACTCGCCAGGATGTTCCCCGTGGAGTACCACCGGCTCGAACACGCCTTCTCCGCCGTCATCGTGCTCTCCTGCGTCTTCTCCCGGAACATGTATCGATATCGAGAGCCGAGGACGTTCCGCACCGTTCACAACGACGTGGGTCATCTCGCCGGCACCGCCGCGATGGTGGCGACGTCCATGGGTGTGCGCTCCTTCGTGGAGTACATAGGGAACGACGTCGAGATCGAACGGTTCCTCGGGCTCGACGGACTCTCCGAGGGATTCATGCTGACCATCTCCCTGACGACTCCCGACGTCAGCCCGCAGGCGAAGAACGAGCGCATGGACCTCCTCGCCCTGAGCAGGAGCGAGCTCGCCGAAGGAGGCCGGCAGTGACCGAGAACTCTGTGGTGACACCCGACGGGCAGGAGCTCTGGCTCCCGCTTGTCGCCATTCGTCCGGGCCACGAGCCCGGACGTGCCGTCATCAGCGACCCGATCAATCACCGGCGGGCCTCTGTCGACGCCGAGAGCCTGGTCAACGCCCTGCTTCCCTCGCCCGGCCGGCCGGAAGACGCGGATCGCGCCGAGAGGCTCACCGCCGAGTTCGAACGGCGGGGCTGGCTGCCCGCCGGTGAGCTCGCACCGGACCGGCTCGCCCTGCTGCGGCGCTGGTGGGCGCGTGGGTGGCACCCGTCGCTGAGCTACTACCTGTGGTCCCGGCATCACAACTTCAGGGACAAAGAGGATCCGCAAGCAGTCGTCCGGCGTTCGGCGTTGGGCGAATACCTGCGGAAGGGGGCGCCCGCGCCCCGGGTGAAGCCGGAAGGGGTCCGCGTCCCGCTGCCCGCCCCACCGGCGCCGCCCGCGGACCACGCGATCGGGCGACTGCTCATGGCCCGCCGTACGGTGCGAGGCTATTCGCCGGACCCTGTGGGCATCGACAAGCTGAGCGGTGTCCTGCGGCACGGACTCGACGACATCCGCGTGCTTCGGGAGCTGCCGAAGGACGAGCCGCTGAACTGGCTGCGGTCACACGGATCCCCGTACGACTTCTACGTCGTCAACTACGCCGCCGAGGGGCTGGATCCCGGCGTCTATCACTACTCGCTGGACGAGCATGCCCTCACCACCGTCGCGCGTGGCGACTACCGGGCGGAGATGGTGAAGATCCTCGTGGGGATGCGCGCGCCGGAGACGGCCTCGTGGACCTTGGTGATGGTCGCGGACTTCCAGCAGTACCAGTGGCGGTACCGCCACGAGAGAGCGCTCCGGCACATCTACATGGGGGCGGGGCGGATCGCGCAGCGCCTCATCCTGGTCGGCTCCGCCTTCGGCCTCGGATCGCTGCCCACTCCCGCGACCCGCGACCAGGACACCTGCGACCTCCTCCGCCTCGACCCCGTCCGCCAGACCCCCGTCTACACGCTGACCATGGGGCCGGCCCGCCTCTCAGGAGACAAGGATGACTGAGACCACCGTCCGGCTGCAGGCGAGCTGGACATGGAAAGAGGAGGGGGACGACGTCGTGGTGTCGTCCCCCCTCCACCCGAAGCGGCTGCGGGTCCGGGACGGGGACCGGTCGGCCCGGCTCGTCCTGCGCCGGCTGAGTGAGGGCGTGCTCGTTCCGGACGGGTGTGAGGTCGGCGAGTCCTTCACCGAAGTGGAAGGACCGTTCGCGTCGGCGCTCCTTGGGCGGCTGGAGGAACTGGGCGCGGTCGTGCGGCGGGTGTCCGGCGACGACGTCATGGCACTGTCCGGAAAGGACCTCTACGACCGGCAGATCCGGTTCATGAGCTACTTCGAGACCGAAGCGATCTCCGGCATCCAGATGAACCGCAGGCTCCAGGACGCCTGCGTGATGGTGCTGGGCATGGGCGGGCTCGGCGGCTGGATAGCACTTCTGCTGGCCAGACTGGGCGTGCGGCGCATCGTCGGCGTGGATCCCGACCGCATCGAACTCAGCAACCTCCACCGGCAGGCCCTGTACGGGCTCTCTGACGTGGGGCGTCTCAAGGTCGAGGCGGCGGAGTCCGCGCTGCGGGCGGCCGACCCCGATATCCAGTACACGGGGCTGGACCTGTGGATCAACGAGCCCGACGATCTCATTCCGTTCCTCGACG
The DNA here is from genome assembly GCF_043197795.1 of Sphaerisporangium sp. NPDC049003. NCBI lineage: Bacteria > Bacillati > Actinomycetota > Actinomycetes > Streptosporangiales > Streptosporangiaceae > Sphaerisporangium > Sphaerisporangium sp. NPDC049003. The sequence goes on from NZ_JBICTU010000012.1 coordinate 187,754, forward strand.
GTGTGGATCTCGTCATCAACGCGTTCCCGTACCTGCCCTCGTTCGGTAACGCGCCCGGAGCGGCGGCCGAAGCGGCCCTCGTCGCCGGCGTCCCGGCCCTGAACATGCCCATCACGCATGGCGTCGGGCCGCTGACCGTGCCGGGCGAGACGGCATGCGTCCGCTGCGCGTGGCCGATGCTGCTCTCCGACTACCGCGTCGGCGAGGACAACTCCGTGTCCAACCCGCTGTGGGCGGGCAAGGGGTTCCTCGCGGCGCTCGCGCCGCGTCAGGCCATCTCCGCCGGCGTCGCGGTCTGGGAGGCCACGCGGTTCCTCAGCGGCATGGACCACGCGCGCACCCTTGACGGCCTGGCCGTCTTCGACGTGGCGGACTACGGCGGCCACAGGTTCGTGGAGGTGGAAAGGAAGCCGGACTGCGAGCTGTGCGGCACAGCGGTCCTGAAGCGGGACCGGCGGCCCGCGGTGCCCGAGTGGAGCGAGTCGTGAGCGACGCCGGAACGGATGTCGTCCCGCAGGCCGATCCCATCGACGTCGTACTGGCGCGCGACGGGATCTACCGGTCCAGCGCGGAGGAGATGCCGCTCAGCCGTGCCGAGCTGATCTGGCGGGCGGTGCGGTCGCAGCGCGAGACGAACGACGCCTACGACCGCTACTGCGTACGCCAGGGCCTGCCCGACCGGGATGATCCGGAGCTCCCTCTCGATCGCGTGCCCCTGTTGCCCACGGTCCTGTTCAAGCGTGATCCCGCGCTCGTGCTTTCCAAGGGAGGGACTCCGCCGCTGACGGACACGACCAGCAGCGGCACCCTCGGCAGCATCTCCACCGTCCCGCGGTGCGACGCCACGCTGATGCGATTCTTCGGGACGGTGGCCATCGGCGACCGCGAGATCCTCGGTTCCGAGACGTTCGACCGGGCGGTGTTCAACGTGGGTCCCACGATCCACGACACTCCCAACCTCTGGATCGCCATGGTGATGGCCGGCGTCGGCGTCATCATGCCCAGCCGTTCCTACCTGGACGAAGACCGCCTGCTGGCCGAGGAGCTCGCGCGGGACCTGCATCGGGACGGCCGGGACCGCAACGTCCTGCTGGTGGGCCCGCCGCCGCTCCTGCTCGACCTGGCCCGGGTCGCCGCGCACGACACCCGCCTGCGGCTCGGGCCAGGCTCCCAGGTGCTGACGATAGGCGGCTGGAAACGGCGCAGCGGGGAGATGGTGGAGAAGGCGGCCTTCCGGAGCCTGATGGCCGACGCGTTCGGGCTGGAGCGCGACGACCAGGTGCGCGACACCTACAACATGGTGGAGCTGAACTCGGTGCTGTTCGAGTGCGCGCACCACGCCCTCCATGTGCCGCCCTGGCTGGCGGCGATGGCCCGGGATCCGCGGACGCTCGCCGTCCAGCCGTCGGAGGCCGGCGGCCTGCTGTCGTTCCTCGACCCGACCGCTGTCAGCTATCCGTGCTTCATCCTCACCGACGACTTCGGCTCCGTGACGTACGACGCGCACTGCGCCTGCGGGATAGCCGGCGACACGGTGACGATCGAACGCAGGGTCAACCGGGTCGAAAGCCGTGGATGCGCGCTCAAGCTCGATGTGGAAGGACGAAGCTCGTGAACGACGAGACGCACGTCTTCGAGGTCGAGGGGGATCCGGTCACGATAACGGTCGACGCTCCCGCCGGGCCCGAACGCGGCACGGTGATGATGCTCGCCCCCTTCGGGATGAACTCCGACTCCCTCTTCGCCCCCGCTTACGTAATGGCCCACAACGGGCTCCGGGTGCTGCGTGTGGATCCTCGCAACGCGCCCAACGGCACGGCCGGGGCGGTGCGGGGACTGAGGCTGTCCCGCCTGTCGCGCGACGTCGGGGAGGCCATGGACCGCTTCGCGCCCGACGCCCTGTTCGCGATGAGCCTGTCGGTGCCCGCAGCCGTCAGGGCTCTGCGCGGCCGCGGCGACGTGCGCGCCGCCAGCTTCGTCGTACCGGTGGTCAATGTACGTGCGACCGTGCGGGCCGTGTGCGAGGAGGACTGGTTCGACCGCGCCGAATCGGACTCCGAGACGGAGACCGTGCAGGTGCTCGGGCACACGATCGACATCGACCTGGTGCGCGACGGCCGCCGGCACCGATTCGAGACTCCTGACGACACCCGTCGTGACCTCGCCGACGTGCCCGCCAGGGTCTCCTTCGTCGCCGGTGATCGCGATCCTTGGGTGGACATCGCCGAGGTACGCGCAGTGGCGGCCTCCACCGGCGCCGACGTCGCCGAGATTCCGGCTGCGGGCCACCTGCTCTATCGCAACCCGGTCCTGGCGATGCGGTTCTTCGAGCGAGCCGCCGGATACCTGCTCGACGTCATCGCCCCGGACGCGCCTCCTGTGGCCGTCCCCCCTTTCAACGAGATCGTCAGAACGCTCCAGAGGACGCGGCGCGCGCTGCGGACATCGGACGCGCCGGCCGACGGCGGCGCCCCCGAACGCGCCGGCTCTGCGGCCTGAAGACCGGAGGCGAGTCACCGCGATGAACTACGAGACGCTGGACATCCCCATGATCCTCAATGGGGAACTGATCCACCCCGACCAGGCGGACGAGGTGCGGGTGCTGACCTACGAGTCGGGTGTACGGGTACGGACTCCTCGTCCGTCACACGAGCACGTCGCCCAGGTCGCGGGAGCCCGTCAGACCATCGGCCGCCGCCTGGCCGCCCTGAGCACCGACGAGATCACCTGCTTCCTCGGTGCCGTGAGCGACGAATGGTTGTCCGGACAGTCGGAGGGACGCCGTTTCGCCGAGAAGTACGGCCACCGGGTCACCGGATACGCGCCCGGCATGATGACCGAGGACTACATGACCATCGGCCACTTCATGAACCAGAGGTTCCACACCTACGATCAGATCGCCGCGGAGTTCGGCAACGAATGGATCCTCGACGAGTGGGTGCCGCACCAGCTCTGCCACATCAGGGCCTTCCCTCGAGGGCTGGTCGTCCAGTACCTCGTCGGCAACCTGCCGCTCTCCTCCCTGTACAGCCTGCTGCGCGGGGTCATCACCCGCAACCTGACGCTGGCGAAGCTGCCGTCGCGCGACCCCGTGAGCGCCTACGGGCTCGTCCGGACGATGCTCGAAGTGGACCCCGGCCATCCGGTCAGCCAGTCGCTGTCCCTGTTCTACTGGCCCCAGGACGACCCGATCGGTGACCTCGCCCTGAAGGAGGCCGACTCGGCCTGCGTCTGGGGAGGCGCGTCGGCGGTCGAGTACGTCAAACGCCACGTGCGCGAGGGCGTGCCTGTGGCCGAGTTCGGGCCCAAGTGGAGCGCGGCGGCGATCGATCTCACCGCCTGCGATCCCGACGAGGCGGCCTACCGGCTGGTCGAGGACGCCTGCTTCTACGACCAGGAGGCGTGCTTCAACACCCAGCGCGTCTACGTGCGCGGCGACATGACCGAGTTCGTCGACCGGCTCGCCGTCCACCTGGAGCGTTTCTCCGCCCGTTTTCCGCTGGGGGGGGCCAACCGCGACGCGCTCGCCCATCGCTCGGCCACCACACTGGAGGCCGGCTACCTCGGTCTGGCGACGCGGTCCGGGCACGATTGGGCGATCATCGTCGCGGATGGCGACGAACCCTCCGCGCACCCGTTGACACGCACGCTCATCCTCCATCCGGTGCGGCAGTGGGAAGAGGTCACCCAGCTGCTCGACGCGCGCTCGCAGACCATGAGCATCTTCCCGCCCGAGCTGTCACGGGAATACGGGACCCAGTGGGCCGCCGCGGGCGCGGACCGGATCACCGACCTGGGCTGGGCGCGCATGCCCCGGGCCGGTTGGACGCACGACGGGGTCTACGGCATGCATTCCATGGTGCGCCTTGTGGTGGTGGAGCGTCCACGGGAGGAGTTCGGCAAGTACTACCCCCGCCCGGAGGACTACTCCGGCTGGCAGCGCAAGCACTTCGCGGGTGAGCAGTGGTGGGCCACCCCCTGGTTCATGCGCGGCGGATCCCCCGCGGTACAGGAGACGGCCGGCGAGGTTTCGAGCCTGTGAGCGAGCCGCTGTCCGAGGAGCGAACCCTGCCCGCCGTCCAGCTCGATCCGCACGGCGGTCAGGACCGTCCGGTCACCATCGGCGTCGCCGCCGGCGGGACCGTGAGCCTGACGCCCGGCCCGTGGACGCCCGGCGAGGAGGTCGCGCACTGGGTGATCCCCGGTGTGGCCGACGCCCACGTGCACGTCACCGGAATGCCCCAGGAAGCGGCCGCCGGCTTCACGGCGGCAGGCGTGCTCACGGTGCGCGACCTCGGGGGCAAGGTCGCGCACACACGCGCCTGGGGCGGCGCCGAGGGGCCGCACGTCGTGTCGTTCGGCGGGCAACTCGACCAGGCGCCTTTGCACCCGCACCTGTCGCCCGCGCTGGGCGCGACGGGGATCCGGCACTTCGGGGAGATCGCCGAGCATGTCAGCGACCTGACCGCCGGCGGGGCGGCGGGCATGAAGCTCTATTACGGTTTCCCCCCCGAACTCGTCGAGCCGGCCGTACGCGCCGCCCACGAGGCCGGACTGCGGGTCGCCTGCCATCTGGGCACCGGTACCCTTCCCGGGTTCTCCCGGATCGGCGCGGCCAGGGCCGTCGAGGCGGGCGTCGACTCGATCGAGCACATCCACTCCCTCACGGCTGATCTCCTGCCACCGGACCTGCTCGACGCGTTCCTGCGCGACATCATCGACACCATCGGAGCGGCTTTCGGACGCGTCTTCACCGCCTGGTCTCGGATCGACGTGGACGGGGACGGCGCGCGGCGGTTGATCGACGCGTTCCTGAGGCGAGGGGCCGTGCTCGTCCCCACGCTTGCGCCGTTCGCCCTGATGGCCACCGAGGAGGCGGGCACAGGGCTCGTCGGGATCTTCAGCCGCCAGCGCGAAGTGGACCGGCACGTCCTCGACGCCGGGAAGGCCGCGATGCTGGAGATGGTGAAGGTCATGCACGAGGCCGGCGTCGCCGTCGCACTCGGCACCGACAGTGCCCACGGAACCGGGGTCGCGCCGGGCGGGAGCACGGCGCACGAGATCCGGCTGCTGATGGAGGCGGGACTGGGGGAGCGCGAGGTCCTGCGCATGACCTGCCCGTCGTCCGCCGTCGCGGACCGGCTCGGCCTGCCTGGGACGGGGTCCTGGACCGGGACGGACAAGAGCTTCGTCGTCCTGAGCGGACGGACCCTGCGTGAGGCGGTTCTCGCGTGGAACGTCGCCATGGTGGTCAGAGCGGGGCACATCGTCAACCTCGCGCCGGACGCGCCATTCGTCACGGTGTCGCCTCGTCCCTGAACCCGGTCGCCCTCGTGCCCTTTGAGCGTCTCCCGATTTTCAACCGGATTTAGGCTTGTTAAGTCCCGGGGTGAGTGAGCCCAAGTGTCTCACTAGGACCCCGGGCGAGCCTGGATTCGAGGGTTGGCGGAGTCTCCGTATATGCGCGGAACGTGAGGTGAAGCGCTCAATCTCGCTCCCAATGGAGACCGGATGAATGCTCAGGCGTCGCAGGCGTTCGCAGGTGCCTTCACCGAGGAACACGAGGCCGTCGTCGCCGAGGTCCGCGACGAGTGGAGGCGAAGCGGCCTGTCGACGGATCCGCCCGACCGGGGCGCCGCTGAGCAGGCCGTACGGGAGGCGTACGCGGCGGCGTCGCTTGAGCCGCCGCGCCGCGTCGTGTGGGCGGGTTCCCCGGCCGGTTGCCTGCGGGCCTGCGTCGATGACGAGACCATCGACCAGCCCCGGCTCACGCCCGCGCCCGAGTTGGAGTCCAGACTCCGTGGTGAGCTGCGGCGCCGGTACCGAAGCCATCCGTGGAGCGAGCTGGAGGACCGGCTCGAAGGCCGGTTGCGCGGCGAACTCGGGACCGGACTGTGGGACGAGCTCCGGTCCGAGATCAGCTCCAGGATCCGGGAACCGCTGTTGAACCAGCTCAGAGTGCAGCTGCGCGGTCATGTCCTGAGCCGGCTCGGCCACCGGCTCCCGTCGGTGCTGTACGGCTGCCTGAGCGGGGTCCAGGACATCTGGCGGGACGCGTACTGGATGGCGCTCTACACCTGCGCCCTGCGAATAGCGGGCATGCGTCCCGACGAGCGCCTGGAGACACTGGTCCGCGCCACCCGCCACCTCGGTTGGTGGATCCCTTCGGGCGAGGCCGTCATCGTGTCCGAGCGGCCTGCGGTCCTCCACCGGGATGAGCTGAGCCGCCTTCACTGCGCGACCGGTCCCGCGCTGTCCTGGCCGGACGGATACGCGCTCCACGCCTGGCACGGAACCCCGGTGCCCGCGTGGGTCGTGGAGGATCCGACGCCGGAGGCGATCAAGGCGGAAGCCGACCCGGAGACACGCAGATGCGCGATCGAGTCCTTCGGCTGGGAGCGTTACATCACGGAAGCGGGCATGCCTCTCGTCACCGAGACCGAGGATCCGCGCCCCGCCGTCTCACGGCCGACTCTGTCCGACGTTCGCGGACATGTTCTCGACGAACCGCTCCGGGCCCTTGTGACCGCCGAAGCTCACGCGGGGGGCATGTATCTGCTGCTGTGACCCGAAACGATCAACGCTCGGCCGGGGGAGGGGCGGTCAAGCCCCGCTCACGCCGCCGTGGTCCCGGCGTGCGCGGGCCTGCCGGCGCGGGCCTGGACGTAAGCGTGGGGGGCTGCCATCAGTCTTGATGACAACCCCCCCACAAGCGTGGTCCTACCGGCTCAGGCCCTTCCTCATCCGTAGTAGGTCGTGAAGCAGGCGGTCCAGTTGAAGCAGGTGGCGAAGCAGGGCATCAGCTGGGCCTCGTCCGTGGGGGTGAGCATGTCGAGAGCCTTGACATCGATTTCCATGGGATTTCCCTTCAAATCGGGTGAATTCTTGCGGCAGCCCCGCGCTCGTGTTCGTACCGCCGGCGCTGTCGTATATTGAGGCTCCGAGATGTTCCTAGTGAATTACTAGTGAGTGCTTACGGGAAATGATTAAAGAGAATTCACGGCCTATCGGGTTCGCATAGCATATGGTCACCTGAAAATCAGACCGCGGCGTCTGGAGGCCCCGCGCGGCCGGCCGCGCGGGGGCGGATGACGGGCACTGGCAAGACCCGCGGTGGAGGCCCGGGACCTTGCCCGAGTCGCCCTGGACGGCGGATGGGAAGGAGAGATGAGACGATCTTCCGCGGCGATCGGATCGCCGGCGCCATCGGTCACGGCGAGGTCAGTCGGCCCTCGCGACGTTCGCGTCCCACAGTACGGGCGACATCTTCCTGCCGCTGACCGCCATCGCGCGATCCCTCCATATGCCCGGCCCGGCCCGGCCCGCCAGCCGCGCGAGCTTCAGCAGATGCCGTGCCTCCACCGCGCGATCTCCCACAGTCGAGGCGAGCAGTGCCAGGAACCAGTCCACAGGACCCAGCATGGCGATGGAAGCTCCCACCGATATCCGCCCGCTGTAGGGCGCGAGCAGGGAATAGGTGGCCCCACAGGCCTCGATGTCCCCGACCGCCGCCTGCGCCGCCCCCTGCAGGCAGGTCACCGTGAGCCAGGACCAGTCGAGTGGCGGTGGCTGCCATCCGTCCCCCGCGAGTTTCCGAGCCTCCTCCGGCCTGCCCTGCGCGCACAACATGAGCACCTGCAGCAATTGGTCCATGCTCGGCTGGACCCCGGCGATCGCATCGATCAGCGGACCCGCGTCGGCGATCGTCCCACGCTGGTAATGGAGCAGGATGCGACCCACGGTCACTATCGATCCGGCGTACCACATGCCGATGTGCTCGGCCTGCCGCTCGGCGTCCGCGTACGTGGTCTCGGCATCGTCGAACCGTCCGGAGATGGCGAGGAGCCCCGCACGCCACAGGGTGTGCTGGAAGCGCGGCCACGGCAAGGGCATCCGGTTGAGGATGCCGTCGCAGCGCGCGGCCGCGGCGTCCGCTCCCGGCAGGTCGAACAGCTCCAGACGGCGATAGGTGAGCATCATCTCCGAGAGCAGTTCGAATTCGGGCGTCTGCGTACGTCGCGCCAGCTCTCCGATCTCCTCGGCGATGTCCATGGACTGCTCGGTGTAGATGCTGCTCGGGAGCGACAGATAGCGTGCGTTGAGTATCCGCATCAACAGCTGCGGATCATCGAGCCGCCGGGCCATCTCGACGGCTTCCATGGAGTAGAGGCCGCAGCGCGGGTCGTCGGTTCCGTCGTACAGCTCCTGCGCGAGCCCGGCGAGCAGGCGGGCCCGCTCCGGGCTGTCGTTCTCCGGCAGGGTGCGCAACGCGAGCTCGAACCGGTGCACCAGTTGGAGCTCTACCTCCTGGTAAGGGTCGCGCAGGTTCCAGATCGACGGAGCGTCCAGCGCGGTCAGCGCACGAGCGATCAGGAGGGGACCGCCTCGGTCACCGGCGCGGTCGGCGACACGGATCGCCTGCGCGCGCACATTCCTGGCACCGAGAGCGTCCCCGGCGTCGAGCAGCGCCTTCGCCTGCCGGAGCAGCAGCTCCACGTGATCGGCCGGATCGCCGGCGGACGCGCCGTGGACGTTCACCGCGTGCGACCACCACGTGGCCGCCTCCTCATAGGCCAGGCGAAGTGTCGCCTCCTCGGCCATCGCCCGCGCCCAGTGGGCCGCCTCCTTGTACGCGGTGGGCCCCGCCTCGATCGCGTGATGGGCGATGACGGCCACGTCCACCGCCGGGCGGGTGGCGAGCGCGTTCATCACCTCGCGATGTATCGTCGCCTTCCTCAAGGGGGGGATCTCCATGATGAGAGCCTCCCTCACCAGGTCGTGCGTGAAGGCCATCCGGTTGGCCGTCGACACGATCAACCCGGCCTTGACCGCCTGGTCGAGCAGGTCGTAGGTCCCCGCCTGGCAAACCTGGGCGACGACGTCGGGGTCGAATTCCCTGCCGATCAACGCGGAGACCTTCAGCACGTCGCCCACCTCCGGGCCGGCCGCTCGCAGCCGCTGGTTGACGAGGCTGGCGACCGCGTCCGGCAACGTCTCCAGCGGGTGGCCGTGGGCGAGCATCCGGAGCGTCTCGCGAACGAAGAACGGATTGCCGCCGGTGCGCTGGGTCAACCGGTACGCGGTCTGGTCGTCGATCTCGGTGCCCATCGCGGCGGCGATCCCCTGCACGGCGCAGGCGTTGAGGCCCGGCAGCCGAAGGCGGAGGAGGTCGTAGCGGGCGAGCCGGCCGAGGACGCACTCGATGGCGGACAGGTCCCCGCTGTCCCGGAAGGCTATGACGAGCGTGAGCGGCACGCACCCCCGCGATTCGTTGATGAGCGCCGTCACGTCGCCGAGCAATTCGAGCGTCGCGAGATCGGCCCAATGGAGATCATCGAAGATGATCACCAAGGGCTGGACCCGTGCGGTGGCGACTAGCCAGTCGGCGATGGCGCGGTGGCGCTGCATCTTCGCTCCGACGGCGGAACCCGTCGGAACCTCGTCGTCGAGGAGACCGGTGAGAGCCTGCCGGTCCATAGGCGGGTGGATCCGCGAGAGCGACCTGAGGACCTGGATCCATGGCCAGAGCGGCAGAGCCCCTTCGATCTCCTGGCAGCCGCCCCAAAGAGCCAGATGACCGAACTCGGTGCTCCGCTCGCGGAAGGCCTCGAGCAGCCAGGTCTTGCCGATGCCGGTCTCGCCGCTCACCGCGATGGTGCTCATGTCGCCGCGGTGAAGCAGCAGCTCCATATCCGCGAGTTGCTGGTCGCGGCCGAGCCTGGGCGGTGCCGAGGTCGTGTCGGTAAGGGCGGCAGGGGGACTGCCCGAAGTCAACGTGGCGCGCTTGGGGGAAAAGGTGATGGATTCGGCGTGCCTGAGGATGTCGTCTTCCAGTGTCTGCAGCTCGTGACCAGGATCCAGACCGAGATGATCGACGATCAGTCCCCTGGCCCGGCGGAGCGTGGCGAGGGCGTCGGCCTGCCGGCCGGATCGGTAGAGGGCGAGGGCCAGCAGCCACCACAGCCGCTCCCGCAGCGGTTGTTTGCTCGTCTCGGCCTCCAGGTCGTGGATCACCGCCTGCGGACGGCCGAGATCCAGCTGCGACTCGGCACGGCGCTCGATCGCCACCAGGCGCAATTCGCACAGGCGGTTCACCTCGGTAACCGTCCACAGCTCCTCGGCGAACTCGCTGTACGGCGTGCCGCGCCAGAGCTCGAGAGCCGCGTCCAAGCGGGCGAGCGCCTGCTCGGCCGGGCGGTGTTCCGCGTCGGCGACGAGCGTGGCGAACCGCAGCGCGTCGACATCGATCGTGTCCAGCAGGTAGCCGGGCCGTCGCGCGACGAGGAGCCGTGGGGGCGTGCGCGGCGCCCGCGCCGGCTCGATCGCCCGGCGCAGGTTCGACACGTAGACGTGAAGCGAGGCCAAGGCGGTCGCGGGAGGAGTGCCCTTGTAGAGATCGTCGATAAGCGTATCGGTGGAGACGACCGCCCCTGGGGTGATCACCAGCCGGGCCAGGACGGCTCGTTGCCGTGGGCCGCCGAGGCCGACGGTGGCCTCGCCGTCACGTACTTCAAAGGGACCCAGGACGCGGAAATCCATGCCGCCACCTTGTCGACGAGTAGATACACCGGCTGTTTCGGGATCCTTTTCATGCACGAAACATCCATCACTGGGCTTGCGCAATATTTGTCGCGAGTCTGTGACAGAGAACGCGTCATGCCGGCGGGCTGACAGCGAGAGCCGCTGCCGCCGGGCCGGTTCCCCTGAGTGAAGGAGCATGTCGGAATGCGGTCCTCTGCCTCATCCCATTAAGGCTCGGCTTCCGGCCGGACGGGTGCGGCCGCTGGACGGTGACGCCGGCTTCGTCATGTAAGCCTCCCTCTCGCAACGAGATCAGACGTGGAGAAGTCTCCAGTCGCCGACTTGGAGATGAATGGGGGGCTAGTTGGAACGCCTCTCGATGCCGCCGGGGAATCCGAGACCCGCCGATGCCGCGGGCGGCCCTGCCGGTGGTGGGTCACGCGCCTGCTGAGGGGGACCGTGGTGGCGTTCAGCAGGGAAAAGACGGTACGGGCCGTGGCGGCGAGTCCTCGCCGCTTCGCTCCGGACGAATTCCCTACAAGGGGACAAATTAGTTATAAGCGGACAAAAGGAGCAGGACGCGGCTTGATGGACCGTGACGTCACGGTCCATCAAGCCGCGTCCTGTGAGGAGGCGGGAAACCAGATCCGGCGGATCTCAGTTCATCGGGTCACGTCAGCAGCAGGACACGAATCGCCACGGCGCCACCGCAGAGAACGGCGTACAGGCCGATCTCGAGAGTCTCGGTCCACGGTTGGATCCGGCGCACCGCGCCGTCCACATGGATGAGCGTCTGGAGCCCGCAGGCGATCGCGATGAGGTCGAACACGATCAGGTTGTGCTCGGGATCGGGCGCCGCGGCGAGCGCGACCCACGTGATGGCCACCGCTACGGCTCCGAGGCAGCGTCCGAAGTAGACGGTGAGGTCCGTGGGGCCCGAGGGGGCCTCCCACCGGAACCAGCGCGCCCAGCGCAGCGGCACCAGCAGGAGCGGAAGAGCGTACACGGCGAGAAAGCCGGTCGCGGAGACTAGCAGGAACCAGCTCGCGAGGGGGAATTGTCCATCAATCACTAGAACTCCTTAGAGTGGCCGTCGTCACTGACTGACTCCCGGCACGTTTCGAGGTTGCGGAGGCAGGCCAGCCGGACGGGCTGTTCCTGGTCGACCTCGGCGCTCAGCAAGGAGATCGCACGCTCCAGTGCCGGCACGGCGCCCTCGGGCCGGCCACGCTTCCAGAGGGTCATCGCCAGGTTGTTGAGCGCGACCGCGAGTTCCGGATGAGCCGGTCCCAAGAGCCCTTCCTTGATCGCCAGGACCTTGCGGTAGCCCTGCTCGGCCGCTTCGAGAAGCCCTTGCGCATAGTGGATCGAGGCGAGGTTGTTCAGGCAGGAGGCGACCTCGTAGTCCTCTGGGCCGAGTCGCGTCTCGAAGACGTACAGCGCCTCCACCAGCAGGCTCTCCGCCTCGTCGAGATCGCCGAGCGCGTGGACGATCGCCGCCAGCGCGGCCTTGTCGGCGGCCAGCTCAGGATCCTCGGGACCATGAGTGAGCTGCCGGATCTCCACCGAGCGGCGGGCGAAGGGCTCCCCCTTCGCGTGGGTGCCGCGCGCGTGGTTCAGCCCACCGAGATTGTGATACAGGGTGGCCATGAAGGGATGGGCATCGCCCAGGTCCGATTCGACTATCGCGAGAGCCCGGTGATAGAAGGACTCGGACTCCTCGAACCGTCCCGTGTACTTGTGGAGCACACCCAGGCTGTTGCAGATCCGTGCGACCGCCAGGGAGTGGGGTCCCGACGCCTCCTCGGCGAGCCCGAGCGCGCTCCGCAGCATCTCGTCCGACCGCCGGTAGCTTCCCCTGACTCGGAGCAGGTCGGCGAGGGCGTCCAGTGCGCGTGCATGGGCATCCTGAGATGCTCCGGCGTCCCGGGTGATCTGGACGGCCTGCTCCAGCACTTGTTCGGCCTCGTCCAGTCGTCCGAGCCGCCGGCACCTCTCCGCCGCCGCCAGCAGAGTGTCCAGCGCCTCTTCCTGGGTGTCAGTCGCCATGGTGTGTCCGTTCGGTGTGAGCGTCGGAGGCGTCGGCGGGGCCGGCGCCCACGAGGTTCGCCGCGGGGGTGAGGAGGCGGTCGATCCTGGTCGCCTGCAAGGCGACCAGACCGAGTGCCAGAGCCAGGCCCAGGAAGAGGAGGGATCCGTGCCCGGAGCCGAGCGCCGCGCCGGCCACCGCCGGTCCGATGATGTACCCCAGCGTCTGCGCGAAGCTGTGGACTCCGTTGTATCTGCCACGGCTGTCGTCGGACGCCAGGTCGTTCACGATCACCGGGACACTTGGGGCCATGAGCGTCTCACCGACGGCGAACAGGACCATCGCGGCCATGAACGCCGCGACGGCGGCCGGGCCGCCGCCGAGTTGCGCGGCGCCCACCACGATCAGCCAGGCGATGGCCATGAGCCCGGCCGACCAGGCGAACGCGATGGTACGGCGACGACCGGTCACAAGGCGCAGGACGAGCAACTGAGCGAGGACGACCGTGCAGGTGTTGGCCAGGAAGGTCAGCTGCAGTGTGCCGGCGTCGAGGCCGCCGGTCTCGATGGAGAAGATCGGGTAGGCGCTGTAGTACTGGGCGTAGCCGCAGGTGAAGACCACGGCGACGGACACGCAGATCCGCAGCAACAGCCGGTCGGCGAGTATCTCGCGGTATCCGCCGCGGGTGCCGGAGCTTCGGGCCTTGTATCCGGGGGCCGTGTGACCGCGGCCTGGTGCCCTGGCGATCAGCACGGCGAACGTGAGGAAGGTGCACGCGTCGACGACGAATATCGTGACGAAGGTCTGCGGTGAGGAGAAGTCCACCAGGAAGGCGGCGAGCAGGCTGCCTGCGCTGAGCCCGACATTGAGCAGGGCGTGGCGTACCGCGAATATCTGTGAACGGCGGGCAGGGGGGACCGAGGTGCTCAACAGCGCCTGGAACGCCGGCTCGGTGACCGCGACACCGAACCCGTAGACCGCGGCCGACAGGGCGGCCTCCCACGCGCTCCGTACGCCGATCATCCCGGCGGTTCCGGCGGCGGCGAGGACGAGGCCTGCGGCGGCGGGCCGCCGTGCACCGAAGCGATCGGCGAGCAGCCCGCCGACGGGGGTTCCCGCCAGGCCGGCGACCGCGATCGTCGAGAGGACGAGCCCGGCCAGGCCGAGCTCGATTCCCCGCACGTCATGAAGGTAGACGAGGAGGAAGGGGAGAGTGAGACCGGCTCCGACGGCGGACACGGCGTCGCCACTGAGGATGAGCCACGCGTGCCCAGGAAGACGTGGCACCAATTCCTTGAAAGGCATCTACTCCGCCTGTTCTCATGTCCGCTGACGCGAGCGCCTCGGGGGACGCCCTGTGAGCCGGTCCACTCCCGCTTCGGCTATTCGCCGGAGCTGATCAGAGCGTTCAGACCAGAACGGTCTCGTTGTGGTTGGTGGAGAGGCCGGGGGTGATGACGGTCTCGTTGTGGTTGGTGGAGAGGCCGGGGGTGATGACGGTCTCGTTGTGGTTGGTGGAGAGGCCGGGGGTGATGACGGTCTCGTTGTGGTTG